>JBDRPZ010000016.1:0-41792 GCA_043826585.1 Pseudomonadota bacterium
CTCGCGGTCTTCCTCGTCCACCAGCACGACCATGCGGCCGGCGCGTATCTCTTCGATGATCTCGTGGATCGGTGCAACGTCTGTCATGTGTTCTGTTCTTTCTCTGCCTGCATCATGCGTTCCACATAGCGCGCGATCAGATCGATCTCCAGATTCACGCGCTTACCTTTTTCCAATTCGTTCAATGTCGTCACTTCCAGCGTGTGCGGGATCAGGTTCACCTCGAACTCGTTGCCCGACACATGGTTCACCGTCAGGCTCACGCCGTTGATGGTGATGGAGCCCTTCACCGCGATGTACTTGGACAGTGCCTGCGGTGCACGCACCACCAGACGCCAGCTTTCGCCGATGTCGTTGAACGCTGCCACCTCGCCCACGCCGTCCACATGACCGCTGACCAGATGGCCGCCGATGCGGTCGGACAGACGCATCGCTTTTTCCAGATTGACGTGTCCACCTTGCTGCTCCAACCCGGTGGTGCAATCCAGCGTCTCGCGCGAAACGTCGACCGTAAAATCATTACCATCGACCTCGATCACGGTCAGGCAAACACCGTTCACCGCGATGCTGTCACCCAGCGCGACATCGTCCATACCCAACACTTCGGTCGCCACGGTCAGACGCAGACCGCCTTCGCGATCCGCGACCGTCTTGATCATGCCGGCGTCTGCGATGATTCCACTAAACATGTCTTACCTCCGCTGTGATTCTTAGATCCTCACCCACCCGGCGCACATCGCGCCAAGCCAGTTCCACGCGCTGCTCCAGTCGCAGCAACTCGCCCAAGTCCGCCATGCCGCGTGCGGCATCGCCCAACATCTGCGGTGCCAGATACAACACCAATTCATCCACCAGTCCGGCTTGCAGCAAAGCGCCATTCAGCACACGACCGGCCTCGACCATCACTTCGTTGATGCCGCGCTGCGCCAGCTCACGCATCACGGCAGACAGATCGACTCGCCCTGATGCATCGGCCAACAACGATACTTCCGCACCCTGCTGTTCCAATGCATCGCGCTTGTCTGCATCCTGCGATGCGGTGCAGATCAGCACTTTGCCGCTTTGCAACATACGCGCCGATGGCGACATGCGCAGCGTGCTATCCAGCACCACGCGCAACGGTTGCCGCTCGGTAGCTATGCGCACATTCAATTGCGGATCGTCTGCCAGCACCGTGCCGATGCCGGTCAACACTGCACAGGAACGTGCCCGCCATTGCTGCACATCCTGCCGCGCCGCCGCGCCGGTGATCCACTGGCTGGTACCGTTCGCCAGCGCGGTGCGTCCATCCAGGCTGGCGGCGATCTTGCTGCGCACCCAGGGCGAACCACGTGACATGCGCGACACAAAACCAACATTCAGTTCCTGCGCCGCCGCTTCCATCAGACCGCTTTCGACTGCGATACCGGCTGCACGCAAACGCGCGATGCCTTGCCCGGCCACCTGCGGATTGGGATCCTGCATGGCGCACACCACGCGCGCCACACCCGCGTCAACCAATGCCTCCGCACACGGCGGGGTGCGGCCGTGGTGGCTGCACGGTTCCAGCGTGACATAGGCCGTCGCTCCGCGCGCGCTATTCCCGGCTGCGCGCAGGGCATGCACTTCCGCATGCGGCTCGCCTGCCCGCACATGCCAACCTTCGCCGATGACTTCATCGCTCTTGACCAGCACGCAGCCGACACGCGGATTGGGCGAGGTCGTGTTCAAGCCCTGTGCCGCCAGTTGCAGCGCCCGCGCCATCCACTGACTATCGGCCGCCGACATCATATTCAGTCCGTCTTGCGCCGACGAATCGGCTTGCGCATGGCATCCACCGCATCGGTGAAGTCCGCCACATCCTGAAAGCTCTTGTACACCGAGGCGAAACGGATATAGGCCACCTTGTCCAGCTTGAGCAATTCCTTCATCACCAGCTCGCCGATCTGGCGCGACGGGATCTCGCGTTCGCCGAAGGCGAATATCGTCTGGGTGACATGCCCGATCGCCGCATCCACCAACTCGGTCGGCACCGGTCGTTTGTGCAGCGCGCGCGTGAAACTGTTGCGCAGACGATCATCGTCGAACTCGCTGCGTGTACCGTTCTGCTTCACCACCTGCGGCATGCGCAGCTCGACCACTTCGTGCGTGGTGAATCGTTTGTCGCACGACAGGCAGCGACGACGACGACGGATGCTGTCGCCTTCTTCGCTCAATCGCGTATCCACCACTTGGGTGTCATCGTGCTTACAGAATGGACATTTCATCGCTGCAAGTACCGGGTGATAAGCTTCAAGCGCCGGCTTGCAGTTTTCTCCAGGCCGGCGCTCAAAACGATTTAGTTACCGTATACGGGGAAGGCGGCGGTCAGCTTCTTCACCTCGCCCACCACGCGCGCGATCACCGCATCATCGGTCGGCGCATCCAAAACATCGGCGATCAGGTGCGCCAGCTTTTCAGCCTCCAGCTCCTTGAAGCCGCGTGTGGTCATTGCGGGCGAGCCGATGCGGATGCCGGAAGTCACGAACGGCTTCTCCGGATCATTGGGGATGGCGTTCTTGTTGACGGTGATGTGTGCTTTGCCCAGCGCTTCTTCGGCTGCCTTGCCTGTCAGCTGCTTGGCGCGCAGATCGACCAGGAACACATGACTGTCGGTACGACCGGAGACGATGCGTACGCCGCGCTCGGTCAGCACCTTGGCCATCACGCGCGCGTTGTCGATCACCTGCATCTGGTATTCCTTGAACTCCTTGCTGGCTGCTTCCTTGAACGCCACGGCCTTGGCGGCGATCACGTGCATCAGCGGGCCGCCCTGCAACTGCGGGAAGATCGCCGAGTTCAGCGCCTTCTCGTGTTCTGCCTTGGCCAGGATCAGGCCGCCGCGCGGACCGCGCAGAGTCTTGTGGGTGGTGGTAGTGACGAAGTCGGCGATACCGACCGGGCTGGGGTAGCAGCCGGCGGCGATCAGACCGGCATAGTGCGCCATGTCCACGAACAGGTAGGCACCGACGCTGTCGGCGATGGCGCGGAAGCGCTTCCAGTCGATCACCAGCGCGTAGGCGGAAGCGCCAGCCACGATCATCTTGGGCTTGTGCTCGTCAGCCAGACGCTGCACTTCGTCGTAATCGATCTCTTCCTTGTCGTTCAGTCCGTACTGCACAGCCTTGTACAGCTTGCCGCTGATGTTCACGGTCGCGCCGTGGGTCAGGTGACCACCGTGCGCCAAGCTCATGCCGAGGATGGTGTCGCCCGGCTTCAGCACGGAGACGTACACGCCCTGATTGGCCTGCGAACCGGAGTGCGGCTGCACGTTTGCATACTCGGCACCGAACAAGGCCTTGGCGCGGTCGATGGCCAATTGCTCAGCGATGTCCACGAACTCGCAACCGCCGTAGTAACGCTTGGACGGATAGCCTTCGGCGTACTTGTTGGTCAGCTGGCTGCCCTGCGCTTCCATCACCGCCGGGCTGGTGTAGTTTTCCGAGGCGATCAGTTCGATATGATCTTCCTGACGGGCGGTTTCTTTCTGGATCGCATCCCACAGATCAGGGTCGACGACGGCGAGGGTGTTTTTGCGCGAGAACATGGATAGCTCCAAAGTTTAAAGATGAAAAGAAAGGCGCGCATTTTATCACGCCCGGAAGCTAAAACGCCGCCCATCAGGGCGGCGTCTCAATAGCCCGGAACGAAAGCTCAGGGCGCGTCGAACATCATCGGCACATCCCAAGCTCCGACTTGTCCGCCGGAGAATATCTGGCGCACGCGCAGGAAATAGCGCCCGGACTGCGGACGCGGCATGTCGATCCAGTTTTCCGCCGTCTTCTCATCCAGCAACAGATGCTGGAAATCCTGATGTGGCGCGACCTGCACCTGATAGCTCACGCTCTGCTTGCGTCCCACCCAGCGCAGCTGCAACTGCTTGCCGCTGACATAGACCTTGGTCATGGCGAACTGGCGCGGCGGCACCTTGACCTCGAAGCCGATCTTGCCTTCCATGCCCTGCAGCCCATGGCTGTCCACCGCACGCAGCTTCAACCAGTACCGCCCGTTCGGCAGTTCATTCAAGCGGATCGTTTTGCCATCGCTGCGTACCGACACCAACTGGGCCGAGAATGCCTCGTTCTGCGACAACTCGCCAACATAGCGCAATGCGCCTTCCTGCTCGCCCATCGTCCATTCGATATAAGGCGTATCGAACGTGGAGGGCAATGCCGGATAGACAGGTTCGGACAGAAGCGGGACCACCTGCGCAGCATCACGTCCGTTTGCCACGGAGCCCTCGCGTGCATTCAGTGCCAGCACCACTGGTGTCTGCGTCGCATCGAAAGCGACCGTGCCTTCCTCAACTTCGGTGAAAGTGACTACACCATCCTGCCGCACACGGAAATGTGTACCGCGAATACCAACTGTTGCATTGCGTCCCGCGACCGACAGATCGGCCATGCCGGCTTCATGCTTGGCCTTGAAGGCATCGATCTGCCCGGTGACCAGACGCAACAAAGACGAGAACACGCCATCCGCACGCTGCTCCAACTTCTCCACTTTGAGGTCACTGCTCTCCAACATATTCACCAGCGAAGTGTCCGGCATGCGCAAACGCAACGCTCCGCCCTGCGCGGTCAACACGCGGGCACCCGCCGGTATCCAGTCACCCGCCTTCAAGGATTTGCCATTGGCTGTCGCCTCCCCCGTCACCACCTCGACTTTCAAACTGCCCGAACGGGACTTCAGCCAGATGCGCTTGATACGCAATTGCTGGCCGGGTTCGATCAGATTGGGATCGGGTAACAGGTTGTAGTTCGCCACATCGCGCCAGCGCGAAGGCACATCCATTTGAGTGCGTGCCAGATCCCCCAGCGTATCGCCTGCACGGACCTCGATGATCACGTCGTCCGGCCCTGGCAACGGCGTTTCCGCCCAAGCGATCTGCATCCACAACAGGGCGACTGCGCCCAACAATACTTTCTTCATTGCGATCTCCCTCTTGATCTTCATTGTCCCGCTATCGACATGCGCCCCAGCAATACCGAGCCGCACTGGCGCGAGCCCTGCACCAGCACATCATTGCCGATGGCAACGATGTCGCGATACATATCCTTCAAATTGCCCGCGATAGTGATCTCTTCCACCGCATATTGAATCTCGCCGTTCTCCACCCAGAAGCCCGCCGCGCCGCGCGAGTAATCGCCCGTCACCGGATTGACGCCGTGTCCCAGCAATTCGGTCACCACCAGTCCGCGCCCCATGGTGCGCAACAGACCGGCAAAATCCTGTTCACCCGGGCGGATGATCAGATTGTGCGTGCCGCCCGCGTTGCCGGTGGTCTGCATACCCAGCTTGCGCGCGCTGTAGCTGCTGAGGAAATATCCATTCAAGACACCGTCTTGGACGATGGTGCGATGACGTGTACGCACGCCTTCGTTGTCGAACGGACTGCTCGCCAGGCCGCGCTTGATGTCAGGCACATCTTCGACACGCACGATATCGGAAAACACTTGCTGGTCCAGCGAACCGGACAGAAAGGAAGATTTGCGATACAGCGCCCCGCCGCTCACTGCCTGCACGAAGTGGCCGAACAGGCTGGCGGCCACCGGTGCTTCGAACAGCACCGGACATTGCATGGTGGACAAGCGGCGCGACTTCAGGCGACGCACAGTGCGTTCGGCGGCGATGCGCCCGATCTCCTCCACCTTGAGTATCTCAGCAGCGTTGCGCGCCACGCTGTACCAGTAGTCGCGCTGCATGCCGTCGCCTTTGCCGGCGATCACCGAACAGCTCACACTGTGACGTGAAGAGAAATAACCGCCACTGAAGCCGCGGCTGTTGGCTTGCACAAAACAACCCTGATTGGCATTGACGCTGGCCCCCTCGGAATTGACGATGCGCTTGTCTGCGGCAAAAGCTGCCTGCTCGCATTCGCGCGCCAGTTCGACTGCTTGATCGACATTGATACCCCACGGATGGTACAGATCGAGGTCCTGATATTCGAAGGCCAGTTGGTCGGCATCGGGCAGACCGGCACAATCGTCTTCGGCGGTGAAGCGCGCGATATTGAGCGCCGCATCCACCGTGTCGTGCACGGCCTGTCTGGAAAAGTCCGAGGTGCTGGCATTGCCGCGCCGCTGACCGAGATAGACGGTGACGCTCAGCCCTTTGTCTCGGTTGTACTCAATGGTCTCGATCTCCCCCTGACGCACACTGACCGCATGCCCGTCGCCTTCCGACACTTCGGCCACACAGTCCGAAGCGCCCTTCTTTCGGGCATAGGCAACGATATCTGCAGCCAGTTGGCGCAGGTTATCCAGGGTCGGTTGAGTGGTGTTTACGGGCACGCGCATAAAATTTTCAGTCGGGGACAAGCAGCAGGGGCGCTATCATAACAACATACCGACCTGAAACGACACCCACTATGAAACCGCATAACACCCACGACGAGGAGCTGGAAGAGCTCCCGCCCAGCAAGACCAAGATCAAGAAACAGATGCACGACCTGCAGGATCTGGGCAAACAGCTGACCGAACTCTCCAAAGAAAAATGGCGCGAACTGGACCTGCCGGAGAGCCTGTTCGAAGCGCTGGTGGAATACAAGCGCATCTCCAAGTTCGGCGCGCAAAAGCGCCAAGTGCAATACATCGGCAAACTGATGCGCGATGTCGATACCGCGCCCATTCTGGCCAAGCTGGAGATATGGAGCGGCAATTCGCGGCAACATACCGCATGGCTGCATCAGGTAGAAGCCTGGCGCGACCGCATGCTGGAAGAGCCGGATGCACTGACCGAATTCCTGACTCAGCACCCTGAAGCAGACGTGCAACGATTGCGCACTTTGATCCGTAATGCGCTCAAAGAGAAGGAACTCAACAAGCCGCCCAAAGCCTACCGTGAGATATTCCAACTGCTGCGCGAGATCATTCCTCAGCCATGAGTGAACTTCTGCGTCACATCGCCTTCGACAGCGGACCGAATCCACGCTACAGCATGATCTGGCTGCACGGCCTGGGTGCAAGCGGCGATGATTTCGTACCGGTGGCGGAAGCTTTGCAACTGCCGCACGCGATGCGCCATATCTTTCCACATGCACCGCAGATACCGGTCACGCTCAACGGTGGCTTTGTGATGCCTGCCTGGTATGACATCCGTAACGCCGATGCTTCAAGCTGGAACCGGACTGACAATGCCTCCATGCAAGATGGCGACGGCATTCGTGCTTCGCAGCAAGCGATAGATGCTTTCATCGAACACGAGATCGCGCGCGGCATACCACCGACAAACATCTTTCTCGCGGGATTCTCTCAGGGTGGCGCAATCGCACTGCAATGCGGACTGCGCAGACAAACAGGGCTGGGCGGGATACTGGCGCTCTCCACCTATCTGCCACTGGCGGACACGCTGCAGGCTGAAGCATGCGAGGCCGGATTGCATACGCCCTTATTCATGGCGCACGGACGGCAAGACCCGGTGGTGCCTTATGCGCTGGGAACGCATTCGCAGCAACTATTGCTGGATGCAGGTTGTGAGGTGGATTGGCATGAATACGATATGCCGCATTCGGTGTGCATGGAAGAGATAGACGATATCTCGGGCTGGCTGAGCCAGCACATGCGCAGCTCCGCTTAAGCTTCGCTGCCTGCGTCCTGCTCCATCATGCGGTAACGCGCAAGATCATAGTCATCTCCCCGCTCGACCAGCGCCAACGGCAACAACAGATAAGCCTTGTCGTCCAACTCCATATTGAGGCTGCGCTGCGGCGTATAGGTGTCCTGTTTCATCAGCAGCCATGCTTCACCGCTGGTGTCCGCAGGGCGGTTCAAATACAGCCCCAGCTGCCCGCCTTCAGGCCCCCTCACGGCACGATCCTGCAAGGGCACCCCCACTACGCGCGGACTCAAGACTTCGACGCCTATATGCAAAGCGCCATCGCGGTCGCGACTTAAACGACGCACGACGCCAGCCCCCCAGTGGGTGACGCTCTCGGGCTTACTACCGACCAGAGCGCCGATCTTGATGCCGTCGACGCGTGCAGGTTGCACCACGCTGCGAAAACCGGTGGCGCTGATATCTTCGATCTCCCAAGTCTCGCTTTCGTCGGCACCAAAATTCAAACCGACATCGCTGTGTTCCAGCATCTTGAGGAAACCGTTGGCAACCTTGAGATTGACTTTGATCTTGCGGCGCGGCGTGCGGCGTGTGGGCGGCGGCAGGGTCAGGCTCTGCATCAATTTCCCGGCGATATCCTTCACCAACTCCGCTTCGAATGTGGCGCCGTACAGATTCAAGCCGTCCGGCAGGATGCCTTTGTCCAGTGTCTTGACCATGTTATCCAGCATCTGCCGCATGTTGTCGGCCACGATGTAGCGCAAGGCGGGGTGGATGGTGCCTTCCGCCGTGGCGCGCATGGGCGGCGTGGGCTGCGCCATATCGAATACGAACAGGGCTGTGCCGTTGTAGGCATTGAACACCTGCACGCCCTTGCCCAGTGCGGCGAAAAGCCGCTCTGCAATATGTTCCTGCACTGGATTGAGATTGCCGGCACTGCAGCCGTACCACAGCATCAACACCGCAAAGGCCTCGTTGGTGCTGAGATTACTGCCGGGATAGACTGCGACACTCTCGTTGGTGAATTCCTGTGCCTCGGCCAGTTGATAATAAGCAGCCAAACGTCGCCACAGAGCCGGATCCACCATTGCATAACGTGCTGCCGCCATCTTCAGCAAGCCACCTATGGCAGCGATGCCGCGCGTACAAAGCAAAGCCAGATCAGGCTTTACAGCAGAAGCGCCCTTGGCATTTTCCTGATAGCGCTGCAGCACATTGAAGTGAGCGAAATCACTCTGCGTGTAGTAGCCGTCCAGCAATGTCCACAGGCGATTCTCCTGGAATTGCGAGAGCGCTTGCAGCGTGAAGTAGTCGTGCAGCAACTTGCGCACGTGCCCCTGCGCCGCCTGGTCGTACAGACGCAACACCGCCCAGTGATGGTCAAGCTTGAAGTTCTCCGCCTGCTCGTTGATGGCCTCGACCCAATCGGACAATTCCTGCAGCGCCTTGATCGAATCGTGCTTGGGAATATCGTCCAGCAGCGATTGTGCTGACTTCATCTCCGCCAGCGGATGATCCGATTTTTTGCCAAATAACCCCAGCACCACTGTTATCTCCCCTGCACGCTCGCACCCGGTTGATACAATATAAGCACATTTCGGGCTTGCTGCACATAGGGCGTATGGCCTATATACAGGCATATACCCAGACCCCATCCGCTTTCAGTGCCAATCCCGGCAAGTTGTTCTATGCTCCCTCCATGATCCTGCTGCTGCAAGAAGACACTCCTTTTCCGCCTGTCACTCAGGCGCTGAAAGACCCGAATGGGCTGCTGGCGGCCGGAGGAGACCTGTCCCCCGCGCGATTGCTGGACGCCTATCGCCACGGCATCTTCCCCTGGTTCGGGGAAGGAGATCCCATCCTGTGGTGGAGCCCCGATCCGCGCATGGTGCTGATCCCGCGCGAATGTTATATCTCACATTCTCTTCGGAAAACCTTGCGCCGCGGCGCTTACCAACTCCGCACCGACACAGCCTTCGAACATGTGATGCGCGCCTGCGCCGCGCCGCGTGACGGGCAGGATGGCACCTGGATACAGGAGGAGATGGTACAAGCCTATTGCGAACTGCATCGCATGGGCTACGCGCATTCAGTGGAAGTCTGGATGGATAACGAACTGGTCGGCGGCCTGTACGGCATCAGCATAGGCAAGATGTTCTACGGTGAATCGATGTTCAGCCGCCGCACGGATGCTTCCAAGATCGCGCTGGCACATCTGTGCGCGCAACTGCAGCGATGGGGATTCGGCATGATCGATTGCCAGATGAACACAGCGCACCTCGCCTCCCTCGGTGCGCGCGAGATCCCCCGTCAGGCTTTCGTCGCGGAGGTGGCGCGGCTGACAGCAGAGCCTGTACCGAACGCGCCGTGGCGATTCGAAGGCCCGGATTGGTGAATCAGACTGTGCTGGACACCACGCAGTTACGCCCCATGCGTTTAGCTTCATACATCGCCTCGTCGGCGCGCGCGTAGATGCTTTCCTGCGTGTCGCCTTCCCTGAAGTGGGCGATGCCGATACTGGCCGTGATATTCCCCACCACAGGGAACGGGCGCTCAGCCACGACCTTGCGCAGTTTCTCGGCGAGCGGCCCGATGTCCTCGCCGCCAGCAACGTTCGCCAGCAGACAGAACTCTTCGCCCCCGACACGGAACAACTGGTCCGCGCTGCGCACGGCCTCGTTGATGCGTTCGCACACACCGCGCAACACCTCATCGCCGATCTGATGACCGTGTGTGTCGTTGATGAGTTTGAAGTGGTCGACATCGATCATCAGCAAAGCGAAGCGATGGTCGTGGCGTTCGGCATTGGCTACTGCACGATCCAGCACATCGTGGAACTTGCGCCGATTGTAGGTGCCGGTCAGGGGATCGGCGACCACCAGATGCTCCAGCTCCGCCTTCAGCTTCTCCAGTTCCGCATTGCTCTCGCGCAGTGCATGCCCGGCCTTCTCCGCGCGATCGAGCAGGATGGCGGCATACAGTCCAAACAAGACGAACAGCACGGACACCAGCAGCCGCATGTACAACTCGACCGGCTCCATCTCGAACAGACTATGGTGGAAAGCTTCGCCCAAGCCGAACAGATAGACGTCTATGACACCATCCAGCAACCAGAACAGCGGCACCATCACCACTCCCGCCCAGGCGACCCGTCGCGAGTCTTTGCTCAGATGGGCCAGCGCCCCGAACCACACGCACAGGATGCAGAACCTTCGCTGCGCCTGCGCAGGCTCATGACTTTTCTCTTGCATGTTCCCCCCGCCATTTTTCTTTTGTCTGCACTCTACACTTCTGCCCGCACGCTGCAAACCCCCGCAAAATAGGGGTTACCGTCGCAAGCATGGAATTGGTACACTTGCACACCGCTCGCGCCAACACCGTATCCCGCATGAGTCTGCTCAACGACATCCCGCTCTCTTCCATCCAGCTCTATCTGACTGCGCCCTATCCGTGCAGTTATCTTGAGGGGCTGGAAGCGCGCTCGCAGGTCGCCACGCCCTCTTTCCTCATCAATGCGCAGGTCTATTCCGAACTGGTTCGGCAAGGCTTTCGCCGTAGCGGCACCTTCACTTACCGCCCCCGTTGTGACACTTGCCGTGAATGTGTACCGGTACGAGTGGAAGCGAACACCTTCACCCCTAAGCGCTCGCAACGCCGCAGCTGGAAGCGTCATATCGACTTGCATGCCGAACTCTTGCCGCTGGAAGACAAGCCCGAATATTTCGAGTTATACCAACGATACCAGCAGGCGCGCCATGCCGAAGGCAGCATGGCCGACGACGATCCCGAGCAGTACCGCAACTTCCTGTTGCAGAGCCATGTGGACAGCATGCTGGTTGCCTTCCGCGAGGATGGTGTGTTGCGCATGGTCAGCATCGTGGATGTACTGAAGGACGGGCTATCTGCGGTGTACACCTTCTACGACCCGGATGTGCCCGGTGCCAGCTATGGCACTTACAACGTGCTGTGGCAGATCGAACTGTGCCGCAAACTGGAACTGCCCTATCTCTATCTGGGCTACTGGATCGCCGCTTCGCGCAAGATGGCCTACAAATCCGCTTTCCAACCCCTGCAAGGTCTGCGTGACGGACACTGGCAACGACTCGAGCACAAGGACAGCACATGTTGATCCGTCTGGCACTATTCGTATCACTGATACTTGCCCTGCCTTTGGCGGGATCGTTACTGTCCGGCGGCGAAATCGATTGGCACTTCGGCGAACTGGCGACACAGCCAGTTCAACCATTGCTGATATCGCTGGGCGCGGTACTGGCGCTATTCATCGCGCTCGAAGTCGGCAACCGTCAGCGTTCCCTGCTCAAGCTGCAACGCCGCTATCTGATCGCCCTGAGTGTGGCGGGCGCAGTGAGCGGGTGGTTGCTGCTCTATCTGAATCGTTATGCGGAAAGCTGGCTGTCTCCTGCCGCGCTAGATACTGCGGGCATGCTGACCCTGACCCTGCTGTTCGCCTTGCTGCTGCCTACCGTGCTGGGATTGCGCACCCTGCTCGCCGGGCTGCCCGGCCTGTTGCAACGACTGGCGCGCCTGCCTGCCATGCCCTCGCTTTCGGCCAGCCATACCGTGAACTTACTAGCACCGCTCGCCCTCCTGGGGTTGATGGGCGGCGCAGCCTGGCCGGAGTCGCTGTTCTGGTTGCTGTGGCTCGCACCGCTGTTGTTGCTGATCGCCTTGCAAGCCTTGTGGCATGAACGCAGCATCTTCGCCGAACTGGCGACGGGCGACTGGGGGCGTGTGTTGTGTGCCGTGCTGTCCGGTTTGCTGGTATGCAACGTGGCCGTGCTGGCGTTCCGCCTCGGCGGCGGCACGCTGATCGTGCAAGTGCCCAACGCCGCCTTCGCGCAACTCGGCTACGCCCTGTTCGGCCTGCTCTGCCTGCAACTGGGCGACGTCATCGCCGAACACTGGCGCGGCAAGACGCGCGGCGAAGTGTTCAAACGCAAATCGTTTCCTATTCCAGTCGTTTCCAAGAAAGACCAATAGATGTCATTTTTCCAGTTGTTCCGCCCCGCCCTGTTCGCGCTTGATGCCGAGACCGCCCACCACGCCACCATCGATGGCCTCAAGACCGCGCAATGTCTGGGGCTCACCTCATTGATGTTCAAGCGCCCGGCGAGCGACCCGCGCACCGTGATGGGCCTGACTTTCCCCAATCCCGTAGGACTGGCCGCCGGCCTGGACAAGAACGGCGAAGTCATCGACGCGCTGGCCGCGTTCGGTTTCGGCTTCATTGAGGTCGGCACCGTCACCCCGCGTGCACAGCCCGGCAATCCCAAACCGCGCATGTTCCGCATCCCGGAAGCGCAAGGTGTGATCAACCGCATGGGCTTCAACAACGGCGGGGTGGATGCGCTGATCGAGAATGTGAAACGCGCGAAGTTCAAAGGCATACTCGGCATCAACATCGGCAAGAACGCCGACACCCCCATTGAAAAAGCCGCAGAGGATTACCTGATCGGTCTGCGCAAAGTGTATGCCCACGCCAGCTATGTCGCGGTCAACATCTCCTCACCCAACACCAAGAACCTGCGTCAATTGCAGGGTGGTGACGAACTCGATGCACTACTGGAACAACTCAAGGCCGAACAGGAAAGACTGGCACAGCTACATGGCAGATACGTGCCATTGGCCGTGAAGATCGCGCCCGACCTGGATGATGGACAGATCAAACAGATCGCCGAACTGCTGACAAAACACAAGATTGACGGCGTCATCGCCACCAACACCACTTTATCGCGCGAAGGCGTGGAACACTTGCCCCACGGCAACGAAGCAGGTGGCCTTTCCGGTGCGCCAGTGCGCGACAAATCGACAGCCCTGATCCGCAAACTCGCTGCAGAACTGAACGGCGCACTGCCCATCATCGGCGTGGGCGGAATATTAAATGGCAAGGATGCAGTGGAGAAGATACAAGCGGGTGCCGCACTGGTGCAGGTCTATAGTGGGTTGGTGTATCGCGGGCAGGAACTAGTGACGGAGTGTGCGACGGCTATACGCGTTGCTGGCACCAAGGCCTGACCTCCCTCAACCGCCTGCAAGTTATATGCTTATTGCCTACCGGCGGTTGAAGCGCCCCTCGTTCCGGCGCATAATCCGCCCCTGTTTTTTCGCGCCTCGCGCCCCCACTAATGACTGACTATCTGCTGATACTGATCGGCACGGTGTTCGTGAACAACATCGTGATGATCAAGATCCTCGGGCTGTGCCCGTTCATGGGCGTTTCCAAGAAACTGGAGACGTCGCTCAGCATGGGCGCGGCCACCACTTTTGTGCTGACCATCGCTTCCGGTTCCAGTTATCTGGTCAACCACTATCTGCTGGGGCCCGATCTCGCTTATCTCACCACGCTGTCTTTCATCGTGGTCATCGCCGCCACGGTGCAGTTCACCGAGATGGTGGTGAAGAAAACCAGCCCGGTGCTGTATCAGGTGCTGGGTATCTATCTGCCGCTGATCACCACCAACTGCGCGGTGCTCGGCATCCCGCTGCTCAACGTGCAGGACACTCATAATTTCATCGAGTCGCTGCTGTTCGGCTTCGGCGGCGCGGTCGGCTTCACGCTGGTGATGGTGCTGTTTGCCGGCATGCGCGAACGCCTGGAGGGGGCCGATGTGCCCGGCATCTTCCGAGGCACGGCCATCGCCATGGTTACGGCAGGATTGATGAGTCTGGCCTTCATGGGCTTCTCGGGTCTGGTGAAATGATCACTGCGTTGTGGATCATGATCGCCCTCGCGGCGCTGCTGGGCATGATCCTCGGTTATGCATCGATCCGCTTCCGCGTCGAAGGCAATCCGCTGGCAGAGAAGATCGACGCCGTGCTGCCGCAGACGCAATGCGGACAATGCGGCTATCCCGGCTGCAAACCCTATGCGGATGCCATCGCCAAGGGCGAGGCGGATATCAATCTGTGTCCGCCCGGCGGTGAGGAAGGCATCCACAAACTGGCCGAACTGCTGGGCGTGGAATTCAAGCCTTTCGGTGAGAACGCGCAACCAAAACCAAAAGCCGTCGCGTTCATCGACGAACAGACCTGCATCGGCTGCACCTTGTGCATCCAGGCCTGCCCGGTGGATGCCATCGCCGGTGCAGCCAAGCAGATGCATACCATCATCGCTTCGGAATGCACTGGCTGCGAGCTGTGTGTGCCACCCTGCCCGGTGGATTGCATCAGCATGGAACCTATCGAAGAGCAGCTGACCAACTGGAAGTGGCGCTATCCGGTGTTCGAATTGAGGCGGACGTCATGATCAAGCTGCACCGCTTCTTTGGCGGCATCCATCCGCCCACGCACAAGACCGAATCGACCCAGTCGCCGATCATGTCTGCGCCGCTGCCCGCGCAACTGATCGTGCCGTTCCGCCAGCATGCCGGCGAGGCGGCCAAGCCGGTGGTGCAAGTCGGCGAGCGCGTGCTGAAAGGCCAACTCATCGGCGAACCGGTGGGGATGATCTCCAGTTCCGTGCATGCACCGACCTCAGGCACCATCTCCGCCATCGAACTGCAACAGATCGCCCACCCTTCGGCGCTGCCGGATCTGTGTGCAACGCTGGTGCCGGACGGCCTGGATGAATGGGGCGTGCGGCAGCCGCTGAGCTATCGCCAGTTGTCCTCCGACGAATTGCAGAAACACCTGCGCCGGTGTGGCATCGTGGGGATGGGCGGGGCGGTCTTCCCCAGCGACATGACGTTGAGTCATCCGGTGGTGGTGAACACGCTGGTCATCAACGGTGCCGAGTGCGAACCCTACATCACTTGCGACGACATGCTGATGCGTGAACGCGCGGATGGCATCGTGCGCGGCATCGAGATCCTGCGCCATGCACTGGGCACCGACGCGGTGCTGATCGGCATCGAAGACAACAAACCGCAGGCCATCGCCGCGATGCAGCGCGCGGTCGACGACAGCAGCCACCCGTTCAAGGTGGTCGCTGTGCCGACACTCTATCCGGGCGGCAGCGCCAAACACCTGATCAAGGTGCTGACCGGCGTCGAGGTGCCATCGGGCAAGTTGCCCACCGATGTCGGCGTGCAGTGTTTCAACGTGGCGACCGCCTACACCGTGCACCGCGCCGTCGAACATGGCGAGCCGCTGGTGTCGCGCGTCGTCACCGTCACCGGCAATGTCGAACAGCCGCGCAACTACGAAGCGCTGATCGGCACGCCGTTCAGCGAGTTGGTCGCGCTGAGCGTCGCCAAACCCGATACCAATCGCTACATCATGGGCGGCCCGATGATGGGCGTGGAACTGCCAGCGGTGAACGTGCCGTTGGTGAAAGCCAGCAACTGCGTGATCGCGGCCAGCGATGCTTTGTTTCCGCCACCGCCGCCCCCCGTGCCATGCATCCGCTGCACACGTTGCGCACAGGTCTGTCCGGTGGAACTGCAACCGCAGGAGCTGTACTGGTTCGCCAAATCGCACAACTTCGGCAAAGCGCAGGAATACGATCTGTTCGACTGCATCGAATGCGGCGCTTGTGCCTACGTTTGCCCTAGCAGCATCCCGCTGGTGCAGTATTACCGTTATGCCAAGAGCGAGATCCGTGCGCGTGACCTGGAGAAACGCGCGGCCGATCTGGCGCGCGAGCGGCATGAGTTCCGCCAGTTCCGCATCGAACGCGAGAAGCAGGAAAAAGCTGAGCGTCTGGCACAGAAAGAACGTGCTGCGGCCGAAGCCAAGGCAGCTGCGGCAGCGACACTACCGACGCAGACAGATCCGACAGCCGATGCCGACGACACTCAGCAGATGCGCATAGATGCCGCCATGGCGCGCGCCAAAGAACAGGCTGCCGCTGCTGTCCGCAGGAACACCGAGGCACTCACGCCTGAGCAGCGCGCCGAGATCGAGGCCATCGAAGCACGCCGTGCGCAGATTCATAATTTGGCATCCGATGCGGGTGCCGATGACGAACCGCCGAAACACAGCCAAGGAAACTGACCGATATGCTGTCTTCCCCTTTCATCGCACGCCCGCTTTCAGTCGACCGCATCATGCGGCGTGTGCTGTACGCGCTGCTGCCCGGCATCGCGCTGTACGTCATGTATTTCGGTCCGGCGATCCTGGTTTCCATCGCCCTGGCGGTGACCTCTGCACTGGCAACTGAAGCTTTGATGCTCAAGTTGCGCGATCGTCCGTTGCGTCCTTTCCTGTCCGATTACAGCGCCCTGCTCACCGGCGTACTGATCGCGTTATCCATCCCGCCGCTCGCACCATGGTGGCTGCCGGTAATCGGCACCGCCTTCGCTATCGCAGTCGCCAAGCATCTGTATGGCGGTCTGGGCAGCAACCCGTTCAACCCTGCGATGATCGGCTACGCCGTGCTGATCATCTCCTTCCCGCAGGAGATGACGCAGTGGCTCAGCCCGCAAGGCATGGGGCAAAGCGTGCTGTCGTATGGCGATCAAATGCGTTATGTCTTCTCCGGAGTACTGCCGGTCGGCATGCAACTGGATGCGCTGACCATGTCGACGCCGTTGGATACGCTGAAGACACAGCTGCATCTGGGCATGACGGTGAGCGACATCCGCGACCTGCCGATCTACGGTCGACTGGCCGGTAAGGGCAGCGAGATGGTGGCCGCCGGCTTCGCGTTGGGCGGCATCTATCTGCTGATCGCACGCATCATCCCCTGGCAGTTGCCACTGGCCTTTCTTGGCACCCTGTTTGCTTTGTCCGGCGTGTTCAACCTGATCGATCCTGCACACTACGCACCGCCATTGTTCCACTGGTTCTCCGGCGCGGCCATGATAGGTGCGTTCTTCATCCTGACCGATCCGATCACTTCGCCCACCACCGCCAAAGGCCGCATCCTGTTCGGCATCGGCGCCGGGGCGCTGACCTTCGTGATCCGCGCTTATGGCGGCTTCCCGGATGGCGTGGCATTCGCCACCATTCTGATGAACATGTGCGTACCGCTGATCGATGCTTGGACGCAACCGCGCATCTTCGGCAAGAAAGCGAGTAAGCGATGAAACGTATCGCCCGCTCCACCTTGCAAACTGCCGTCAATCTGGTGTTCTTCGCGATCATCGGCACCGCCATTCTGTCGTCGACCTACTATCTGACGCGCGACACCATTGCCGCCACGGTGGAGAAGGCGAAGTTGAAACTGGTTTCTCAGTTGTTGCCGCCCAGTTCGTACGATAACGACATCATGCAGGAAGTACGTACGGTTCCCGCGGATGAGATGCTGGGCACCGATGAAGCCACTCAGGCACATATCGCCCGACTCGACGGCAAACCGGTCGCTGTGGTGCTGGAAGCCATTGCGCCGGACGGCTACAGCGGTCAGATTTTCCTCATCATGGCGATTCGCCAGAACGGCGAACTGGGCGGCGTGCGCGTGGTCGCCCATAACGAGACGCCGGGCTTGGGTGATTACATCGACATCGCCAAGAACGACTGGATCAAGACCTTCGACGGCAGATCGCGCAGCCTGTTCAAGGATGAGTTGTGGAAAGTGCGCAAAGACGGCGGTGTATTCAACCATATGGCGGGTGCCACCATCTCGCCGCGCGCGGTGATCAAGGCAGTGAATCGTGCCCTGCAATATTTCGAAGCACATCGCGACGAACTGTTCATCGCCGATGCGCCCATTGAAAAAGGAGCCGCAAAATGACGCTCTCTGAAATGAAAGACATCGCCTACAACGGCCTGTGGAAACAGAACCCGGGACTGGTGCAACTGCTGGGGCTGTGCCCCCTGCTCGCGGTCAGCAATACGCTGGTCAATGCAGTCAGCCTGGGCATCGCCACCACACTGGTGATGACGCTCTCCAGCGCCACCGTCGCGCCGATCCGCAGCTATGTGCCGAACGAGATCCGCATCCCGGTGTTCGTGCTCATCATCGCGGTGCTGGTCACCGTGGTGCAGTACCTGATGAACGCCTATCTGTACGGCCTGTACATCGTGCTCGGCATCTTCGTACCACTGATCGTGACCAACTGCATCGTGCTGGCGCGCGCCGAATCGTTCGCTTCCAAGAACCCGGTCCTGCCCTCCGCCTTCGACGGCATGATGATGGGTCTGGGACTGACCGCCGTGCTGGCGGTGCTGGGTGGCCTGCGCGAGATCGTGGGTAAAGGCACGCTACTGTCCGGCATCGATCTGTTGTTCGGCGAATCAGCCAAAGCCTGGGTGATCCCCATCATCCCCGACTATCACGGCTTCCTGTTAGCCATCCTGCCGCCCGGTGCCTTCATCGGCCTGGGCCTGATCATCGCCGCCAAGAACTGGCTCGATCTGCGTGCTGCGGAGAGGATATCCAGCAAGCCAGCAGCGGAGGCGTTGCCCGAGGCGGCACAGGGATGAACGCAGCCAAACGGCGCGAGATATTCCTGCGCCTGCAAGCCGCCAACCCGCACCCCACCACCGAGCTGGAGCATAAATCCGATTTTGAATTGCTGGTGGCCGTGGTCCTGTCTGCGCAAGCCACCGACAAGAGCGTGAACATCGCCACGCGCGAGCTGTTCCCCGTAGCCAACACTCCCGCAAAGATCCTCGCGCTCGGCGAAGACGGTCTGCGTGAGTACGTGCAACGCATCGGCTTATATCAAACCAAGAGCAAACACATCATCCAGATGTGCCGCATCCTGCTCGAACAGCATAACGGCGAAGTGCCGCAGACGCGCGAGGCGCTGGAAGCCCTGCCCGGTGTGGGCCGCAAGACCGCGAATGTCATCCTCAACACCGCCTTCGGCCAGCCCACCATCGCCGTAGACACCCACATCTTCCGCATCAGCAACCGCATCGGTCTCGCGCCCGGCAAGGACGTAGTCGAAGTCGAAAAGAAGCTGATGAAGTTCGTGCCCAAAGAATTCATGCAGGACGCACACCACTGGCTGATCCTGCACGGACGTTATGTGTGCGTGGCGCGCAAACCGAAATGCCTAGAATGCTGCATACAGGATCTGTGCGAATACAAGGAAAAGGTGTTCTGATGTTCCAGCCGACCCGCGATGAAGCACGCAACTTTTTGTTCGAATCCTGGCGCAAACGCCGTGCCGGCGAATTGCTGTCGCCGCTGGAAGACCTGACCGCGCAGCTGATCGACAAGCATCCCGAATATCATGTCCTATTCGACGATCCCGAGCGCAATCAGGACAAGGACTTTGCGCCGGATGGTGATGTGGTGAATCCTTTCCTGCATCTGATGATGCACCTGACCATCGAGGAGCAGATCAGCATCGGCCAACCGCATGGCATTCGCGAGCAGTTCGCCCGCCTCACGCAAAAATACGAATCCGAGCATGAAGCGCAACACGCGATGATGGATTGCTTGGGCGAGATGATATGGCAGGCGCAGCGCAACAAGACCGCGCCGGATGCAGCGGTCTATCTGCATTGTCTGGAGCGGCAATGAGACTTTCCAAGATCACCACACGCACAGGCGATGACGGCACGACTGGTCTGGCAGATGGCTCACGCCTACCCAAGGACGATCCGCGCATCGCGGCCATCGGCACCGTCGATGAACTGAATAGCCAACTCGGATTGCTACTGTCAGAGACATTGCCGGAAGACATCCGCAAAGAACTGCTGGATATCCAGCACGACCTGTTCGACCTCGGCGGTATGCTGGCCGTGCCCGGCTCGAAATTCGACGAAGCAAGACTATCAAAACTGGATGCTGCCATCGTTCGTTTCAATGAAGACTTACCCCCCCTGAAGGAATTCATCCTGCCCGGCGGGGCCCGTACTGCCGCCCTATGTCATGTCGCCCGCTGTATCGCACGCCGAGCCGAACGTGAATACACCTCTTTGACCCGCAATAACCTCTCACCTATTCATGGATTGCAATACCTGAACCGCCTGTCAGACCTGCTGTTCGTTCTTTGTCGCGTGATCAACCGCACTGAAGGCCAAGCCGAGACACTATGGCGCCGTAGCTGACGGCAGCTGCACTCAGTTTTGCACTGACGAAATCACGCCTTGCAGCTATAATCTGCGCTGAATATTGATAACAACCATCTGTTCTAAGGAGAGAGTTCCATGCCGCATCGCCAGCCGCAGCCAACAGAGCTGAAGACTACCAGCCACGTCCAGGAGATCCTGGAGCCGCATAACGAGCCTTGGCAAGTCGACCTGAAGGATCCTGCCACCACCGTCATGACCGACTTCCATGTGCGCGGCATGTTCAAGATCACACCTGATGAGACCATCGATCAGGCGCTGCACGAGATGAAGGTTGCGGGTCTGCGTATCGCCTTCGTCAAGGAAAAAGGTTCCGACAAGCTGCTGGGTTCCATTACCGCCTACGACATCATGGGTTCCAAGCCTATGGAATACCTGCAAAGCGTAGGCTTCGCCGACCGCGGAGTGACGCATAAAGATATCCGCGTGAGCGATATCATGGAACACACCAAGGATTGGGTCGTTGCCGAGATGCACGACGTAGAAAAAGCCACGGTGAGAGATGTGTTGGCTGCCATGCAAAAAGCCGGCAAGACGCACATGCCTGTGCTGGAAGTCGAAGAAGGCAAGCAGCCGCAATTGCGCGGCCTGTTCTCTTCCGCCAAGATCCTGCGCCTGACCGAACTCAGCCGCCAGAAGGCAGCCAAGTAAGCAAGACTGAACCGCAATAAAAAAGGCGCATCTCACGATGCGCCTTTTTTATTTGCCGGTGTTTACGGCTGTGGCGGCGTCGGTTTTTTGCGCAGATCCATCAGGCTCATTACATAGCCCGACAGGCAATAGCCAAAGAACAGCAGGAACAGATGCAGCGGCGGGTTCTGCGCCACGAAGATGAAGAACAGCGCGAACAGGAAGATCACGAAGAACGGCACACTCTTGCGCATATTGATCGACTTGAAGCTGTAGTATTTGCAATTGCTGACCATGGACAGGCCGGCGAATACGGTCAATGCCGCCGCATACCAGCGCAAGTCGTAGCCGGTGAACTTGTTGTCCAGCATCACCCACACGAACCCGGCCACCAACGCGGCCGCTGCTGGGCTCGGCAAGCCCTGGAAGTAGCGCTTGTCGACCACGTCAATGTTGGTGTTGAAACGCGCCAGACGCAGTGCGGCACCGGTGCAATAGATGAAGGCGGCGAACCAGCCCCACTTGCCCAGATCGCGGAACGCCCACTCGTACATCAGGATGGACGGAGCGACACCGAACGAGACCATGTCGGACAGGCTGTCGTATTCCGCGCCGAACTCGCTTTGTGTATGGGTCAGACGCGCCACACGGCCGTCCAGACCATCCAGCACCATGGCGATGAAGATGGATACCGCCGCGATCTCGTAGCGGCCATTCATCGATTGCACGATGGCGTAGAAACCGGCGAACAGTGCAGCGGTAGTGAACAGGTTGGGCAGCAGATAGATGCTGCGCCGACGCAGATTCATTTTGCTGCGAGTGTTCATCATGGTCATCAGCTCAGGCCAGTTTGGCCAAAATGGTTTCAGTGGCCCGCACTTTATCACCGATGGCGACCTTCACGGTAGCATCCAGCGGCAGGTAGACATCCACACGCGAACCGAAACGGATGAAGCCGTATCGCTGCCCGCGCGACAATGCATCACCGACTTTGACATAGCACAGGATGCGGCGTGCGATCAGACCGGCCACTTGCACAAAAGTCACTGTCTGGCCTTCGTTGGTCTTCAATACGATGGCATTGCGCTCGTTCTCGCTTGATGCTTTGTCCAGATCGGCGTTGACGAATTTACCCGGGAAATATTGCACTTTTTCGATGACGCCATCGACCGGGCTGCGATTGGAATGTACGTTGAACACGTTCATGAACACGCTGACCAGAATTGCTTCGCGCTCACCATACAGATCGGTGGTGCGTTCGACCTTGATCACTCGTCCATCTGCGGGCGACAGCACAGCCCCCGCTTCCTGCGGAATGACACGCGCCGGATCACGGAAGAACTGCAATACGAATACAAAGATGATCCACAACGGGATCGCCCATGTGATGCACCATGCCGAAACGGCAAGGGCTGCGACCAAGGAGATCGCCAGGAAAGGCCAACCCTCGCGGGCGATGATGGGATGCGGATAGTTACTCATATGAAATTGCCGGGAAAGTGACGACCAATGTAAAGAAGGTGAAGCTTCTGCTTCACCTTCTGTTTGTTACTGCGATCAGTTCTTGGATTGATCGACCAGCTTGTTCTTGCCGATCCAAGGCATCATCTCGCGCAGTTTGCCGCCGACGACTTCGATCGGATGCTCTGCGTTGATACGACGACGTGCCGTCATTTCAGGATAGTTGGTGCGACCTTCCAGAATGAACTGCTTGGCATAGGAACCGTTCTGGATGTTGGTCAGACATTCCTTCATCGCAGCACGTGCCTGATCAGCGATCACACGGTTGCCGGTGACGTACTCACCGTACTCAGCGTTGTTGGAGATGGAGTAGTTCATGTTGGCGATGCCGCCTTCATACATCAGGTCGACGATCAGCTTCAGCTCGTGCAGACACTCGAAGTAAGCCATCTCGGGTGCGTAACCGGCTTCTGTCAGTGTTTCGAAGCCGGCTTTCACCAGCTCGACAGCACCACCGCACAGAACGGCTTGTTCGCCGAACAGGTCAGTCTCTGTCTCTTCGCGGAAGTTGGTCTCGATCACGCCACCTTTGGTGCCGCCGTTGGCTGCCGCGTAGGACAGTGCCACGTCTTTAGCCTTGCCTGTCGTGTCCTTGTAAACAGCGATCAGTGTCGGTACACCACCACCCTTCAGGTATTCGGAGCGCACGGTGTGGCCAGGGCCTTTGGGCGCGATCATGATGACGTCCACATCAGCGGGCGGCACGATCTGGTTGTAGTGCACGTTGAAGCCGTGCGCGAATGCCAATGCAGCGCCGGACTTCAGGTTCTTTTCCACGTTTTCGCGATAGATATCAGCCATCGTCTCATCCGGCAGCAGCAACATCACCACGTCAGCGCCTTTGACCGCGTCTGCGATCTCGGCAACTTTGTGTCCAGCGGCCACAGCCTTGTCCCAAGAAGCGCCGCCTTTGCGCAGACCAACGGTCACGCTCACGCCGGAATCTTTCAGGTTTTGCGCATGGGCGTGGCCCTGCGAACCGTAACCCACGATGGTCACTTGCTTGCCCTTGATCAGGGACAGGTCTGCGTCTTTGTCGTAATAAACTTTCATGTTGGCCTCGTCGAAAAAATCAGTAAAAGGAAGGGTTAAATTTTCAGGATGCGGTCGCCGCGACCGATGCCAGAAGCACCGGTACGTACCGTCTCCAGGATCAGCTTGCGGTCGATCGCTTGCAGGAAGCTGTCCAGCTTGGAACCTGCGCCGGTCAGGTCGATGGTGTAGGTCTTGTCCGACACGTCGATGACGTTACCGCGGAAGATGTCGCTCATGCGCTTCAGCTCTTCGCGATCTGCACCTTCTGCACGCACTTTGACCAGCATCAACTCGCGTTCGATATGGTCGCCATCGGAGAGGTCCATCACAGAGACCACGTCCACCAGCTTGTTCAACTGCTTGTTGATCTGCTCGATCACTTCGTCGGAACCGCGGGTGACGATGGTCATGCGCGACAGGGTTGCGTCTTCGGTCGGCGCCACAGTGAGCGATTCGATGTTGTAGCCGCGCGCGGAAAACAGGCCAGACACACGGGACAGCGCGCCGGCTTCGTTCGCCATCAACAGGGAAATGATATGTCGCATGTTACAGGTCCTCCGCCAGAATCACTTCCGACAAGCCCTTGCCTCCGGGCACCATCGGGTACACGTTCTCGGTGGAGTCGGTACGGAAGTCGAGGAACACCAACTCGTCTTTGCGTGCGAACGCCTCTTTCAACGCGCCTTCCACATCGGAAGGCTTCTCAACCAGAATGCCGACGTGACCATAGGCCTCGGCCAGCTTCACAAAGTCAGGCAGCGCATCCATGTAGGACTGCGAATAACGGTTGCCGTGGAAGAACTCCTGCCACTGGCGCACCATGCCCAGATAGCGGTTGTTCAGCGCGATCACCTTGATCGGCAGATTGAACTGCTTGCAGGTCGACAGTTCCTGAATGTTCATCTGGATACTACCTTCGCCAGTCACACAGGCAACTGTCTCGCCCGGGTGCGCCAATTGCACGCCCATCGCGGCAGGCAGACCAAAGCCCATGGTGCCCAAGCCGCCGGAGTTGATCCAGCGACGCGGCTTGTCGAACTTGTAGTACTGCGCAGCCCACATCTGGTGCTGGCCGACGTCGGAGGTGATGTAGGCATCGCCTTTGGTGATCTTGTGCAAGGTCTCGATCACGAACTGCGGCTTGATGAGCTCGATGGAGTTCTTGTAGCTCAGCGAGTTCGCGCTGCGCCACTCGTCGATCTGTTTCCACCAATCCTTGTGATCTTCGGGCTTCTGCTTGCTGCTTTTCAGCACCTTGACCAGATCCGTCAGCACATTGCCCACATCGCCGACCAGTGGCACATCAACCTTGACGCGCTTGGAGATGGAGGCCGGGTCGATATCCAGATGGATGATCTTGCGCGGCACGGAATTGAAATGTGCCACGTTGCCGATCACGCGATCGTCGAATCGTGCACCGACGGCCAGCAGCACATCGCAGTTCTGCATGCCCATATTGGCTTCGTATGTGCCGTGCATGCCGAGCATGCCGACAAATTGCTTGTCACTCGCCGGATAGCCGCCCAATCCCATCAGGGTGTTGGTGCAGGGAGCATCGATCAGACGCACTAGCTCTGTCAGTTGCTTGGCCGCGTCGGACAGGATCACACCACCACCCGCATATACCATCGGGCGCTTGGCTTCGAGCAGCATCTGAGCTGCTTGTTTGACCAGATTGGCGTCACCCGCCACTTGCGGATGATAGGAACGAATATTGACTGTGGAAGGGTACTCGAACGCGGTCTTCATGTTGGAGATATCCTTCGGGATATCCACCAGCACCGGGCCTGGACGACCACTCTTGGCCAGATAGAAAGCCTTCTTCAATGTTGACGCCAAGTCCTTGACGTCCTTGACCAGGAAGTTGTGCTTCACGCAGGGGCGCGTGATGCCGACCGCGTCGACTTCCTGGAACGCATCTTCGCCGATGAAGCTGGTCGGCACTTGACCGCTGATCACCACCATCGGGATGGAGTCCATGTAGGCTGTAGCGATACCGGTGACCGCATGGGTCACGCCGGGACCGGAGGTCACCAGCGCAACACCCACCTTTTCGGTGGAACGCGCATAGCCGTCTGCAGCATGCACTGCAGCCTGCTCGTGACGCACCAGCACGTGTTTGACCGTGTCCTGCTTGAACAGCTCGTCATATATGAACAACACCGCGCCGCCGGGGTAGCCGAAAACATACTCGACGCCCTCCTCCTGCAAACAGCGGATGGTTATCTCTGCACCGGTCAATTCCATGGTCTGAAACCTATATATCGCAACAATCGAAAGACCGCGCAAGATAAAGGCTGGCGGCATTTTGGTCAACCCCACTCAAGCTTAAACACCCCAAAAACCCTTGCTGCAACAGGAATTTGCTATCATCTGGCGACTCACGAACTTCCCCGTTTCCATCCGTGTCCAGCCGAGAGCAGCTTTCCGACTTTCTTGCCAGCGTAGAACGCCGCGCCTTTAAACAGGCAGCCTACGCCGTGCGCGACGAGCATGCGGCACTGGATATCGTGCAGGACGCCATGGTCAAGCTGGCGGAGCGCTATGGCGACAAACCCGTTACGGAATTCCCGATGCTGTTCCAGCGCATCCTGCAAACCACCATACTCGACCACTTCCGGCGGCAAAAGGTGCGTACCGCGCATTTCAGCCTGTTCTCGTCCTTCACTTCACGCCATGAGGATGAAGAATTCGAACCGCTTGATGTGCTGCAGGATAGCGACAATGCCAGCCTGCCGGCCACACCGGAAGCGGCCCTGCAGCAATCCGAGATACTCGCATTGATAGAGGGGGCTTTGCTGCAACTGCCCGCACGTCAACGGGAAGCCTTTTTACTGCGTTATTGGGAGCGATTGGACACCGCCGAGACAGCCGCCGTCATGGGCTGCACCGAAGGAAGTGTCAAAACGCATTGCTCGCGCGCCACCCATGCGATGGCCGCCACTTTGAAAGCGAAGGGAATAGACCTGTCATGGGACTCAAACTAAAACTCGATGACCTTGCCCCCCTGCTGGATCAGGCAGCGCGGCAACTTGAACCTGACACGCTGGATCGTTTGCATGCTGCACGACGTCAGGCACTGAGCAGACACCGTCCGTCAGCCCCTGCGGCACTGCTGACTCGCCTGCACCACCTTGTCACCGACCAAGGGCACGAATCCCATCACCATCGCGCCCTTAACTGGGTGGGCGGATTATTGCTGCTTGCCGCAGTGCTGGCCGGCGGCTGGCAATTGAAGCAATCGACCATGCATGATCATGCGTCCATCGACCTGGCCATTCTGACCGACGACCTGCCGTTGCACATGTATGTGGACTGAGAACTGCGCGATGCGTCCGATTCGTGTACATGCGCTGCTGACTCTGCTTATCTTGACACTGCTCCCGCTGTCAGCCAGTGCCGAAAAGTGGAATACGCTCAGCCCGACCGCCCAACAGATACTCTCACCTCTGGAGCAAACATGGGAGACGCTGCCGCGTAGCGAGCAGAAAAGCTTCATCGGAGTAGCGAAAGCCTACCCCTCGTTGCCCCCCGAAAAGCAGCAGCGCTTGATCTCGCAGATACAGAAATGGGCCGATCTGTCCCATACACAACGAGAACGCGCCCGTGAAAAGTTCACCGCTTTCAGCAAGGTCCCGGAAGAAAAACGCGAGGCCGTCAAACAGATGGTGCGTGAACAGGAATCACAACCGACCGAGGACTGAACGGACTCATCTGCGCTCGGTACGCCACAGCATGGTGAGCGCCAAACCCAAAAACATCCAGGTCATCGCTGTCGCACTCACTACCGCAGGCCACTCATTGAGCGCGCCCAGATTGGCGAACAGTCTGCCTGCAAAGTGATAACTCAGCCCCAGCACCACACCGAGGAATATCTTGCCGCCTATGCCGCCTTCGCGCCGTTGATAGGACGAGAAGGGTAGCGCCAGCAGCATCATCACCAGCACCGCGAACGGATACACCAACTTGTTCCAGAGAGCAATGTCATAGCGAACGGTACTCTGCTTATTGTCGGCCAGATGCTGGGTGTACTGATATAGATTCAATGCCGACATCTGCTCCGGCAACACCAGCAGCACGCTCAGCAGATTGGGATTGAGCGCTGTATGCCACTCCATATCCTGCAGACTCTCGGCCGATGCACTTTGCCCTGCAAAGTTGGTTCGCTGAATATCCTCCAGCCTCCACAGGCCCGCTTGCTGAAAATTCGCGCGTTTGGCGGCTGTGACACTAACCAGTCGATACTGCTCGTCGAACTGGTAGATACTGACATTCAGTAGCGAAGTATCCGGCAGCACGTTGCGGATATTGACGAAACTCCCTTCATCCTTAACCCATACGCCGGAACGGAACTCCCTCAGATTCACTTGCGCCTTCTGCGCTTTGAGCTTGGTCTGTTGGGCCAGTTGCTCGCTGTACGGTGCAACGACCTCCCCGAACAGCAGGCAAAGCACAAACAGCGGCGCCCCGATACGCAATAAGGCGTAAATCAGCTGTTTCAGGGAAACGCCCGAAGCACGGTATACCGTCAGCTCAGAGTTGGCCGCCATCTGCACCAGCGCAAAGATGGTGCCGATCAGTACCGCCACCGGGAATAGCTCATAGACATGTCCGGGCAGGATCAGTGCCACATACAGTAGTACGTAACCCAGACTATAGTCACCACGCCCCATCTCATTCAACTGGCTGATCAAGTCGAGCAACGCGAACAACATGAGCAACGCCGCAAACACAAGCGCCACACTGAAATAGATCTCACGCGAGAGATAACGGCTCAGGAGTTTCATCGCTTCCAGCGCCGCCAAGAGAACACCGAAGACCGGTGATAAAAGAACAGCATCAGCAAGGCCAGCATCAGCAGATGCAAGCCCCAAAATCCGGTCACTGCATCGATCTTTTGTCGCGCCACCCAGGAGTTGGTCACGCTGATCATGTTGTTGTAGAACATATAGATCACGATGGCCGTGATCAGGTTCAGCGAACGACCGGAGCGGTTATCCACATAACTGAGCGGAATCGCCAATAGTGAAAGTATCAACGCGCTGAACGGCAAACCCAATCGCCACTCCAACTCGGAAAGATTGCGCGGGGTGGGGTTCTTCACGAGATATACCGTAGAGTAGGCTTTCAGGTTGGGTTGTTCCTTGACCAGTTCGGCCGGCTCGATACGCATGGCATAGCGGTCGAACTCGGCGATCCTGAAATCTACCTGCCCCGGGATGCCCTCATAGCGCGTGCCGTTAAGCAACACCAGAAAGCGGTCGCCGTTCTCAGCCGTCTCCTGATAGCCCTCCTTCGCTACCATGGTGCCTTCTTTGCCATGCTGCACCGAGCGCACGAAGATATTGCCGACGCGCTTATTCTCGGAATCAACCCCTTCCAGAAAGAACACGCGATCAGATTGCTTCGATTCACGGAACGCACCCGGCGAGGCGACCGAGACATCGTCCCGGCTATCCAGACGGCGTTTGTACTCATCCGCTTTGGACAGAGCCCAAGGCGACAGCACCAAGCTCATCAGCGCAATAACCGCCGTCACGGGCAGCGCATAACCCAGCACGGGGCGTATCCATCGCGTCAGGCCGATGCCGGAGGAGAACCACACCACCATCTCACTGTCGCGATAGCAGCGCGTGAGTGTGATCAACACCGAAAGGAACAGGCTGATCGACAACAAGACTGGCAGGTAATTGATGGCACTGAAGCCCAGCATCACCATCACGCCATCCACGGCCAGCAATCCGCTCACCGATTCGCCGAGGAAGCGGATCAACTGGGTAAAAACCACGATCCCGAGCAAAATGACGAACACCAGCATGCCCATAGTGGCGAATTCGCGTATAAGCGAACGATAGAAGATGCCGCGCACACGGCGCACGGGAGCTTGCTTTGACTTTTGCGGCGGTGATTGCGGATAATCCGGCATCAGCAAGAATTTAATGGATCTATTGAGGAGAGGCGCGTGGAATTTAGCATAAAACAGGGCAGTCCGGAGAAGCTGAAGAGCGGTTGCGTGGTGGTTGGCGTCTACGACGGCGGCAAACTATCCAAAGCGGGACAATTACTCGACAAAGCCACCGAACACGCCTTGAGTGATGTCATCGCGCGCGGCGACATGACGGGAAAATCCGCTTCTACCTTGCTATTGCACAAACTCCCCGGAGCATCTGCCGAACGCATCCTGCTGGTCGGCCTCGGCAAATCCGCCGAGCTGGACAACCGCAGCAGTGTAGAAATCCTGCGCGCCACGTTCAAAACACTGCACGCCACGTCTGCCAAAGACGCCACGCTGTTTTTCACCGACGACGGTGTGGGCAAAGATGCAAGCTGGGTACTCAAGCAAGCCGTACTCGCTGCCGCCGACGGTGCTTATCGTGCCGACAGCCTGAAGAGCAAACCTTCCATGCCCGCCACACTGAAGCAAGTGACCTTCATCACACTGGAAAAACCTTCGGCAGATTTGAAAAAAACAGTCGCGCAAACGGCTGCTGTCACGCGCGGCATGGAACTGACCAAAGACTTGGCCAATCTGCCCGGCAACATCTGCACCCCCACCTATCTTGCCGCCAAGGCATTGGCGCTGGGTAAAGCGCACAAAAAGATCAAGACCACTGTGCTGGAAAAGAAAGACATGGAAAAGCTCGGCATGGGCTCTTTCCTTTCCGTCACACGCGGCAGCGCACAGCCACCCAAGCTGATCACAATGGAATACAACGGCGGATCCAAGTCACAAAAGCCTATCGCGCTGGTCGGCAAAGGCATCACTTTCGACACTGGCGGCATCTCGCTCAAGCCGGGTGCAGACATGGACGAGATGAAGTACGACATGAGCGGTGCTGCAAGTGTGTTTGGCACCATGCAAGCCATCGCCGAGATGGAGCTGCCGATCAACGTGGTCGGCGTCATTCCGACTTGCGAGAACATGCCCAGCAGCACCGCCACCAAACCGGGCGACATCGTCACCTCCATGTCGGGACAGACCATCGAGATCCTGAATACCGATGCCGAAGGTCGTTTGATCCTGTGTGATGCGCTGACCTATACCGCGAAATTCAAGCCGGACACCGTGATCGACATCGCCACACTCACCGGTGCTTGCGTGATCGCGCTGGGCCATGTCGCCAGCGGCATGTTCGCCAACGACGACAAGCTTGCCAAGGAGCTGGTCGATGCCGGTGTACAGTCGCACGATCGCGTGTGGCAGTTGCCATTATGGGACGACTATCAGCCGCTGCTGGACAGCAATTTCGCCGACATGCAGAACATCGGCGGTCGCGCTGGCGGCACCATCACTGCGGCCTGCTTCCTGTCCCGCTTCACCAAAGACTATCGCTGGGCACACCTGGACATCGCGGGCACTGCCAACAAGTCAGGCAAGGACAAGGGCGCGACCGGTCGTCCGGTACCGTTGCTAACGCAGTATCTGATCGATCGCACGGTACGCAAGTGACACGGGTAGATTTCTATACCGGTAGCGAAGACAAGCTTCGCACCGCATGCCAGCTGAGCCACAAGGCGATGCAGAACGGCATGCGAGTGTTGTTGCATGTACCGAATGAAGACACGGCAAGCAAGCTCGATAAATTGCTGTGGCATTACCCGCCGACTGCCTTCATGCCGCATTGCCAAAGTAGCGATGCCGAGGCGAATACGATGCCGGTGGTCATCGGGTGCGATGAAAATTTCCCGCACTCCGAATTGCTGATCAGCCTGCATGACGAATGCCCGACCTTTTTCAGTCGCTTCGAGCGCGTGATCGAGATCGTAGGGCATGATGTCGTGGATGCAGAACGCGGTCGTGCCCGCTTCAAGTTCTACCGTGACCGCGGTTACGAACTCAAACACACCGACCTGTCCAAGCTGCGCGCATGAGTACGGACGACATCAAACAGGAACTTCCGCACGACCTTCCGGTATTGACCGAGGTCATCAGCGACGACGATTTGCCGATTTTGACGGATATCGTCGCAGAACCTGAACAAGAAGCACCTGTTTTCGAACTCGATCCAGTCGTTGCAGACCTTCCGCCCATGGCTGAAGAAGTGCCGTTTGAGGTGCCTCCGCAGCTCGAAGCTCATTTGGAAACCCTGTTCATGCAGCGCTTGCTGCCGCGCCTTGAAGAAGCGCAACGTCTGGCAATCGCCCAGACCTGGGCCGAGCTGAAGGACGAATTGGCGCAACTGCTTCGCGACACCCTCCCACCCCGCACATAATCCTGGCAAGCAACCCGCGGCCGCGGCGCCGTCTTGATATAATCGCGCCTTCCTCACGACAAGCTCAGGACAGGCATCAAGCCGCATTGCAATGACTCAATCCAAAGAACTCGCAAAAAGTTTCGACCCCAAAGACATCGAATCCCGCTGGTATCCCGCTTGGGAATCCGCCGGCCACTTCAAAGCCGGACTAGACTCGAACAAGCAGGATAACTTCTGCATCCTGCTGCCGCCGCCCAACGTCACCGGCACCTTGCACATGGGCCACGGCTTCAACCAGACCCTGATGGATGCGCTCACCCGCTATCACCGCATGAAGGGCGACAATACCTTATGGCAACCGGGCACCGACCACGCGGGCATCGCCACACAGATCGTTGTTGAACGACAACTTGATGCACAAGGCATCTCGCGCCACGACTTGGGCCGCGAGAAGTTCATTGAGAAAGTGTGGGAGTGGAAAGAATATTCCGGCAATACCATCACCAAACAGATGCGCCGCCTCGGCACTTCGCCCGACTGGTCGCGTGAACGCTTCACCATGGACGAAGGACTGTCACAGTCTGTCACCGAGACTTTCGTGCGCCTGTTCAATGAGGGGCTGATCTATCGCGGCAAACGTCTGGTGAACTGGGACCCCAAGCTGCATACAGCAGTGTCCGACCTGGAAGTGGTGCAGGAAGAAGAAGACGGTTTCATGTATCACATCACCTATCCGCTGGCCGATGGCAGCGGTCAGCTCACCGTCGCCACCACCCGTCCCGAGACCATGCTGGGCGACGTGGCAGTGATGGTGCATCCCGAAGACGAGCGCTACAAACACCTCATCGGCAAGCAAGTCACTTTGCCGCTGTGTGAGCGCACCATCCCCGTCATCGCCGACGAGTACGTGGACAAGGAATTCGGCACCGGCGTAGTGAAGGTCACGCCCGCGCATGACTTCAACGACTACGCGGTCGGCCAGCGTCACAAGCTGGAGATGATCTCCGTCCTCACGCTGGATGCGAAGATCAACGAACATGCACCTGCCAAATATCAGGGCATGGATCGGTTCGCGGCACGCAAACAGATCGTGGCCGATCTCGAAGCCATCGGCCTGTTCGTCAAGGCAGACAAGCACAAGCTCAAAGTGCCGCGCGGTGACCGTACCGGTGTGGTGATCGAGCCGATGCTGACCGACCAGTGGTTCGTCGCCATGAGCAAACCCGGTGAAGGTGGCAAGAGCATCACCGAGCAGGCGCTGGAATGCGTGAGTTCCGGTGAGATCAAGTTCCATCCCGAAAACTGGGTGAACACTTACAACCAGTGGCTGAACAACATTCAGGACTGGTGCATCTCCCGTCAACTGTGGTGGGGACATCAAATCCCGGCATGGTATGGCGTGAACGGCGAAGTGTTCGTCGCGCACAACGAAACCGAGGCGCGCAAGCTGGCGGACAAGGCTGGCTACGCAGGACAACTGGATCGCGACAACGACGTGCTGGACACCTGGTTCTCTTCCGCGTTGTGGCCGTTCTCCACACTGGACTGGACCGGCGATGCGGACAAGGATGCGCAAAACCAATTCGTTCAGCAATATCTGCCCTCTTCCGTGCTTGTCACCGGCTTCGACATCATCTTCTTCTGGGTGGCGCGCATGGTGATGATGACCAAGCACATCACCGGCAAGATCCCCTTCAAGGATGTGTACGTGCATGGTCTGATCCGCGATGCGGAAGGCCAGAAAATGTCCAAGTCCAAAGGCAACGTGCTCGACCCCATCGACCTGATCGACGGCATCGACCTCGACTCGCTGATCAAGAAGCGCACCACCGGCCTGATGAATCCCAAGGATGCCGAGAAGATCGAGAAACGCACGCGCAAAGAATTCCCGGCCGGCATCACCGCCTTCGGCACTGATGCACTGCGTTTCACTTTTGCCTCGCTCGCTTCGCCGGGTCGCGACATCAAGTTCGACATGCAGCGCTGCGAAGGCTATCGCAACTTCTGCAACAAGCTGTGGAACGCGACGCGCTTCGTACTGATGAATTGCGAAGGCAAAGACGTTGGTCAGGACGAATCACTGCCGTTGGAGTTCTCTTCCGCCGACAAGTGGATGATCAGCGAGTTGCAGAAAGCCGAAGCCGAAATGGCGACGCATTTCGCCGACTACCGTTTCGACATGGCGGCACGCACCGTGTATGAACTGGTGTGGAACACCTATTGCGACTGGTATGTGGAACTGGCCAAAGTGCAGATGGCGAATGGCAGCGATGCTGCGCAGCGTGCGACCCGCCGTACCCTGGTGCGCGTGCTGGAAGCCATCCTGCGTCTGGCGCATCCCATCATTCCGTTCATCACCGAAGAGCTATGGCAGACGGTCGCGCCGATGGCCAACAAGACTGGCGACACCATCATGCTGCAAGCCTACCCCAAGGCGGAAGCAGACAAGATCGATGAAACGGCCATCGCACACATCGCGTTGTTGCAGGAACTCACTACCGCCTGCCGCAGTTTGCGCAGCGAGATGAATCTGTCGCCCGCAGCGCGCGTACCCTTGATAGCAGCCGGTGATGCGACGGTGCTGAATGCACTCGCGCCATATATCAACAGCCTCGGCAAGTTGAGTGAAGTGCAAGTGGTCGCCGAGTTGCCGGAAGGTGACGCACCGGTGTCCATCGTCGGTAATTACAAGTTAATGCTGAAGGTGGAGATCGATGTTGCAGCAGAGCGCGAGCGCTTGGATAAGGAGGTCACCCGCCTCACGAACGAGATCGCCAAAGCCAACGCCAAACTCGGCAACGAAAGTTTTGTTGCACGCGCACCGGCTGCCGTGGTGGAGCAGGAGAAAAAACGTCTGAGTGATTTTGAGGCGACGCTGGTGCAGTTACAGGCACAGCGGAAAAAGCTGGGCTAACTCTGAATCGTCATTCCTGCATTTCAGGAATGACGATTTCTAGCGACGGCGTATAAGAAACACGAATTCGTCACTCTGCTCGATCGATGACAGCAACTCGTTCCCGGTTTTACTGCAAAAATCCACAAAGTCTTTGGGCGATCCTTTATCGGTTGCCACAACCTTCAACACCTGCCCCGCAGTCATCATAGAGAGCGATTTCTTCGCGCGCAGAATCGGCAACGGGCAAGCCAGCTTGCGTACATCCAGTTCCACATCGAATGACCCGCCGCTCACGCCACCAACTCCCCACCCGACTGCGCCCAAGCCAGAATGCCGCCTTGCAGATTGGCGGCCCCACTCAGCCCCTGTGCAGAAGCAAAGGCTGCCGCCTGTGCCGACCGCCCTCCCATCTGGCAATAGAATACCGTCGTCTTGTCCTTGGCCAACTCGTTCAAGCGCAAGGGCAACAGATGCAAAGGCATACAGATCGCGCCTTTGATGCGGCCGCGCGCAATTTCGGCATCGGTACGTACATCCACCAGCTGAACCTCTGGCTTGTCCAACAATTCATGTAACTCTGCCACCGTGATATTCACAAAATCAGTCATTCCAGCCAACTCCAAGTTCTAAAATCATTGCGCATCCTCATGGTCACTCAGCAAACGAGCAATGCGTGTATTTGCTACCGATAGCCGCTTGACGATAATGCGCAGAAAGGCTTCGTCGAAGCGATAGCGGCAGTTTGCTGTAGCCAGCGCCAGTACCGATGGATCAATCTCTATCAGTTTCACATCTGTTTTGGCCAGCACATCCGTGCTCCGCTTGGCCCCCAGCTCGCTAAGATGCGCCATCTCGCCGAAGCAGTCCCCCTTGTGCAACAAGCTGAGCAAACGCCCTTGCTTGACCACGCGCACCGAGCCATTGGCGATAATGAAGAAATTCAAGCCTTCCTCTCCCTCTCGCAATATCTGCTCTCCCTTTGACACCTTGCGCCACTCGCTGATCCGCAGCACCTCCCACAGTTCAACGTCATTGAACTGCTTGAAGAAAGGCAAGGCTCGCACGGTGTCGAATTTCTCGGTATCGAATATCTCTTCCTGTTGCGGGACGTTGTCGCTGATGAATGAAACCAGATCGCGCGCCATCTCATCCCATGTCTGATAACGGCCGGCGACCTCCTTGTGCATCGCACGCAGTACTATGGCATCAAGTGAAGGCGGTATCTCTGGACGGAAGGTGCTGGGCGGCGGCGGCTGAATGTTCATGATCTGGTAGATCATGCTGTAGTTGTTGGCCGCATCGTATGGCAGTTTACCGGTCAGCATGCGGTACATGGTCACACCCAAAGAGTAGATATCTGTCTGATGCGACAGCGCCTGCTCTTTGATTTGCTCGGGTGACATATAAGCAGGCGAACCCACACCGCTCACCTGGGTGGTCTGCTGGCTCTCGATCACCGCAGCGCCGAAATCCGATATCTTGATATCACTCTCGCCACACAGCAGGATGTTGGCCGGCTTGATATCGCGGTGGATGACACCTTGGTATTGCGCGTATTCCAATGCTTTACAACACTTGTAGATGATTTCGGCAGTGCGGCCCAGCGGCAACAGGTGATCCACTTCGGCGAAGCGCTCCAACGTCTCGCCTTCGACATACTCCATCACCATGTAATTCGTGTCGCCTTCCATGATGGCATCGAATATCTTCACGATGTGCGGATGCGAGAGTTTTCCCGCGAGTGATGCCTCGGTCAGCAGCAGCTTTCGAAAGGCCTTGCCGCTGGCGCTGTTGTTGAGCACATTGGCATTGAACACCTTGAGCGCGACCTGCTGTTCATTGAAGGGGTCGAGCGCGAGATACACGGTGCTGGTCGCGCCGTGCCCGAGTTCTTTGACGATGTGGTATTTGCCTATGGATTTCATACTGAGATCGCTAGGATGGGAGCGCATTCTGCGGCTTTGAAGTCCTGCTGTCCAGCGCAGGGAACCTGTCATAGCCGGTGCTATCATAGCGTCCATGAAAAAAACTCTGTCCATCTTCCTGCTTCTGACCACCTTCAACTTGTACGCAGAAGGACTGCCTGATCTGGGTGACGAATCACAAACCGTGATTTCCCCCCAGATGGAACGGCAGATCGGCGAACAGAGCATGTTCCAGATCAGGGCAAGTGAACAATATCTGACAGACCCTGAAGTCACCGACTATCTAAATCGACTCGGCAAAAGAATAGTCGCTAACAGCAGCGAGCCCAGCCAGCCTTTCGAGTTCTTCGTCATCGACGATGCTGCGATCAACGCCTTTGCTATGCCAGGCGGCTTCATCGGCGTCAATACCGGGCTGATCATGCTTTCACAGAGTGAATCTGAACTGGCTTCGGTTCTTGCTCACGAGATATCCCATGTCACCCAACACCATCTGGCACGCATGATCTCAGGCCGAAAGTATGATTCACTGGCTGCAATGGCTGCCATCGCGGTCGCCATTTTGGCTGCGCGCGACAATCCGCAAGCGGCTCAGGCCGGTATCGTCGGTGCGCAGGGCGGACTCATGCAACGCCAACTCGACTTCACGCGCGAGCATGAAAAGGAAGCGGATCGCATCGGACTCGACCTGCTGCAAAAATCCGGCTTTGACTCGCATGCCATGCCAGCTTTCTTCGAGCGTTTGCAGAAGGCGACTCAATTGATGGAGGGAGATACCCCCAGCTATTTGCGCACCCATCCGCTTACAACCGAGCGTGTCGCGGATGTCGAGAATCGCGTGCAGCGCATTCCCTTCAAGCTGGTCGCTGACAGTCTCGATTTCCATCTTATGCGCGCCCGCCTGAACGCCATGCAAAAGTCGCCTCGCGAAGCTGTCAGTTATTTCCAGTCCGCTCTGGGAGAACAGCGTTTCGGCAATCAGATCGCACAGCGCTATGGCTTGGTGCTGGCTTTATTGCGCGACAGACAGGAAAAGCGCGCCACTCTGGAATTCAGCAAACTGCACAAACAGGCTCCGCACAATGCCACGATCGAGACCCTGGCCGGGCGCATACGCCAATTGGACAAGAATGATAATGGCGTACTCGACTTCTATCGCGCGACGCTGAAGGAGTACCCGACACATCGCGCGTTGATCTATGACTACACTTTGCTGCTGCTGCGTACACAACATTACTCGGAAGCGCTCACCCTTCTGGACGAGCAGATCAACCGCGATGGCAATGACGCCTCACTTTATGAATTGCAAGCACGGGCTTACACAGCGCTGGGACGTCATCAGGAAGCGCATCATGTGCTGTCCTACTATCAGATATTGCACGGCAATCTGCGCGGTGCGATAGAGCAACTGGAACTGGCGAAGTTGGCTGGCAATGACTATTACCAGCTTTCCACCATCGAAGCGGAGTTGCGCCAATACCGGGAGATATTGGATGCGCAACGCAAAAAGAAATGATCAGCCGGCTCGTTGTGTAGCGTGCAGCGTAAGCAACAACTGCCTTAGCGGACTGGGAATGGCAGCACCCATAGCTTCATTCAATTCCAGCCACACGTTCCCTGGCTGCTCCACCCGCGAAGGTTTGCGTACAAGTTCCAGCAGAACCGGCTGAATGTGCAGTTTGAAGTGGGTAAATACATGTGTGAATGCATCCAACTCGATGCGCCGCAATATTTCCATATCGTTTTGTAGCAGATAGCCTCGCTCCTCTGCATCTTCCACCTGCGGCGCACACCATAAGCCGCCCCAGATTCCGCTGGATGGTCGCTTTTCCAGCATGATCTCGCTGCCGTGTTTCAGCAGCAGGAAGGTAGTCGCACGTTTTGGTATTGCCTTGCGCGGGCGAGGCGAGGGAAGTTGTTCGACGCGCTCGGTGCTTAATGCCACGCAGTTGTCTTGGACCGGGCAATTGGCACAACGTGGACGTGAGCGCGTACAGACTGTTGCCCCCATATCCATCAAGGCTTGCGTATAAATCGCGACATCGCGCTCAGGAAGCAGTTGCTCTGCCTGATGCCACAATTGCTCTTCTACTTTGCGCGCGCCAGTCCAACCATCAATGCCGCAATATCGGGCAAGCACTCGCTTCACATTGCCGTCCAGAATCGCACGACGCTCATGTCTGGCCAGGGCAGAGATCGCAGCAGCAGTAGAACGCCCGATACCCGGCAGCGCCAGTATCTGCTCGAACTGCTCCGGGAATTCTCCACCATGATTGGTCACGATGAGCCGCGCCGCCTTGTGCAGATTTCGTCCACGTGCGTAATAGCCCAGACCACTCCAGTGCGCGAGCACCTGCTCTTCCGTGGCAGCCGCTAACGTCGCAATATCCGGAAACGATTCTATGAAACGCAGGTAGTAGGGAATGACAGTCGACACCTGCGTCTGTTGCAGCATGATCTCCGACAGCCAGATACGATAGGCCGACTCTCCTTGCCAAGGCAGATCGTGGCGACCATATTCTTTCTGCCAGCGTATCAGCTGGCTGGAGAAATCTGTCACGCGAGATCCGCCGGGCTGGCGCAACTCACTTGAACAATCCCTTCAAGCCTTCTTTCAGCTTATCTTGGGCCTTGGCTTTGGCAGCGGCCTTCTCAGCCTCAAGCTTGGCTTTGGCTGCCGCCTGGGCCTCCGCTTTCTGGGCTGCGAGCTTGGCCATCGCTGCAGATTTTTCCGCGTCAAGCTTCTGCTGCAGGGCTGCCTTCTCTTCATTCAGCCTTTGGCGGGCAAGATCAGCCAGCAACTCTGCATAATCCACTTTGATTTTCAGCGCGTCGAACGGCCCGTAGACGTGAACCGGCAGCGTCCCAGTTCGTCCCTGGTCCGTCTTGGCCATAATGACTTTGGCGTTGTAATCCATCTTGTCTTGGCCAATGTCAACGACGCCCTTACCGCTCAAACGCAGGATAGTTGATCTAACTGAAAGATCATCGTTATGTGCGACGCCATCCTTGATCTTGATAGCAGCCTTGAACTCGGTGAATACTGTCTTTTCATCCTTTTTGACACCAAGCGTCTCAGCCTTGCTGTCTTTATTCAGATTTTGCACTCCTTGCACCAGCTTGCCGAGATCGATCCCGCGGATCGCACCATCTGCCAGTTCAACTGAGACGGTACCGTTCAGTGCTTTCTTCAGCGCACTGACAGTATTCCCCTGCGTGGTAAGCGCCAGCGAAACATTACCCTTGCCCTCTGCCAGCTCCAATTCGGCAGCGTCCTTCATCAAAGGGGCGATTTCCACACCGCTCAATTTTTGCGTGATTGCGAAACTTGAATTGTTTGCATCTACACGTACCTTCCCGTTGATAGCTCCCTGATACAGAGCTGCGGACAAGGGTTCCACATGCAGGATGCCGTCCTTGGCTTTCAGATCAACACGCAACTTTGAAAGCTTCACATTCGCTGCTTTTAACGAGCCTATACGCAGACTGCCATTTGCATCCAATGCCTTCAAAGCAGACAAGTCGAACGGTTGCTCAGGCTCTGTTGTTTTTGGCTTGTCCTCCTTAGCCACTTTGGGTGGCAGATATGGATCCAAATCAAGCTTGTCGATTTCGATGTCATAGCGAATGACCGGCACTTTGAAATTCTTGATCGCCGCTTCTGCCTTTATCTGACTTTGCAGTAAGCCGCCGGCAAACTTCGCATGCACATTCTGACGCTCCAGATCAGCCTGCACGCTACCTTTGAGCGAGCTTTCTACAACCTTGCCCGGCAACTTATCTCCACTCGCCTTGAGAGCGATACTTAAGTCCTTCAGATTGAACTGCATGGTCTTCAAACTTCCGATGAGCGCCGTATCGATCCTGGCGTCGAAACTTTGCTCAGGTTGAACCAATCCCGCTTGCAATGACATCCCTTGCAAGCTGAACTTATCCATATTCCCTTTGAATGACGGCAGGTTCAGTGCTGCACTAGCCTTGCCGAACTCACCGTTCAAGCTGGCATTGAAATGCAGATTCTCACCCGAGAAATCCTCTCGTTTCAAACTGATAGTCGGCACTGTAAGGTGTGCCTCGAACGGCTCTCCAGCCTTCTTGCCACTGGCATTGAATACAAATAGATTTAACTCGTAGTTCTGATTCTGTAAATCCGCACTTGCGTCACCAGCGAGTTTCAGCATGAGTCCGGAGATGTCCAGCACGCCTCCTTCTGCATTGAGCTCCATACCTTTGAAGCTGTATTTATTGCTCGCCAGGTCGAAGCTCAAGGTTGTAGCAATTTTCAAGCTGACATCTGTCTTGGGTTGCGTCGTTTGGATATGTGCTGAAAATTCAACGGGAGTGGGCAACGCATTGGTCAGACGACCGGTTTTAAGATTGAGGTTGCTAACAATGATTTCGTTACCCGCGGCTTGATCATCAAATTTCAACTCGCAATTCTCAATCGCCACACGAGCCACATCAAATGCCACCGCCGCCGAATTCTGTTCTGACGGGGCCTCTTGCTCAGACTGTGGCTTGGCAGTCAGAAGATCGTCGAGATTGGTTTTGCCGCTCTTATATTTTGTGACACTGATCTTTACGCCATTAACGTTAACTTGATTCACCACCATCTGCTTCTTCAACAGTGGCCACACTGCAAGAGATACGCTCGCATCGGCTACTGATGCAAATTCCTGCTCGCTCTGGAATTCGGACAGGGAGACTTTCCCCAAGCGCGCACCGATGCTTGGGAAGAACATGAGCTTGATGTCCCCATCCAACCTCAAAGTACGGTGGGTACTATCCTGTACCGCCTGGATGATCTGCGGCTTGTAGGCATTGGGATCGAATGTGAGCGCAACATATGCGAGTACCGTCGAGACGGTTGCGGCAATGCCGAAGATTGACCACAGTGCGTATTTAAGGATTTTTTTCATATGCCCACCTTGCTTCGAACGATGCCGTGATTATATCGGAGCTGCAAAGCAAAAACCCCTCACCGGTTGCCCGGGAGGGGTTTGCTTTATAAGGAGTCTGACGATGACCTACTTTCACATGGGTAATCCACACTATCATTGGCGCGGGGTCGTTTCACTGTCCTGT
>JBDRPZ010000017.1:0-13067 GCA_043826585.1 Pseudomonadota bacterium
TCCGGCCAGCCGGTGACCCTGACCATCCCGGGTAGCGCCTTCCGCAAGACCGGGCTGGGCAAGGATGTAACCGACAAGTTTTTGTCCGGCCTGCCCGGCATCCAGAAAGAAGGCTGCGACGGCATCATCACCTCGGCGCGCTTTGTGTTGCACCGTGCCCATCAACACACGCGTACCGTTTGTCTGGAATTCTTCGGTCAGGTGCGCGAAGCGGTTCCCGCCATCGTCGAGATCACCAGCCTGCTCGACAATCGTGCCGACAAGAAAGTACTGCTGGCCGGACTGGAACATCTGGACGAGCGCTATCTGAAAGCGGTCGGCTACGCCACCAAATCCAAACGCGGCACGCGCCCCAAGATGGTGTTGATCGCCGATGTGGTCGGCGACGATGAAGCGGCCGTCGGCTCGGCCGCGTCCGAGATCGTGCGATTGGCCAACCTGCGTCACGGCGAAGGCTTCATCGCGGTATCGAGCGAGGCTCGCAAGAAGTTCTGGCTGGACCGCGCGCGTACAGCGGCCATCGCCAAACACACCAACGCGTTCAAGATCAACGAAGACGTGGTGATCCCGCTGCCGCGCATGGGCGACTATTGCGACGGTGTGGAGCGCATCAACATCGAGCTGTCGCTAAAGAACAAGATCAAGCTACTGGATGCGCTGGACGAATTCTTCGCAGGGGAATTGCCGCTGCACTATCAGGACGACGCTCAACTGGGCGATGCCGAATTGCTGGGCGAGCGCCCGCAGGCTGCCCACAAGCTGCTGACAGAAGTGCGCAACCGCTGGAACTGGCTGCTGCAAAATCTGGATGCGCCGCTCAGCGAATGTCCGTTCGCACCTGAAGACAAGCAGGATGCAGTCACCGTGTTCGATGCGGTACAGCGCCATCTGCTGCGCGCATCATGGAAGCGCGAACTGCGCGAGCCGCTGCGCAACATCTTCAGCGGCGGCACATACCAGCTCATTCTGGAACAGTGCACAGCCATCCACCAGCAAGTGTTGAAGAGCCGCGTGTTCGTCGCGCTGCACATGCACGCGGGTGACGGCAATGTGCACACCAACATCCCGGTCAACTCCGACGATTACGCCATGCTGCAGCAAGCGAACGGCGCGGTGGACCGCATCATGCAACTCGCGAAGGACCTGGGCGGCGTGATCTCGGGCGAGCATGGCATCGGCATCACCAAGTTCGACTTCCTCGAAGAAAAAGAGATCGCGCCGTTCATCGCCTACAAGCACAAGGTCGATCCGGACGGACGTTTCAACCGCGGCAAGTTGTTGCCGGGCAGCAATCTGGAACGTGCCTACACGCCCAGCTTCAACCTGATGGAGCTGGAGAGCCTGATCCTGGAGAAGAGCGAACTGGGCGACATCTCCGATTCGATCAAGGACTGCCTGCGTTGCGGCAAGTGCAAACCGGTGTGCACCACGCATGTGCCGCGTGCCAACCTGCTGTATTCGCCGCGCAACAAGATCCTCGCCACCTCGCTGTTGATCGAGGCATTCCTGTACGAGGAGCAGACACGACGCGGCGTTTCCATCCGCCACTTCGACGAATTCAATGATGTGGCTGACCATTGCACCGTATGCCACCGCTGCGAGAAACCCTGCCCGGTTGACATCGATTTCGGCGACGTTTCTGTTTCTATGCGCAACTTCTTGCGCAAGCAGGGGCAGAAAAAATTCAATCCGGTCACCGCGACCTCGATGCTGTTCCTCAACGCCACCGACCCCGCCACTATCAAAACCGTGCGCAAGGTGATGATCGAGTGGGCCTACAAGGGGCAGCGCTGGGCACATGGTCTGGCAAAACAGTTCGGCCTGCTCAACGGACAGACCCAGCACCCACCGGCAACAGTGGGCAAACCGGCACTGAAGGCACAGGTGATCCACTTCATCAACAAGCCGATGCCGGGAGGTCTGCCGAAGAAGACCGCGCGCGCCCTGCTCGACATCGAAGACGACACCGTGGTGCCGGTGATTCGCAATCCGCATACTTTGAACGAGGAATCGGAAGCGGTGTTCTATTTCCCCGGCTGCGGTTCAGAGCGCCTGTTCTCGCAGGTGGGACTGGCGACACAGGCCATGCTCTACAATCTGGGCACCACCACTGTGCTGCCGCCCGGCTATCTGTGCTGCGGTTATCCGCAGACCGCTTCCGGTCATGCAGATAAAGGCAGCCAGATCACCACCGACAACCGCGTGCTGTTCCACCGCGTGGCGAACACGCTGAACTATCTGGATATCAAGACGGTGATCGTGTCCTGCGGCACGTGCATGGACCAGTTGCTGCAATACCAGTTCGACAAGATCTTCCCCGGCTGCCGCCTGCTCGACATCCACGAATACCTGCTGGAGAAAGGCGTGAAGCTGGATCATGCGACCGGCGTGCGCTACATGTATCACGAGCCTTGCCACACACCGATGAAGACGCACAAATCGCTGGACGTGGTGAAGACGCTGATGGCGACCGAGGTGCCCTTGAACGATCGCTGCTGCGGCGAAGCCGGATCCTTCGGTGTGTCGCAACCGCACATCGCGACGCAGGTCCGATTCCGCAAGGAAGAGGAGTTGCGCAAAGGCAGCGAAGCCTTGCGTGCCGATGGATACGAGGGGGAAGTCAAGATACTGACTTCATGCCCGGCTTGCCAACAAGGGCTATCACGCTACACTGACGATGTGAACGCGGATGCCGACTACATCGTGGTGGAGATGGCCAGGCATCTGCTGGGCGAGAACTGGCAGGCGGAATACGTGATGCTAGCCAACGAGGGCGGCATCGAGCGCGTGTTGCTATAGAAAGGGTGAACATGCTGTCACTGGAACCGACTGACGATCTGGCAAAACCGGCATTCCATGATGTCGACGGTTGCAAGAAGTGGTTGAGCCAGTTGCAACTGACCAACATCGGTATCGCACAGGGCAATCTGCACAAGCAGCTGGACGAGCTGAACCGCTATGCGATGAAGGCGGAGGTGCGCTTCAGCATCCTCGAAGTGTTGCGCGATCCCGTCGCGCAACTGCAAAGCGATTTTTCCAAACGACTCATCGGCAAGCCGCTGCCCCTCACCGACGATGAACACCTGCTGCTGACAGCGCTTTCGAGTATGTGGCAAGCCATGTTGAACGGCTACCTGCGTTGCCTGCAAAGTGCCGACGCGCATATGGAAAAGAAACGCGCCTTGCTGTGGCAGCGTTGTCTTTACTACGGCATGCAACAGATCGCCGAATTCACCCGTGCCGGATATGAACCTGATCGCGCCACATGGCAGCAATTCCATTCCCTTTTCCTGAACATCGAATCTGCCGGACTGCAAAACGAGACCGTCAGGGATGAGAAGTTCCATGACAAGTATCCTGTCAGCTGCCTGACACTGTATCTGAGCACCCTGCTGATGCATCGCACCCGCCTGCTCGGCCTGACGCGCGAGCAACGCTATGCGGCAGAACATTGGCTGTTGCTGTGGGCGGACACGCTTGCCCTGATGCCGCGCTGCACGGCCACCAAGGAGGATGCGCCACCGCTGGTGGTTGATTTGGAAGGCTATCGCGGACTGCAGTCCGCCGCACATGCACATGCTTCGGCCGGCATGCGCTGCCTGCCCATGGTGCCGCTATCGAAACAGATACGCATCAAGACCATCCTGCTGCAGCAAGGTCAGACGCCGAAGAAAGTGGAACTGGCGACTGACTTGCCCGGCAAGGAGTGTATCGATCTGCTGGGCAAACTCCATCAGTGCTGGTGTGAGGCAAGGGTGGACACTCTCGTTGAGATGCCGCGTGAAACGAGTTCCGTGAACATGTGCGTCGGCTTGGAAAAGATCTACTCGCATATCGCGCAAAAACCCTTCAAACCGGTGAAGGATATCGGCAAAGCCATGAAGGATGCGCAGACACAGATCGCCACCTTCGGACGTGTGCTGGACGAGACCGGGCAGCACAATCTGAAAGAACTGGGCTTCATCCCGGAAGAGTGGCTGGTGGAAGAGAACACTTTGCTGCGCGGCCGCCTGCTGCGGCTCTCTCCGACAGGTGACCGGATGGCCGCGCATCACATCATCAGCATATTCACTGCCGACTCCCCCGCGCACAAGGCGGGCGTGATCGACCGCATCGAAGTGGCGCACAGCGGTCAGCTCTATGTAACGGTGCATTTCCTGCCAGGCCAGCCGCAAGCTGTCATTGCCAACGCTGCTGAATCGCCGCAAGCCATGCTGAAGTCGGGTTCGGTACCTTGCCTGATGTTACCCGCCATGGAAAAACTGCGTATCCCTGCCAGTCTGGTGATGCCGCGTGACTGGTTCCAGACCGGCCGCGAGATAGAGTTGACGCTGGTTGACCGCAGCAAGCAAAAGATCAAACTGGGCATCAGTGTGGAGCGCGGTGTGGATTACGAGCGCGTCAGCTTCAAACCCGCTTAGGCTGGCCAGCCCGCCTTACAGGCTGCAATCCGGCTTCTATGCTTGCAGCATGCGCGCAGCGGGGAAAACGATGGAGAACGTACTGCCTTGCTCTTCCTCGCTGACGATATGCAGCCTCGCCTGATGTCGCATGGCGACGTGCTTGACGATGGCCAATCCCAGACCGGTGCCGCCCGTTTCGCGTGAACGGCTGCGATCCACCCGATAGAAACGCTCAGCCAGACGGGCGATGTGCTGTTGTGCGATACCGATGCCGCTGTCTTTCACGGCAAACACGGCATGACCGTCATGCAGCGTCCAGCTCACCTGGATGTCGCCGCCATCGGGCGTATAGCGGATGGCATTGCTGACCAGATTTGAGAAGGCACTGCGCAATTCTTCCCGGCTACCGTTCACATTCACACCGCAATTCCCCTGCAGTTCGATCCGGTGCCGGCTGTTACTCAGCAGCCTGCCATCGCGCAGAACCTCTTCCAGCAATGTCCCCACATCCACTTTCTCTTCGCGCAATCTGTTCTGGTCATCCTCCAGACGCGACAAGGTCAGCAGATCGTCCACCAGATGTTCCATACGGCTGGTCTGCTCGCCCATGAGATGCAAAGCACGCTCGGCCATCTCGTTGTCGCGCGTCGGCATATCCTGCAGGGTTTCGACGAAACCGTTGACGACTGTGAGCGGTGTACGCAATTCGTGCGAGACATTGGCCACGAAATCGCGGCGCATGGTCTCGATACGTTCCAGCTGGGTGATGTCACGGCTAATGAGCAGACGCTGGTTCTCGCCGTAGGAGATCAGTTTGATGGACAGGATCAGGTCATCCTGGCGGGCACCGTGCAACACCAGCGGCTTGCCAAACTCGCGTGCCGCAAGGTATTGCACGAAAGCCGGTTGACGGGCCAGATAGGTGATCTGTTGCCCGATGTCATAATCGCTATCCAGTCCGAAATGTTTGGCGGCCAGGGGATTGCACCATTCGATGCGATCCGCATCGTCCAGAATGACCACGCCCTCCGGCAAGGCGGCGGTGGCCTGCTCCATCTGCTGCAGGGAGGCGATATGTCTTTCGCGCTGCAGGCGGTTGGTGCGCATCCTCTTGTTCAGCTGCGAGAATACTTCTTCCCACAATCCGGAGCCGTCCGGCAAGGAAAGATTCTCCGGGTCTTTTAACCAGCCCAGCAACGCCGCCAGATTGCGCAAATGGTGCAGCAGACGCAAGGCAAGGCCGATGGCGAACACGAAAACCGCCGCCGGGGCACCCGCGATGGCCCACACCAGCAACGACAACAGGAGCAGGAAAAAAGGATACAAGAAAGCGCGCTGCCAGAAATCGCTCACGGCATGATCTCGTTATTGGACGGCGGCATTATACGGGCGGAATCCGCCACGACCAGCCTCCTGCGTTTATGTTCTTGAAAAGCGATAGCCACTGCCGCGTACAGTCTGCACCATCTTGTCGGTTTCAGATGGCTCAAGCGCCTGACGCAGACGGCGGATGTGCACATCTACCGTACGCTCTTCCACAAACACATGGTCGCCCCAAACCTGATCGAGCAGCTGTGCACGGCTGTAGACGCGTTCGACATGGGTCATGAAGAAATGCAATAGACGAAACTCGGTGGGGCCGAGGTCGATGTTCTGTCCGTTTGCGGAGACACGATGCGTGGTTGGCGAGAGTTCGATGCCTTCCACTCGCACTGTCTCGTCGCTCATCTGCGGCGCGCGGCGACGCAATACAGCGCGGATACGCGCCATCAACTCGCGCGGCGAGAACGGCTTGGTGATGTAGTCGTCGGCGCCGGACTCAAGCCCGAGGATCTTGTCGCGCTCGTCGGTGCGCGCGGTCAGCATGATGATCGGTATGTCGCGTGTGCGAGAATCCGCACGCAGCTTGCGCGCGATCTCCACGCCGGAAGCGCCGGGCAACATCCAGTCAAGCAGTATCAGATCCGGCAAAGCGCGATTGATATGCGCGAAAGCGGAAGTTGCGTCTTGCGCCTTGATGGCACGGAAGCCACATTGCGCGATATTGAATGCCAGCAACTCCTGGATCGCCGGTTCGTCTTCCACCAGCAGGATATCGGCTGTCGTCATCTTGTGCTCCATCTCTCGTTACGGTTCGCCGATGATGGTATGAAACTATTGTGACAGTAACATGACAGTCGCTATTCCGAAGCAAGTCTATCTTTTTCGAAAGAAGACGCGCCTCCTCTGGACATCAGCGAGCCGGCCACCATGCCGACGATACTCATCAGAAAACCGGCGAATTGCGGCGGCAGCGCTGCTTCGGGCGCGATGAATTCCATCGGCAACCAGGCTGCCACGCCCAACCCCATCGCCCAGTACGCACCAAGTGTCGTGGCGCGCTTCCAGTACAGTCCGGCCACCAGCGGCGTGAAAGCCAGTACCAGTGTCACCTTGTAGGCGTTCTCCACCATCTGGTGGATGCCAGTTTCCTGATCAAGTGCCCACAATGCATAGATCGTGACCAATACAGAAAAGATGCCCACCACCCAGCGTGTCATCACCAGCATCTTGCGCTCGGACAGGTTCTTGCGCGTAAGCCAGCCTTTGAGCACGTTCTCGGACAGGGTGACCGAGGGCGCGAGCAGCGTACCGGAAGCGGTACTCATGATCACTGACAGCAGCGCACCGTAAAAGATCACCTGCGCGATGAGCGGCAGGTGCGCCTTGACCAGTTCCGGCAACAACTTCTGGCTATCTTCAGCCATCCACTGCGCGGTCAGTGCGGGATCGATCAGGTTGGCCGAATAGGCCATGAACAGCGGCACAGCCGCGAACAGGAAGTAAGCCACGCCACCGAGTACCGTACCCCATACCGCGACATTCTCGTTCTTGGAGGTGTTGGCGCGCTGGAACACGTCCTGTTGCGGAATGGAACCGAAACCCATGGTGAGAAGGCCTGATATGAAGGCGACCATGGCGACCGCATTCATGTCCGGCCAGAAATTGAATTTATTGTTGTCCACCGCATGCTGTACCACAGGCGCAACACCGCCAGTCATATCGGCCAGCAACATCGAGATATAGATGAGACCGATGACAATAACGATCATCTGCACAAAGGTGGTGAGTGCGACCGACCACATGCCGCCATACAGCGTGTACATCAGCACAATCGCCGCACCGATCAGGATGCCTTGCGCCTGCGTGATCGATCCGTCTGACAGCACGTTGAACACCAGCCCCAGCGCGGTCACCTGTGCCGACACCCAGCCCAGATAGGACAGGGCGATGGCGATACCGGCGATGACTTCAACCTTGTGCCCGTATCGCTCACGATAAAAGTCGCCCAAGGTGAGCAGGTTCATGCGGTACAACTTGCGCGCAAAGAACAGACCGAACAAGACCAGACACAACGCGGCACCGAACGGGTCGGAGATCAGCCCGCCCAGGTCTTCTTCCATGAAGGTGGCTGGGATGCCCAGCACGGTCTCGGCCCCGAACCAGGTGGCGAACACCATGGCCAGCACGATGTACATCGGCAGCGAGCGCCCGGCCGTGATGTAGTCGCGTGCGTTGTGCACCTTGGTGGCGGCATACATGCCGACGGCGATGGAAATGATCAGATACAGGAAAACGAAACCGACCAGCATGATGGGCACCCGCGTGATTTTGGACGTCGCGGATTCTAACAGTCCCGGCAAGAATGAAAAAAGGCTCCCGAAGGAGCCTTTTTATCGAACCGCAGCGAGTTGCTTACAGTTCCTTTGCGTGGGAAGCCAGGTACTTGGCTACGCCGTCCGGCGATGCATTCATACCAGCCTTGCCCTTGCTCCAGCCTGCCGGGCAGACTTCGCCGTGCTCTTCGGTGAATTGCAGCGCGTCAATCATGCGCAGCATCTCGTCGATGTTGCGACCCAGCGGCAGATCGTTCACCACCTGGTGACGCACCACACCCGCGCGGTCGATCAGGAAGGAACCACGGAAGGCCACGCCACCGTCGGCTTCTACGTCGTAGGCCTTGCAGATATCATGCTTCACGTCAGCTACCAGCGGGTATTGCACTTGACCGATGCCGCCCTTTTCAACCGGGGTGTTCTTCCATGCGAGGTGGGTGAACTGGGAGTCGATGGACACGCCGATCACTTCCACGTTGCGCTTCTTGAATTCTTCCAGACGGTGATCGAAAGCGATCAGCTCGGACGGGCAAACGAAAGTGAAGTCCAGCGGGTAGAAGAATACGACGGCGTATTTGCCGTTGATGTGCTTGCTCAGGTTGAACGTCTCGTTGATCTCGTTGTTACCCATTACGGTGACTGCGTTGAAATCGGGAGCCTGCTTGCCTACGAGTACTGCCATGGTGACCTCCAGTTAAGGGTTAATGTTGAGTGAAATGCTAGGGTTTGGAATTTACCAGAAGTATCCCTGCTGTCAACCGGCTTATGCGGATATTTCCTGGATTCCCGCAGTGCCGAACTGTGTGCGGTGCAATTGCGCATAGGCGCCGTCTTTTTCCAGCAGTTCTGCGTGCGTACCGGCTTCCACGATGCTGCCCTTGCTCAGAACCACGATGCGGTCGGCCTTCTCGATAGTTGAAAGACGGTGCGCGATCACCAGCGTCGTGCGCCCTCGCATCAAGATCTCCAGTGCAGCCTGCACATGACGCTCGGATTCGCTGTCCAGTGCCGACGTCGCCTCATCGAGGATGAGGATAGGAGCGTTCTTAAGGATGGCACGCGCGATGGCGATTCGCTGACGCTGCCCGCCGGACAGGCGCACGCCCTTTTCCCCGACCAAAGTCTGTAGTCCCAATGGCATGTCCTTGATGAATTCCATCGCATGGGCAGCGGTCGCTGCCGCGATGATCTCGCTCTCAGGCACTTCCCGCATCTGGCCATAAGCGATATTGGCGGCGACGGTATCGTTGAACAACACCACCTCCTGGCTCACCAGCGCAATATTGGCGCGCAGACTGGACAAGCTTACGTCATGAATATCCTGCCCATCGATCTGAATATGTCCTGCGCTCAACTCATAGAAGCGCGGCACCAGATTCGCCAATGTGCTTTTTCCGCTACCCGAAGCACCTACCAGCGCCACAACCTGGCCTGCCGGAATATCCAGATCGATATCGCGCAAGACCAGACTTCCGCCTGGCTGATACGCGAAATCGACATGCTGGAAGCGGACAGCACCCTGCACCCTTCCCAGCTGCACCTTTCCTTGATCGGTTTCACTTTCGGTATCCAGCAAAGCAAAGACGCTTTCCGCAGCAGCCAAACCGCGCTGTATGAATTCATTGATACTGGTGATGCGTTTGAGTGGCGCGGTCAACATCAGCATCGCCGCGACAAACGAAAGAAAACTGCCGACAGTTGTGGCGTCGCTCTGGGCTTGACCGATAGCCAGATAGATAACGAAAGATAGCGCTATCGCCGCGACCATCTGCACGATGGGGACATTGGCCACTGCCGCGGTCGCCTGCTTCATCATATGGCGGCGCACCCAATTTATCTCCTGATTGAAGCGTTGCTGCTCGTAATGTTGACCACCGAACAGCTTCACCACCTTGTGAGCCGTCACACTTTCCTCGATCACCTGTGTGATGCTACCCATCGCCTGTTGCGTGTCCCGACTGGAGCTGCGCAGACGACGGTTGATCGTCTGGATCACCCATGCCACCACGGGTGCCACGGTGAGCGAGATAATCGTCAGCTTCCAGTCCAGGTAGAACAACCAGCCCAGCAGACCGAGAATGATGATGCTATCGCGGATTGCGATGGTGACCACGCTGGTGGCCGCAGCCGTGACATTGGTCACATCGTAGGTAAGTTTTGAGATCAAGGAGCCGGTTGCATGGTCGTCGTAGTAACGTGTCGGCAAGGCCATCAATTTCCCGAACATCTCTGCACGCAGATCCATCACCACCTTGTTGCCCACCCAGTGAATGGCATACGAGCCAAAGAATGTCGCAATGCCCCGGACCAAAAATATGACCAAGATGAACACTGGTGCCCAATGCATCACCGCAGCATCTTTGTGCACGAATGTGCCATCGAGGAAAGGCTTGAGCAATGCCGGCAACAAGGGTTCTGTTGCCGCAGCCACTGCCATGCCGAGAATGGAAATTGCAAACGCCCGCCAGTGCGGGCGCACATAGCGCATCAATCGCAAATACAGTTGCGTGCTTGTCATCAGCGGGTATTGCTCTAAAGCGCCGGATCAGCGTGCATCGGCCTGCCGCGTCTTGCCGCCGAGCAATGCGAACAACATCTGTACGCCCGCGGCCGAACCGATATAGAACACTGCCACTGCGACATATGGACCGAAGTATTGCGCCACGCTGGAGACATACTGGATCACACTCATGCTTTCAAAATATCCCGCCAGCAGATAAAAACTGACGTTGGCGATGATGAATGCCGCCCCCCCCGCTGCTGCCCCTGCCAACAACAGACCGGCCATACCCTTGAGCGTCAGAGCGTATCGAGGCGCGTACCAGCGACCGACGAACCACAGCGCGCCATAGTCAAGCACCAGGAAGGAATAGGCCGAGGTCACACAATAGCTGCTCACTTCCCGGAAGTTGATCGCGTAATAGTCGATCAGTGCTGCCGCGATCATTAGCGACGCAAGGATCACCAACGCGCCTCGCGCGCGCCCGAGGAACAATCCGCCCAGAAAGAACACGGCATAAGAAGCATCAGGCAAAGTCATTGCCGATCCAAAGTGGTTGTATCGCGTCATCGCCATCAACAGTAGTAATGCCGATGCGATCCAGATTGTTTTATTTTGCATAATTTTCATTGAGATTCTCCCGAGGTTCCTGCCAGTGATCACTGGCAGGAACTTTACCAGAAATGACGGAAATCCGCCGCGCGGCCTGTTACGGCTGGTAATTCAAACCGACATAAACAACGCGTCCTGGTGTGTTGTAACTGTGCGCCAGCATGTAATCCTCATTGAACAAGTTATCCACGCGCGCATTCAAGCCCAGATGCGGCGCAACTTGCCATTGCGCAGACAGGTTGATCACACTATATGCGTTCAGCGTGTTGGAACCATCTGGGCGCGCGCTGCTTGTGTGCCACTCGAATCCAAAGCGCCCTGCCTCGGAACTGCGGGCAATAGTGAGCGTATTCAGCGTTTGCGCACGCTTTGACAGTTGCGCGCCAGTTTTAGCATTGCGCGGGCTTTGCAGTGTCAGCGTATTTTCGACCTCCAGCCCATTTTGTTGTACGCCATACACCAACTCCATCCCCTCGATCACAGCTTCGTCGAGGTTGTCCGTCGAGGAATAACTGCTGTTGGTCACGATCAGATCGCGAATTTGGTTGCGGAACAGCGCGGCGTCCAGATGCAGTCCTGAGTGCAAATAATGTGCGCCCAATTCAAGGTTTCTTGCACGCTCCGGTTTGAGATTAGGATTGCCCTGATAACCGTAGGAGAGCGGGTAATACATGTCATTGAAGGTCGGGGCCTTGAATGCGGTGGACACATTGGCCGTGATGCGCCAACCATCCGCCACCTGCAAACCGTAGCCCAACAAACCCGTATTGGCGGCGCCAAAATCCGAATAACGATCCTGACGCAGATTCGCCTGCACCTGATGCACGCCATAATCACCCGTGTAGCCGGCGAAATAGCTGTTACTGCTACGGGCATCCAGAGTGAAGGCCGTGCTACCGCTCACACGCTGCTTCAGCCTTTCCACACCCAGCAACAACACTCCTTGCTCGCTTGTAGCCAGCGTATTCTGCCAAGAGAACTGGTCGTTCACGGTTTTGAACTGCGAAGAACGAGTTCCGTTCTTGTAGCTGGTGACATCATCCGCGCCTTGAGCCATCATCAAGCGGCTTTGCCAAGCGGGCAACAGCTGATCGGTCAAGCTCAGCGACCATTTCGACAAGTTGGTATCGCTATCGTGTGTATCTGTCGCCAGACCATAGGTATTGTCGTACTTCACCTTGCCCTGGCTGCCAAACAACGACACATCGATCCGGTGCGCCTGATTGAAAGCATAGCCGCCGCGTGCCGACAAACTGGTGTTGTCGTATCCGTCCGCGTCAGGATTGGCCGAAGAAGACAATGCTGTATTGACAGCAGATATCCCGTCCGTAGCGAATTTTGAAACGCCAAAATGGAAATTCGCATCATTCAACTCACCCCCGAAAGACGCACTCGCACGCCGCGTCGCATGCGTACCATATCCGGCGCTGGCACTCACCGCCGGTACGCCCTTGCCGCGCTTGGTGAATATTTGCACCACACCGCCGATGGCCTCCGCCCCGTACAGGCTGCTGGCATTGCCGCGCACGACCTCGATGCGTTCGATCTGATCCAGCATCAATTGATCGATGGCTGTCGCGCCCGATGTGGCGGAGCCGATACGCACCCCGTCCAGCAGCACCAAGGTATGGCTAGAATTTGTTCCTCGCAGGAACAAACTGCTTTGGGAACCGACTCCGCCGTTTTGCGTTACTTCCAGACCTGCCAGATTCCGCAACAAGGTCGGCACATCTGCCGCTCCTGATGCCTGAATGTCGCGCTGTGAGATGATGCTGGTATGCAGCAGAGTTTTTGTGAGTTGCTGCCCGCTGCGCGTCGCGGTCACCACTACTTCATCGAGACCTTCCTGCGCAACTGCAATAGTGGATACCGCACACAGCAGTACGGCAATGAGTT
>JBDRPZ010000018.1:0-16635 GCA_043826585.1 Pseudomonadota bacterium
GCTTTTCCAACATGTTGGGCATGGTGTCCACTTCGTTGTGCAGGAAGTACACCTGGCCGCCGCGCTTGAGTTCGCGCAGCACGGCTTCGCGGATCTCGCCCGCGCTGTAGTTGCTGACGAAGGTCTTGATGGACAGACGGCGCTGCGGCGCGGTGGCGATCACCGAGAAATCGCGCAGGCCTTCCAGCGACATCGCCAGCGTGCGCGGGATGGGCGTGGCGGTGAGTGTGAGCACATCTACTTCGGCGCGCAATGCCTTGAGGCGCTCCTTCTGCTGCACACCGAATCGGTGTTCTTCGTCGAGGATGACCCGACCCAAGTTGTGGAACTTCACATCCTTCTGGATCAGCTTGTGCGTGCCGATGACGATGTCCACCTTGCCTTCTGCCAGGTCCTTCAGCGCCTGCGTGGTCTCCTTGCTGGATCGGAAGCGCGACAGCTCGGCGAGCTTGATCGGCCAGGCCGAGAAGCGGTCGGAGAAATTATGGAAATGCTGTTCGGCAAGCAGCGTGGTCGGCACCAGTACCGCGACCTGGTGGCCGCCCATTACCGCCATGAAGGCAGCGCGCAGCGCGACCTCGGTCTTGCCGAAGCCGACGTCACCGCAGATCAGTCTATCCATCGGTTTGCCGGATTGCAGGTCGAGGATGACGGCTTCGATGGCGGCGGCCTGATCGGCGGTCTCCTCGAAACCGAAACCGGCGGCGAAGGCTTCGTAGTCGTGATAGTTGAACTTGAACGCATGGCCTTTGCGCAATGCGCGCTGGGCGTAGATGTTGAGTAGCTCGGCGGCGGTGTCGCGCACCTGTTGCATGGCGCGGCGCTTGGCTTTGTCCCAGGCACCGCTGCCCAGCTTGTGCAATGGCGCGGTCTCGGGTGCGCCGCCGCTGTAACGGCCGATCACATGCAGTTGCGAGACCGGCACATACAGCTTGGCTTCGTCCGCATATTCCAGCAGCAGGAATTCGTTCTCGCCTTCGCCCATGTCGAGATTGACCAGCCCGTGGTAGCGCGCGATGCCGTGCTGTTCGTGCACCACCGGATCGCCCGGCTTGAGCTCGGACAGGTCGCGCAGCATGCCTTCCACGTTACTCTTCTTCGCGGTGCGCGAGATGCGCGCGCGCGACGGCGTGGCATACAACTCGCTCTCGGTGACGATGGCGATGTGTTCGTCGCTAAGCAGGAAACCGTTGCCGACGGTCGCCACGCCGAGCATGAACTTCTCTTGGCCGGCGAGGAACGACGCATAGTCCTCGCACACCAGCGGCGCCAGTCCGTATTCCTCAAGGTAGTTGGACATGATCTCGCGGCGACCGAGGCTGTCGGCCAGCAGCAGCACGCGTCCGTCGTAGTCGCGAATGAAGTCGGCGAACTTCTGCGTGGGAATGTCGGCGCGACGGTCTACGGCGATGTTGGGGATGGCGGCAGTGGGGCAGGGTGTCAGCGAGGCACCGCTCTCGTCGGCGACGATGTCGATGCGCCCGAATTCCTTGGCCCGGATGAAGAACTGCTCCCCATCCATGAACAGCTCCTTGGTCTCCAGCAGCGGGTGCTGCGGATCGCCGCGCAGCAGCTTGTAGCGCAAAGCCGTGTCCTGAGCGAACTGTTGTATCGCTGCATTGACATCGTGGTGCAGACACAGCGTGGCGTTAGACGGCAGGTAGTCGAACAGTGTCGCGGTCTGCTCGAAGAACAGCGGCAGGTAATACTCGATACCCGCCGGGGCGATGCCTTTGCTCACATCCTTGTAGATGCGCGACTTGGAAGGATCGCCTTCGAAGCGTTCGCGGAAGTTCTGGCGGAAGGTGGCCTGACCTTTGTCGTCCATGGGGAATTCGCGCGCGGGCAGCAGGCGGATCTCCGGCACCGGATACAGCGTGCGCTGCGTGTCCACGTCGAAGGTGGCGATGGTCTCGATCTCGTCATCGAACAGGTCGATGCGGAAAGGAAGCATGCTGCCCATGGGGAACAAATCGATCAGTCCGCCGCGCACGCAGTATTCGCCCGGCGTCAGCACTTGCTGCACATGGGTGTAGCCGGCCAGCGTCATCTGCTCGCGGAACGCGTCGATGGCCAGTGCCTCGCCCTTCTTGAGGAAGAAGGTGTAAGCCGCCATGTAGCTCACCGGCGGCAGCGGATACAGCGCCGTGGTGATGGGCACGATGACCACGTCGAAGGCCTGGGTGCGGATGTGATGCAGGGTGGCCAGTCGCTCGGAGATCAGGTCCTGATGCGGCGAGAAGTGGTCGTAGGGCAGTGTCTCCCAGTCAGGCAGCAGGTGGACTTTAAGTGCCGGATCGAAGAACGGGATCTCGTCCACCAGCCGCTGCGCCTCCAGTGCGTTGGCGGCAATGACGACCAGCGGGGCTTTCTGTTTGGCGAGTTGTGCGATCCCGAGCGCGTCGGACGAGCCGATCAGGTTGGCGTAGCGGGGGCGGGAATGGGGTGAGGCGAACAGCATGGCGGAACTCGAAGCAAAGGACGCGCATTATACCCGCCGCGAATGGAAGTCGGCTGCTGTGCTCGTGTATCATCAGCCGTACTTTCCCTGTCCACAGGATATGCCGCCCATGAGACAACCCGCCCGATCGAGCATCGAAGCGCTGAAACGCAACGTGCGCATGCTGGCGCTGGTGTGGAGCGCGATCATTGCTGCCTCGCTGGGCTGGACACTGAACTACCAGAATCACAGCCTTGCTGAAGCATTGCATACCGAGGCGGCAGCCGTGCATACCATGGACATGGCCTACCGTTACTGGATCATTCACAGCGGCGGGGTGTATGTGCCAGTCAGCGAAAAGACACCGCCCAATCCCCGTTTGAGTCATGTGCCGGAACGCGATGTCACCACGCCTTCGGGTCAGCAACTCACGCTGGTGAATTCGGCCTACCTGCTCAGGCTGGTGCACGAGGACATGGATCAACATGGCAGATTGCGCGGCCATATCGCCAGTCTGCGCCCGATCAATCCTGTGAACGCGGCGGACGCATGGGAGCGTCAGGCGCTGGAGGCCTTCACGCGCGGGGACAAGGAGTATGCCTCGATCGACCGCGTGGAGGACGGCAAGACCTACTACCGCTACATGAAGCCCATGGTCACCGAGGAGGCGTGCCTGAAATGCCACGCCGAATACGGTGACAAGCTGGGCGACATCCGCGGCGGAGTCAGCATTGCCATCGACATCGACCAGCTGTTGGATACCGAGCGGGACGAACGCATCGTGCTGGTCGGTGGCCACGGCCTGATCTGGGGGCTGGGGCTGTTCGGTCTGTTCGTCGGTTCACGCAGGCAGGTCCGCGCGATACGCGAGCGCGAACAGAGCGAGGCGGAGGTCACCCTGCTGACCAATTCCATCGCCCACGCCATCTACGGGCAGGACCGGGACGGTTTCTGTTCCTTCGTCAATGAAGCCTGTGTGAAGGCGCTGGGTTACGACTCGGAGTCCGAACTGCTGGGGCAGGACATGCATGCACTGGTGCACCACACACACAAGGACGGCACGCCCTATCCCTATCGCGAATGCCCGACCTATTCTTCCATACGCGAAGGCCGCTCCTACCATATCGACGACGAGATCCTGTGGCGCAAGGACGGCAGTTCCTTCCCCGCCGCCTACTGGTCGTATCCCGTCATCCGCGACGGGGTCTCCCACGGTGCGGTGGTGACCTTCCTCGATATCAGCGAACAGTTGCGCGTCAAGGATGAGTTGAGAAGCTCGCAGAAGCTGCTCGAATCCATCATCGAGCACATCCCGGTCATGGTGTTCCTGAAAGACGCGAAGGCATTGCGCTTCGAGTTGTTCAACCATGCCGGAGAACAGTTGCTGGGCTACAAGCGCGAAGACCTGATCGGCAAGAACGACTACGACTTCTTCACCAAGGAACAGGCGGATTTCTTCACGCAGAATGACCGGGCGGTGCTGGAGAGTCGGCAGTTGCAGGAGATCCCCGCCGAGCCGATCAAGATCGCGGACGGTAGCGAACGCTGGCTGCACACTTTCAAGATCGGTCTGTATGACGAGGCGGGCCAAGCCACCCACCTGCTCGGAATCTCGGTGGATATCAGCGAGCGTATCGCGATGGAAGAGGCATTGCGCGCCAGCCAGCAACGGCTGGCCGAGGCACAGCGCATGGCGCATCTCGGTCATTGGGAGCTTGATCTGCTGAAGAATGAACTCAAATGGTCGGACGAGATATACCGCATCTTCGAGATCGACCAGAAACGGTTCGGTGCGACCTATGAAGCCTTCCTGAATGCCATCCATCCGGAGGACCGCACGGAAGTGAGCAAGGCTTATGAGGATTCGCTTAAGAGCCGTTCTTCCTACCAGATCCACCACCGCCTGTTGATGAAGGATGGTCGTATCAAATACGTGCTGGAAAAATGCGAGACCGATTTCGATCCGGACGGCAAGCCTTTGCGCTCGCTGGGTACGGTGCAGGACGTGACGGCGAGCATGTTCGCGGAAAAAGCCCTGAACGCGCAGCAACAGGTGCTGGAGCAGGCGCTGGAAGGCACCATCCATACCGTGTCGATGGCGGTGGAGTTGCGTGATCCCTACACGGCGGGCCACCAGCGCCGGGTGGCCGAGCTGTCATGCGCCATCGCGCACAGGATGGGATTGGATGACGAGCGCATACGAGGCATCCGTCTCGGTGCCACCATCCACGACATCGGCAAGATCGGCATCCCCGCCGAGGTGCTGAGCAAGCCTTCCAGCTTGAACGACATCGAACTGCGCATCGTGCGGGAACATGCACGCATGGGTTACGACATCCTCAAGGATGTGCGCTTCCCATGGCCGGTGGCGGACATCGCCTTCCAGCACCACGAGCGTATGGACGGCTCCGGCTATCCGCAAGGCTTGACAGGCGAGGAGATTTCGCTGGAAGCGCGCATCGTGGCCGTTGCGGATGTGGTGGAATCGATGGCTAGCCACCGTCCCTACCGCCCGTCGCTGGGTATCGATGCGGCACGCGAGGAGCTCGTCGCCGGACGCGGCACCCTGTATGACGCACAGGTGGTCGATGCCTGTCTGCATGCGCTGGATAAAGGCTTCGTGCTCAGTTGAGTTTTGGTAGACTCGTGTCCATGTCTGAATTCCACGCATTAGTCCCCGCCGCCGGTTTCGGCGCACGCATGGGCCATGAGTTGCCCAAGCAATATCTCGACCTTGCCGGTCGTCCCATGATCTGGCACGCGCTCAGCACCTTGTGCGCCAGTCCGCAGATCAAGACGGTGTTCGTGGTGCTGGCACCCGACGACGAATATTTCGCGCGTTACGACTGGTCGCATTGCGGCGGCAAACTGGAGCCGCTGTATTGCGGTGGTGCAACGCGCGCCGAGAGCGTGGCCAACGGTTTGCTCGCGTCTGAACTGGAACCGGACGACTGGGTGCTGGTGCACGATGCGGCACGCCCCTGTCTGACGCAACATCTGCTGACGCGCATGGTCACGGAACTGCGCGACGACTCGGTCGGCGGCATCCTGGCCGTGCCGGTGGCCGATACCCTCAAGCGCGCCGATGCCCAGCAACGCATCGCCCACACCGAACCGCGCGAAGGATTGTGGCAGGCGCGGACGCCGCAGATGTTCCGTGCCGGCCTGCTGGCCGAAGCCTTGGCGCGTTGTGCCACTGTGACTGACGAAGCCTCGGCCATCGAAGCCATCGGCCTGCAGCCGAAGCTGGTAGCCAGCGACAGCAGTAACTTCAAAGTGACCTATCCGCAAGACATCGAACTGGCGGAACTGCTGCTACAGAAAAGGAAATAATTATGCGTATCGGACAAGGATTCGACGTCCATCAACTGGTCGCGGACCGCAAGCTCATCATCGGCGGTGTGGACATCCCGTATGAGAAGGGGCTGCTCGGTCATTCCGACGCTGATGTGCTGTTGCACGCGATCTGCGATGCCTTGCTGGGGGCTGCGGCGTTGGGTGACATCGGCAGGCATTTTTCCGATACCGATGCCAAGTTCAAGAATATCGACAGCCGCATCCTGCTGCGCGAGACGCTGCATCTGGTGCGCGAAGCGGGCTACCGCGTCGCCAATGTCGACGCCACCATCATCGCGCAGGCACCCAAGATGGCGCCGCACATCCATGTCATGGTCGACAATATCGCCGCCGACCTTCGCTTGGAAAAGAGCGCGGTCAACGTGAAGGCCACCACCACCGAGAAGCTCGGCTACACCGGGCGCGGAGAAGGCATCGCGGCACAGGCGGTGGTTTTGTTGCTCGCCGAATGAAGCTGCTCGCTATCGAAACCTCCACCGAATACTGTTCCGTCGCCCTGTGGCAGGACGGCGTCGTCAGCGCGCGCAGCGAGAAGGTGGGGCAGAAGCATTCGGAAGTGCTGATGGCCATGGTCGATGCCGTCCTGAAAGAGGCGGGTCGCAAGATCAAGGAAATGGATGGCATCGCTTTCGGCAAAGGGCCGGGTTCGTTCACCGGGGTGCGTATCGCCTGCGGGGTGGCTCAAGGTTTGGCGTTCGGTGTCGATGTGAAAGTGGTGGGTGTGTGCACCTTGCAGGCGCTGGCCGAGGCAAGCGGCAAGGACAAAGTCATCGCCGCGCTGGATGCACGCATGGGTGAGATATATCTGGCGGCCTATGTAAAAGAGGGCAATGTCTGGCGCACTGTTGTGGAGCCCTGTCTGTGCAAGGCCGAGGATGCGCCAACCATCGCCGGAGACAGCTGGTTCGGATGCGGCAGCGGGTTCGCGGTGAGCAAGGCCTTGCAGCAACACTATGCCGCGCAGATGGCGGGTATGGATGCGCAGGCTGTGCCGCAGGCCCAGGCCGTGGTACGACTGGCGGCGGTCGAATTCGCGCAGGGCAACGCGGTGGATGCCGCGCTGGCTTTACCGCTCTACCTGCGTGACAAGGTCGCGCTGACCACACGCGAACGGGAAGATGAACGTGCCACTTCGACAAGCTCAGTGCGAACGGCTGTTTGAATATGATCCTGCGCGACATGAAGGAAGCGGATCTGGAGGGCGTGCTGGCTATCGAGCGCGCGGTGCATGCGCACCCCTGGACGCTGGGTAATTTCAGCGACGCATTGCGCAGCGGCTATCAGTGCAAAGTGTATGAGACGGCAGAGCGGGAGCTGGTCGGTTACGCTGTGATAATGCTGGCGGTGGATGAGGCGGAGTTGCTGGATATCGCCATTGCCTCAGCGCAACAACGCAAAGGGCTGGGCAAAAAGTTATTGAATGAGATGCTGGCGCTGGGCAGGAAGAACGAGATGCGGCGCATGGTGCTGGAAGTGCGCGCGTCGAATGCTTCCGCAGTTGCCTTGTATCGCAGTGCCGGGTTCAGTGACATCGGACTGCGCCGCGATTACTATCCGGCACATGCCGGCCGCGAGGATGCCATATTGATGGGGAGAGGGTTGTGAACGTTCGGGATGACATACTGCGTGAACTGAACCTGTATCCGCTCTGGGTGCGGCGCGGTGTGCCCGCGCAGGAAGAAATCGTCCCCGCGCCCGTTGCGCCTGCAGCGGCTGAAGCGCTCACGGAAGTGGAATCGGCAGCGCCTGTTGCAAAAGCGCCGCCCGTTGTTGACATCCCCGATGTCGCATCTGTCCCGGAAATGGCATCGCTGGACTGGACTGCCCTGCAAGAAAAAGTGCGCGACTGTACCGCCTGCAAACTGCGCGCGAGTTGCACGCAGACCGTGTTTGGCGTGGGTGATGAACAGGCCGACTGGCTTTTCGTCGGCGAAGGGCCGGGGGCGGATGAGGATGCGCAGGGCGAACCGTTCGTGGGCCAGGCAGGCAGGCTGCTGGACAACATGCTGTTCGCCATCGGGTTGAAGCGCGGCGAAAATGTGTACATCGCCAACATCGTCAAATGCCGTCCGCCGAACAACCGCAATCCCGAAGCGGAGGAGATCGCCACCTGCCTGCCCTATCTGCAACAGCAGATAGCCCTGATCAAACCCAAGCTCATCGTCGCGCTGGGCAAGGTTGCCGCCACTGCGCTATTGGGCCGCGATGCCCCGCTGGGTTCCCTGCGCGGGACCACTTACGACTATCACGGTACGCCGCTCATCATCACCTATCACCCCGCTTACCTGTTGCGTAGCCCCGGCGAGAAAGCCAAGGCCTGGCAGGATCTCAAGTCCGCTGTCTCACTGATGCATTGAGCGCCACATGAGACTCACCGACATCAGTCTATCGACCCGCATCACTTTGCTGGGTGTTTTGCTGGTGGTGGCAGGCGGTATGCTCTGGGCATGGGGGGAGGATCAGCGCATCAAGGATGCGTTTCTGGCAGAACGCGAGTCGAATCTGGATGGTGCTTTGCATGTCGAGCGTGAACGCCTGCAGTTGCAGATCGATACTTTGCGACGCGATGCACTGTTCCTGTCCAACACGCCACCGATAAGCGGCATTCAACGCGCGTTCCACAACGGCGGTATCGACCCGCGCGAGAACAATGCACAGCAAGTCTGGGAACGCCGCTTGCAGGAAATATTCACCGCTTACCTTACCGCGCATCCAGAGTATTTTCAGGCCCGCTACATCGGTCTGGCCGACGGCGGGCGCGAACTGGTGCGGGTCGACCGCGTCAATGGTCGGTTGCGTGTCGTGCAGGGCGCGGCCCTGCAACGCAAGGCCGGCACGGATTATTTCCAGGCGGGGCAGAAGATCGCGGCGGGCAGTGTTCATCTGTCCGATTTCACTCGATACGAGGAACAGCCGCGCAATGAACTGCTTCCCCGCCGAACTTTGCGTGGCGTGGTGCCGGTGTTCGACGACCGCGGTCGACGCTTCGGTATGCTGGTGCTTAATCTGGACGAAAGATATCTGCTGGCACCCGTGGCCGGCAGATCTCCGAAAGGCGTCAGCAGTTATGTCGCAGACAACGATGGGCATTATTTGTTGCATCCGGATGCACGGCGCACTTACGCTCCAGAATCCGGCCTTCAGCAAGGTGATATCCGCAAGGATTTCCCCGTTCTGAGACCGAAGTTCGATCCGCATGCGGGCAGTTTTTCGCCAATGAGACAGTCGCCGGATGGCGCAGGCGGCTATCTGGCGGCGGAACGCGTGCATTTCGATCCGGAACATGCCGAGCGTTTTTTGCTGCTGGCCTTTCATGTTCCGCAGCAGGCGCTCGAGATAGATGCAGCGGGCATTCCCGGGAGCAGTATGCTCAAGGCTCTGTTGCTGACACTGCTCGCCGCTGTGGCTTTCATGCTGGCCCTTCGTTCCATCCTGCGTCCGCTCCAGCGCATCACCGTTGCCGCGCGCGAGATCGCCGTCGACCATCGTAAGCCGCATCTGCGCGAAACAGGCAGTGGCGAGATCAGGGAACTGGTGCACTCCCTGAACATCATGCTGGAAAAACTGACCGCCGGTGATGTGATGGAGCGCGAGAACGCTTTCCGCAAGGAATTGATCGAGTCCTTGCCCGGGGTGTTCTACATGATCGGCATGGACGGGACCTTGCTGATGTGGAACCGCAACTTCGAGCAGGTGCTGGGCGTTGGTGCGAATGGCCTGTCTGGCAAGAACGCGCTGGATCTGTTCGAGGGTGATGACAGGACAGTGATCGAGGCACGTATACGCGAGGTGTTCGAGCGCGGTGAATCCGAGGCGGAAGCCTCGCTGGGGAATGCTTGGGGCGTGCGCGTCCCCTATCACTTCACGGGGCGGCGGGTGATCTTCGACGGCAGTCCGGTTTTGGTCGGTCTGGGCGTGGATATCTCGGCGCAGCGCAGTTACCTGCGGCAGATCGAGGCGCAGTTGAAACGCAACCTGACCTTGCGCGACAACTCCATGGAAGGCGTGCATGTGATGGATGCGCAGGGCAAGGTGATCGAGGTCAACGCCGCCTTCTGCGACATGCTGGGTTATAAGCGCGAAGAGGCGATGCAGCTCAACGTGCGCGACTGGGATGAACAGTTCAGCGGTGAGGAGCTGTCCGATCGCTTCCGCATGTTGACCGGCAAGAGCGCCACCTTTGAGACGAAACACAAACGCAAGGATGGCAGTCTGCTCGATGTCGAGGTGTGTGCCACCGGCGTGGAGATCGACGGCCAGCTCTATATGTATGCGGCCAGCCGCGACATTACCGAGCGCAAGCGGATAGAGCATGTGTTGCTGCGCCACCATCAGGTGATCGAGACGGCACTGGACGGTTACTGGATGACTGATGCGGAGGGCTTCCTGCAAGAAGCGAATGAATCGTACGCACGAATGTCGGGCTATAGCGTGCAAGAGCTGACAGGGATGCATATCAGCCAGCTGGAGGCCAGCGAGCGCCCGGAAGAAGTCGGGGGGCATATCGAGAAGATCATCGCGAACGGATATGATCAGTTCGAAACGCGGCACCGACGCAAGGACGGCAGTGTGATGGATATCGAGATCTCCGCCACCTTCATGCACGAGGAGCAGAAATTCTTTGTGTTCTGCCACGACATCACCCAGCGCAAGCAGTATGCCGTGCGGCTGCAGCAACAGCAGGAGATGCTGAACGAGGCGCAGCGGCTGGGCAAGTTGGGCAGCTGGGAATTCGATGTGCCGAACAATGAGCTGGTCTGGTCGGATGAGACTTATGAAATCTTCGAGATCGAAAGGTTGGCCGTGGTGGGGTTGTACGACGCCTTCAAGAGTGTCATCCATCCCGATGATCGCGACAAAGTGGAGCAGGCTTATCAGCATTCACTGCGGGTTCGCTTGCCGTACGATATCGAGCACCGGCTACTATTCCCGGACGGGCGTATCAAATGGGTGCGCGAGCATTGCACCACTACCTATGAAGAGACGGGCGAGCCCTTGCGTTCGGTGGGCATGGTGCAGGACATCACCGCGCGCAAACGAGACGAGGAACAGTTGCGGGTGGCGGCAGCCACGTTCGAGACCCACGATGCGATCCTGATCACCGATGCGCAGTCCAACATCGTGCGGGTGAACAATGCCTTCACGCAGATAACCGGTTATCGCTCATGGGAGGTGTTGGGTCTGAATCCTCGCATCATGAGTTCCGGCCGTCACGACCAGGCTTTCTACCAGGAGATGTGGCGACAGTTGCTTGAGCTGGGCTCATGGGCTGGCGAGGTATGGGACAGGCGCAAGAACGGCGAGATCTATCCCAAGTGGATGACCATCACCGCCGTGAAGGACGATGCCGGCAACACGGTCAACTATGTCGCCATCTTCAGCGACATCACCGAGCGCAAGCGCAACGAGGACGAGATACGCGGGCTGGCCTTCTATGACGCGCTGACGCAGTTGCCGAACCGTCGCCTGTTCATGGATCGGCTGCACAATGCCTTGGCTGCTTCGGCGCGCAATACCGATTTCGGCGCATTGCTGTTCATCGACCTCGATCGTTTCAAAGTGTTGAACGACACACTGGGTCATGATTACGGCGACCTGCTATTGATCGAGGTGGCGGAACGCATCAAGCACTGCGTGCGTGAGATCGATACCGTGGCGCGCTTGGGCGGCGACGAGTTCGTGGTGGTGCTGGAGGGCATAGGCGATCACCGCGAAGAGGCTTCGCACAAGGCCGGGCTGGTGGCGGAGAAGATCAGGGAATTTCTGGCGCACCCCTATCAGCTCAAGGAGCATGAGCATTTCAGTTCGCCCAGTATCGGTGTGGAGTTGTTCAATGACGCCGATCATTCATTGGATGAGCTGATCAAGCATGCAGATGTGGCGATGTATCAGGCCAAGAATGCAGGCCGCAACACCATCCGTTTCTATGATCCCAGCCTGCAGCACGATCTGGATACCCGCGCCATGCTGGAGAACGATCTGCGCCGCGCCATCGAGAATGACGAGTTGCAGTTGCACTATCAGGTGCAAGTGGATAACGAGCGCAAGCTGGTGGGCGTCGAGGCGCTGTTGCGCTGGCAGCATCCGACGCGCGGAGCGATCCCGCCCGCAAAGTTCATCCCGGTGGCGGAAGAGAGCATGCTGATCGTGGAACTGGGCGACTGGGTGTTGCACCATGCTTGTGCCCAGTTGGCGCTGTGGTCGGCAGATCCGCTCAAGTCCGGTTTGACGATGGCTGTCAACGTCAGTGCCCATCAGTTCGCCATGCGGGATTTCGTGGCGCACCTGTCATCCATACTGCAGCGTCATGGTGTCGAACCGCAGAGGCTGAAGCTGGAACTGACAGAAGGCGTGGTGTTGAACGACATCACCGACGTGGTGGAGAAGATGCGCATGTTGAAGGTGCTCGGCGTGCAACTGTCGCTGGACGATTTCGGCACCGGCTACTCCTCGCTCTCCTATTTGAAGAAGCTGCCGCTGGACCAGCTCAAGATCGACCAGAGTTTCGTGCGCGACATCACCGTCGACCAGAGCGATGCGGGTATGGTGCAAAGCATCATCGATATGGCAAAAAATTTCAAACATGATGTGATCGCCGAGGGCGTGGAGACCGAAGCCCAGTTGAGCTTCCTCAAACACCATGCGTGCATGGCTTATCAGGGCTATTTCTTCAGCAAGCCGATACCGCTGGATGAACTGGAGCGTCTGATCGCCGATTGGAAATCGGATTGAATGGATAGTCCGTATAATCATCCGCGTTCAGCATGATGTGATGTTTGTGGCTTTATTGGCACAGGGCCGTCAGAGCCTTGGCCTGATTATTGGAGGAGTACACTTTGAAGTCACTTGAAAAGCGGCCGGCTTATCCCTGGATTCTGCCGCTATTTCTGGTCTTGTTGCCGCTGCTGACCGCGTGTGACAAGCGGCATGAACCGCCATTGCGCATCGCCAGCAGCCCTTGGCCTGGCTATGAACCGCTCTATCTGGCACAGGAGATCGGTTATCTGCCTGAAGCGAAAGCGCAGCTGTTCGAGCTGCCATCTTCCGATATCACGCTGGAATCGTTCCGCAACCGCTCTGCCGACATTGCCACCCTGACGCTGGACGAGACGCTGGATCTGCTGCAGAGCGGGGTGCAGTTGCGCATCCTGATGGTGCTGGATGTTTCCAACGGCGCGGATGCGGTGATGGCGCATCCCAAAGTGAAACGCCTGTCGGACCTGAAGGGCAAGCGTATCGCCATCCTCAATATCCCGCTCGGTGTGTACATGCTGAGCCGCACGCTTGATGCGGCAGGGCTTTCCAGAAAAGATGTGAGGGTCATTCCCAGCGCGGAGAGCAAGCATGAGGAGATGTACCGCAAGAATACGGCGGATGCCTTCATCACTTTCGAGCCGTTCAAGACCCGCCTTGCCGCGCTCGGTGCGCACGTGCTGTTCGACAGCAGCGACATCCCGAACGAGGTGTTCGACCTGATGGTGGTGCATGAAGAGGTTTTCCAGCAGCGGCGCGACGAGGTGTGCAACGTGGCGCGCCAGTGGCTGCGCACGCAGGATCACATGCGGCAGTCACCAGACGCGGCGGCGGCCTCCATCGCCAAGCGGCTGGGGGTGAGTCCGCAGGAATATCTATCCATGTTGCAGGGCATCAAGACTCCCGGCCTGACGGATAACCTTGCGCTGATCGGCGCTGAGCAGGCCATCCTGCAACCGGCGCAGCGCCTGAATGAGGTGATGCTGGCCGAGGGGCAGCTCAAGCATACCGTCGATGTGAAGCCCACGCTGATCCCCGGGCTGAACCACTGCATCTCACTGTGAGCCGACCTGCATGAGACTGCGTCTTTCCTTCCTGATCCCGCTGGTGCTGATGACCGTTTCGGTCATCAGCTCGCTGCTGGTGTTCGTGCAGGAAGACCGCGAGAACCGCGCCCGCATCGAGCAGCATGTACAGCGCGAGATCGTGCAGGAGATGGGCCAGCTGCAGAACATCCTTTACAACCGTCTGACCGAAGGCGACGAGGCCGAGGCCTTGCTCAGCCTGTCGCTGGAGGCCATGCGCCCCGGCATGCGCACCCTGATGCTGACCGACGCCGGGCACCGGGTGGTGTTGTCCAACCGTTACCGCTGGAAAGGCGAGGCCGCTGCCGCGCATAGCCTGTATGCGGAGGACGAAGCGCAGCGCGTGCAGCAGGGCGGGATGAGCCGCGTCGCGTTTCATCCGCAGCGGCCGGGGCTGCTGCAGGGCTACTTCCCGCTGGTGGTTGCCTACCGCCACGGCGGGCTGGAGAAACAGATGGGTCTGTTGTATGTCGAGACCGACATCAGCATGCTGCTGGCGGAAGAGCGGGCAGCGGCGCTGGAGCAGTCGCTGATCTTCGGCGGCATCACCCTGCTGGCGGCAGTGCTGATCGCCTGGCTCCTGCACCGGCTGGTCAGCCGCCGCATGAGAGTGCTGCTCGATGCTACATCCAGAGTGGCACAGGGGGACTTCTCGGTACAGACGAAACTGCGCGGCGAGGACGAACTGGCTGAACTTGGCCGGCGTTTCGATTACATGGCTCTGCGCGTGGGCGAGAGCATCATGTCGCGCGAGCGCGCGATGCGCGACCGGCAACGCATGCTGGACACTACCGTCGACGGTTACTGGCTGATCGACGGGCGCGGTTGCCTGCTCGACGTGAACGAGGCCTATTGCCGCATGTCGGGCTATAGTCGCGACGAACTTCTGTCCCGGTGCATCTTGCAACTGGAGGCACGGGAGCAGACGCAGGAAGAAGTGCAGGCGCACATCGAATACATCAAGGTACACGGGGCGCAGCGTTTCGAGACGATCCACCGGCGCAAGGACGGCAGCGAGTTCGAGGTGGAGGTGTCCGCCACCTATTGGCAGGATGCGGGTCATTTCATCGTGTTCATCCATGACATCACGGAGCGCAAGCTCTCGCAGATGAAGCTGTTGCGTGAACAGGCGCTGCTCGCGGAAGCCCAGAAGGTCGGCCGCTTCGGTAGTTGGGAGTTGGATCTGAGTACGGGAAAGTTGACCTGGTCAGACCAGATATTCGAGATATTCGAGATCGACAAGACACGCTTCGCGGCATCTTACGATGCCTTCTTGGCAGGCATTCATCCAGATGATCGCGACAAGGTGAGCCAAGCCTATACCGATTCCCTGACATACAGGAAGCCTTACCAGATTATCCACCGGCTGCTGATGACTGACGGTCGCATCAAGTGGGTCGAGGAGCGCTGCTCGTCGATTTTTGACGAAGCGGGCAACCCGCTGCGCTCCGTCGGTACCGTGCAGGATGTGACCGAGCGCGAGATGCTGGCCGAGCAGGGACGTATCGCCTCGGTGGCCTTCGAGACTCAGGAGGCGATCATCGTCACTGACCGGCATGCGAACATCATCAAGGTGAACAGGGCTTTCGAGGAGACCACCGGCTATTCTCAGGAAGAAGTGCTGGGCAAGAATCCACGCATCCTGGCTTCGGGTCGCCATGACATGGATTTCTATCAGCAGATGTGGGACGCCGTTCTCAACGAGGGACGCTGGTCGGGCGAGGTTTGGGACAGGCGCAAGAGCGGCGAGATCTATCCCAAGTGGCTGACCATCACCGCCGTGAGACATCAGGAGGAGATAACGCATTTCGTCGCGGTGTTCGTCGATATCACCGAGCGCAAGAAGGCCGAAGAGGAGATCAGGAATCTGGCGTTCTACGACCCGCTCACATCCCTGCCCAACCGGCGCTTGCTGCAGGACCATCTGCAACGCGCATTGAGCCAGAGCGCGCGCAACGATCAATACGGCGCACTGATGTTCCTCGATCTGGATCATTTCAAGGTGTTGAACGACACCAAAGGCCATGAATACGGGGACAAGTTGCTGGTGGAAGTCGCCAGCCGTCTCAGTGCCTGTGTGCGCGATACCGACACCATCTCGCGATTCGGCGGCGACGAGTTCGTGGTGCTGCTGGAGGGCATGAACTCGTTCAAGGAAGAGGCCGTCGCGCAAGCCGGACGTCTTGCCGAGAAGATACGCGAGGCGCTGTCCCAGCCTTATCAGCTGGACGGTGTATTGCATCGCAGCACCCCCAGCATCGGTATCGTATTGTTCCGGGGCGGTGAGGTGAACAGTGAGGAATTGTTGAAACGGGCCGACCTTGCCATGTATCAGTCCAAGGAAGCCGGGCGCAACAAGGTCACCTTCTTCGAGGCCTCCATGCAGGCTGTGCTGGAATCGCGCACTTTACTGGAGGGCGCGTTGCGGCAGGCCTTACCCAAGGGTGAACTGGAGATGTATTACCAGTTGCAGACGGATGAGTCGAAAACGCTACTCGGTGCCGAGGTGTTGTTGCGCTGGCGCAGCGCGGAACTGGGCATGGTGTCGCCCGCGCAGTTCATCCCCATGGCCGAGCAGACCAAGCTGATCCTGCCCATCGGACATTGGGTGCTGGAGAATGCCTGTCGTCAACTCAAGATATGGGAAGGGCATCCTGTTCTGGGACGTTTGCATCTGGCGGTGAACATCAGCCCGGTACAGTTCCACCAGCCGGACTTCGTGCGGCAAGTGAAGGAGATGTTGCATGAGAGTGGGGCCGATCCGCGCAGGCTGGAACTGGAGCTGACCGAGAACCTTGTGCTGGAAGACATCGATGAGGCGACGAGCAAGATGGCAGCCCTGAAAGAGATCGGGGTGCGCTTCTCGATGGACGATTTCGGCACCGGCTATTCCTCGTTGCAATACATCAAACGCCTGCCCATCGACCTGCTCAAGATCGACCAGTCCTTCGTGCGCGACATCCTCACCGATTCCGGCGATGCCATGATGGTGCAGACCAT
>JBDRPZ010000019.1:0-7333 GCA_043826585.1 Pseudomonadota bacterium
GGCGATCGCCGCCTTGATCTTGGAAGAAGGCATAGCCACCATTGTTTTTTCCGCCATTTGCGCGTTGCGAATACGCGTCAACATATCGGAGATCGGATCACTCATGCTCATAGATTCACCCTTACCAGCTTGCCTTGACTACACCAGGGATCTCGCCGCGCATTGCGTATTCACGCAATATGATGCGGACCAGACCGAACTTGCTGAAGGTGCCACGCGGGCGACCAGTCAGCGCGCAACGATTACGCAAACGTACCGGGCTGGAATCACGTGGCAGCGCCTGCAGTTTTTGACGAGCAGCAAAACGCTCTTCATCGCTCAGCGACATATTTGTCGCGATAGCGGACAGCTCGGCACGCTTCGCAGCAAATTTCTTCACTGTGTCACGGCGTTTCTGTTCGCGGTTAATCAAAGCTGTTTTAGCCATATCACCCTCAGTTCTTCAATGGGAATTTGAAAGCCATCAGAAGCGCACGCGCCTCTTCATCGGTTTTCGCAGTCGTTGTGATCGTGATGTTCATGCCACGCAGAGTGTCGATCTTGTCGTATTCGATTTCCGGGAAAATGATCTGCTCTTTGACACCCATGTTGTAGTTACCACGGCCATCGAAAGACTTACCCGAAATCCCACGAAAGTCGCGGATACGAGGAATCGCAACCGTCACCAAGCGATCCAGGAATTCAAACATGCGCTCACGACGCAAAGTAACTTTGCATCCAACCGGATAGTTTTCGCGAATCTTGAATCCCGCGATGGATTTCTTGGACTTGGTCACCACAGGCTTCTGGCCAGCGATCTTGGTCATATCGCTCACCGCGTGATCCATCACCTTCTTGTCAGCAACCGCCTCACCAACACCCATATTCAGGGTGATCTTCTCGATGCGCGGCACTTCCATGACAGACTTGTAACCGAACTGCTTCATCAGCTGCGGCGCCACGGTCTCTTTATAGAACTCATTCAAACGAGCCATGCTCATACCCCTTATGCAATCACTTCGCCGCTGGATTTATAGACACGCACTTTGCGCCCGTCTTCCAGCTGCTTGATACCGACACGATCTGCCTTTTTGGTAGCCGCATTGAAAATAGCGACATTGGACACATGCATCGGCTTCTCGATCTCGACGATACCGCCAGAAGTCCCCTTCATTGGGTTCGGCTTCTGGTGTTTCTTGACCTTATTGATGCCAGACACGACAACATAGTCATCGGACACCTTCATAACGCTACCGCGATTGCCCTTATCCTTGCCGGCGATCACGATTACATCATCATCTTTTTTTATCTTACGCATGATTTATCCTTGTCCTTCCCTTACAGCACTTCAGGTGCCAGGGAAACGATCTTCATGAACTTTTCGTTACGCAACTCACGCGTAACCGGTCCGAAGATGCGGGTGCCGATCGGCTCCAGCTTGTTGTTCAACAACACTGCAGCATTGCCATCGAACTTGATCAGTGAACCGTCGGAGCGACGAACACCCTTAGCTGTGCGAACCACAACAGCACTGTAGACCTCGCCTTTTTTGACGCGGGAACGCGGTGCAGCATCCTTGACGCTGACCTTGATCACATCACCCACGCCGGCATAACGACGCTTGGAGCCACCCAACACCTTGATGCACATAACAGAGCGTGCGCCAGTGTTGTCAGCCACATTCAAAACAGACTGCATGTGTATCATTTTTTAATCTCCAACTTATTCCGCCTGCGGCGGCTAGTTTTGGAACCCGTTCGGGTTAGGCCGCCGCAAGCGACGGTGAAACGAAGCCGCGCATTCTAGTCAAACTTGCCCCATTGCGCAAGCATAAATTTCAATTACGCAGCCACGGACTTGTCAATCAGCCTTGGCTACACGCCATGTCTTGGTCTTGGACATAGGACGCATCTCTTCAATAGTCACCATATCACCCTGATTGCACTCATTGTTCTCATCATGGGCATGATATTTCTTGGATACGCGAACAATCTTGCCCAACACAGGGTGCTTAACCTTGCGTTCAACCAAGACCGTAACAGTCTTGTCCATTTTATTGCTGACGACGGTGCCGGTCAGGGCGCGTTTCAGATTAGCTGCACTCATTGCTGCACACCTTTTTCTGTCAATACGGTTTTCACACGCGCGATGTCACGGCGCACTTTTTTCAACTGGCTGGTATTGCTCAGTTGCTGTGTCGCAAGTTGCATGCGAAGGCCGAATTGCGCCTTGCTCAACGACAGCAGCTCATCATGCAACTCAGCCACGGATTTGCTCTTCAGTTCACTAGCACTCATGATCACGCTCCCACTTGTCTGACAACGAAAGTAGTCTCAAGCGGCAGCTTTGCTGAAGCCAACCTGAACGCCTCGCGCGCCAATGTTTCTGCCACACCATCCATCTCATACAGCATCTTGCCGGGCTGGATCTCGGCTACGTAGTACTCCGGATTACCTTTACCATTACCCATACGAACTTCGGCAGGCTTCTTGGAGATCGGTTTGTCCGGGAATACACGGATCCAGATACGTCCACCGCGTTTGATGTGACGCGTCATGGCACGACGAGCGGCTTCGATCTGACGTGCTGTCAGACGACCGCGGCCGATTGCTTTAAGACCGAATTCACCAAAACTCACTTTGTTGCCGCGCGTAGCGATGCCGGTGTTACGGCCTTTTTGCTCCTTGCGGAATTTTCTTCTAGCTGGCTGTAGCATGTTTTGCTCCCGACTTTCTTACTTTCTTTTCTGGCTCGGCAACAGCGGGGGCAGCGATTTCCTGCTGACCGGTCTGGTCACCCTTGTATACCCACACTTTCACACCGATGATGCCGTATGTGGTCAGCGCTTCGGCAAAGCCGTAGTCGATGTCGGCACGCAGTGTGTGCAATGGCACACGGCCTTCGCGATACCACTCTGTACGTGCGATCTCGATACCATTCAAACGGCCCGCGCTCATGATCTTGATGCCCTGGGCACCCAGACGCATGGCGTTTTGCATGGCGCGTTTCATGGCGCGACGGAACATGATGCGCTTTTCGAGCTGTTGCGTGATGGACTCAGCGATCAACTGCGCGTCCACTTCCGGCTTGCGCACTTCCTCGATGTTCAAACCCACATCAGGCAGGCCCATGCGCTTGCGCAACTCAACGCGCAATTTTTCGATGTCTTCGCCCTTCTTGCCAATCACCACACCCGGACGAGCCGTGTAGATAGTGATCTTGGCGTTCTTTGCTGGACGCTCGATAACAATCTTGGAGACACCGGCACCAGCCAGTTTCTTCTTCAGATAGTCACGCACTTCGATGTCTTTGTGCAGCAGCTCAGCGAAGTTCTTGCTGTTGGAATACCACTTTGACGACCAGTTCTTGGTGACGCTCAAGCGGAAACCAATCGGATGAATTTTCTGACCCATGCTTAGCTCCCGACTGTGATCGTAATGTGGCAAGTCTGCTTCTCGATGCTTGTTCCACGGCCTTTGGCGCGGGGAATCATGCGCTTGAGGGAAGCACCTTTGTCCACGTAGATAGTAGAAACCTTCAGTTCGTCGATATCAGCGCCGTCGTTATGCTCGGCATTGGCAATCGCTGAATCCAGCGCCTTCTTGATGATGGCGCCGCCCTTCTTCGGGCTGAAAGTCAAAATGTTCAAGGCTTGCGCGACAGGCAGACCACGGATCTGGTCAGCGACCAGACGCGCTTTCTGCGCCGACAAACGTACACCCCGGATGACTGCTGTTGTACTCATCATCTCTCCTTATCTCTTCGCTTTTTTGTCAGCGACGTGGCCCTTGAAGGTGCGCGTCAGTGAAAACTCGCCCAGCTTGTGACCAACCATGTTCTCGGAGATGTAGACCGGAACATGAGCTTTGCCGTTGTGAACAGCGATTGTGATTCCGACGAACTCGGGCAACACCGTAGAGCGGCGTGACCAAGTTTTGACCGGACGCTTGTCATTGGTTGCGCGAACCGTTTCGACCTTCTTGATCAGGTGTAGATCAACGAAAGGACCTTTTTTGATTGAACGTGCCATTCTGATTTACCCCTTAAGCCTTGAAGCGACGACGCACGATCATATTCGTAGTGCGCTTGTTGCTGCGTGTACGGAAGCCCTTGGCCGGTGTGCCCCATGGACTGACCGGATGACGACCAGCAGCAGTCTTACCTTCACCACCACCGTGCGGGTGATCGACCGGGTTCATCACAACACCACGAACTGTCGGGCGGATACCGCGCCAGCGATTGGCACCGGCTTTACCGATAGAACGCAGACTGTGCTCGGAGTTACCAACTTCGCCCAGCGTTGCTTTGCAGTCGATGTGCACCTTGCGGATCTCACCAGAGCGAAGACGCAATTGAGCATAGCTGCCTTCACGAGCCAGCAACTGGACTGCCGCACCTGCAGAGCGAGCCAGTTGCGCGCCCTTACCTGGCAGCATCTCGATCGCATGGATAGTGGAACCCACTGGAATGTTGCGCAGTGGCAATGCATTACCCGGCTTGATTGGAGCCTCAGAGCCGCTGATCAGATCAGCACCTGCAGAGATACCCTTGGGAGCGATGATGTAACGACGCTCACCATCCGCGTACAGCAACAGCGCCAAGTGCGCAGTGCGGTTCGGATCGTATTCCAGACGCTCAACCTTGGCTGGGATGCCATCCTTATTACGCTTGAAGTCAACCACACGATAATGCTTCTTGTGTCCACCACCCATATGACGGGTAGTAATGTGACCATTGTTGTTACGACCTGCGGTACGGGTCTTCTTTTCCAGCAAGGCTGCAACAGGCTTACCCTTGTGCAGTTCCTTGTTGACCACACGCACAACCGTACGTGTACCGGGCGATGTTGGTTTGAGTTTAATCAGTGCCATGTTTTACCCCTGCTCACTTGCGGCAAAGTTGATCTCCTGACCGGCAGCCAGACAAACATAGGCTTTCTTCCAGTCCTTGCGGCTGCCCATGTAACGGCCAAAGCGCTTTTGCTTGCCCTTTACATTGCTGATTTGCACGCTATCAACGGTCACATTGAACAACTTCTCGACTGCCGCCTTGACTTCAGGCTTGGTGGCGTCGGAAGACACGCGGAAAATAACCTGCTCGTTCTTTTCTGCAACGAACGTGGCTTTCTCAGAAATCTGCGGCGCCAGCAGAATGTGCAACAGGCGCTCTTCGATGTTCTTGGTGGTCATGCCAGCATCTCCTCAATTTTGGCGATCGCATTACGCGTAACCAGCACGTTCGGGAAACGAACCAAGCTGACTGGGTCGGCTTGATGCGCCTCAACCAGCAGCACGTTAGGCAGATTGCGAGAAGCCAGATACATATTCTCGTCGATGCTGTCAGTGATGATCATGACGCGAGCATCTTTCAAACCCATCTCATTGATCTTTGCTGCCAGCAACTTAGTCTTGGGCGCATCAACAGACAATGCATCCAACACACTCAGACGACCTTCGCTGACCAACTTGGAGAAGATCGATGCCAGACCGGCGCGATACATCTTGCGGTTAATCTTGTGCGAGTAGTTTTGATCGGGCAGGTTAGGGAAAACCTTACCACCACCGCGCCACAATGGGCTGGATGCACGACCAGCACGGGCACGGCCCGTACCTTTTTGTGCGAATGGCTTGTGCGTAGATTTAGCGATCTCGCTGCGACCCTTTTGCTTGCTGTTTGCAGAGCGGGCGTTCGCTTGATAAGCCACCACCAACTGGTGAACCAGCGCTTCGTTGTACTCGCGACCAAACAGGTCGTCGGAAGCGTTCATGCTCTTACCGGCTTTGCCGTTTTCGTTGATAACTTTGAGTTCCATTATGCCCCCGCCTTCACTGCCGGACGCACGATCACATCGCCGCCTGGCGCGCCCGGAACGGCACCACGCACCAGAATCAACTGGCGCTCAGCATCGATACGAACGATCTGGAGATTTTGTACAGTGCGCTGCGCGTCGCCAAGATGGCCCGTCATGCGCTTACCCGGGAACACGCGGCCTGGATCCTGCGCCATACCGATAGAACCCGGTACGTTGTGCGACTTGGAGTTACCGTGCGTTGCGCGGCCTGATTTAAAGTGATGGCGCTTGATGGTACCGGCATAACCTTTACCGATTGTCACGCCTGTCACATCAACCTTTTGGCCGACTTGGAACAGATCGACACCCACGCTGCCACCAACCGTCAGGCTAGCCAACTGCTCAGGTGAAGCTGTGAATTCTTTGAGAACGCTACCAGCCTCAACACCCGCCTTGGCGAAGTGTCCGGCTGCCGCTTTGGTCACACGACTGGCGCGACGCGTACCGAACGCGACTTGCACAGCACTATAACCATCAGTGGGAGCGGTTTTGATCTGGGTGACACGATTGTTGGACACGTCCAGCACAGTCACCGGCAACGATGAACCATCGTCGGTGAAAATACGGGTCATGCCAATCTTGCGACCGACAAGTCCTAAGCTCATTTCATTTCCTTTTATTAAGGGGCTGACTTCAATTGGTCAGCCGATTCAACTTCCGATACCTCTACTACCAATACTTCAATTACTGCAACTTGATTTCAACATCAACGCCAGCCGGCAGATCCAGCTTCATCAACGCATCCACTGTCTTATCAGTAGGATCGATGATGTCCATCAGGCGAAGATGGGTACGAATCTCGAATTGATCGCGCGAAGTCTTATTCACGTGCGGAGAACGCAGCACGTCGAAGCGCTCAATCTTGGTCGGCAATGGAACCGGGCCTTTTACAACAGCGCCTGTGCGCTTGGCTGTGTCCACGATCTGCAGGGCAGACTGGTCGATCAGACGATAGTCGAACGCCTTCAGGCGAATGCGAATTTTTTGACTTTGCATAATCTTCTCTTGCATCTATGCGGCATAGCCGCGGTTTAAAGAACGAAATTCGCGTGAACCTGCCACGCGAGGGCGCGCATTGTATGCTTACTCGATAATCTTTGCAACAAAACAATAAAACGTGCGATCACGCACGTTTTATTGTTCTTAGTATTACTGATATTACTCGATAACCTTAGCCACCACGCCGGCGCCGACGGTACGGCCACCTTCGCGGATAGCGAAGCGCAGACCTTCTTCCATCGCGATCGGGTTGATCAGGTTCACAGTGATCGACACGTTGTCGCCAGGCATCACCATTTCGGTACCTGCAGGCAATTCAACAGCACCGGTCACGTCAGTCGTACGGAAGTAGAACTGAGGACGATAGCCCTGGAAGAATGGTGTGTGACGACCACCTTCGTCTTTGCCCAGCACGTAGATCTCGGCTGTGAACTTGGTGTGCGGGGTGATGGAACCCGGCTTGGCCAACACTTGGCCGCGCTCGACTTCTTCACGCTTGGTGCC
>JBDRPZ010000020.1:0-13345 GCA_043826585.1 Pseudomonadota bacterium
TTGATCTGTTCGAAGGTATAAACGCCTTCCTGTATCAACACGTCGGAAACTTGCAGGCCTTCTTTTACCACTGCCATCTTGTTGCGCTGTTTGCGGTTGAGACCACGCACCTCGCTGGCGTCTTTCACGGTCATGATGCCCATGCCGTAAGTTCCCGCATCCGCCTTCACGATCACAAACGGATCATTTTTCACGCCGTATTGCGCATACTTGTCACGGATCTTTTGCAACAGCATGTCCACTTTTCCGGCCAGACAATCCTCGCCGGTGCGCGCATGAAAATCCACCTCGGCGCATACATCGAAATGAGGATTGATCAACCAAGGGTCGATATCCAGCATCTGCGCAAAATCCTGCGACACGCGATCATATGCGGCGAAGTGACGTGACTTGCGTCGCGAAGTCCAGCCGCCTTCCAGCGGCGGCAGCACGTTCTGCTCCAAATTGCGCAACAGATCGGGCACACCCGCAGACAGGTCATTGTTGAGCAGCACCACGCAGGGGTCGAAGTCGTCGATGAGCAGGCGATTGCCTTTGCGCAAGATGGGTTCCAGCGTCAGGGTGCTGCCGTCCACGAGTTGAATATCTGTCGCTTTGGTGATCTCGGGTAGCAAGCTGCCGATGCGGACATTCAGGCCGGACTGGCGCAGCACGCGCACCAGCATCGCCACGTTCTGCAAGTAGAACTGGTTGCGGGTATGGTTCTCGGGGATCAACAGCACACCGCGCGCCTCGGGGCAGATCTTCTCGATCGCGCTCTGCGCGGCATGGATACACAGCGGCAGAAAATCCGGATTCAGATTGTTGAAACCACCGGGGAACAGATTGGTATCCACCGGCGCCAGTTTGAAACCACTGTTGCGCAGATCGACCGAGGCATAGAACGGCACAGTGTGTTCCAGCCACTGGGTGCGGAACCAGCGTTCGATATCGGGTTGTTTGGCAAGGAAGCGCCGCTCCAGATCGAGCAGCGGGCCTTTGAGTGCGGTGGTGAGATGGGGGACCATGGTGAACCTGCTAGAAACGATGCCACATTCTAGCCGATTTGCCACGCAGGGCGTGGCAGACACAGCATTACGCTCTGCTCAGGTGCCGCCCTGCCGGGACATGTCAGGACGCCGCTGTCATCTTGCCGAGCAGCGTGACGTACTGGTGGTACTTCTTGTTGGCGGGGTTGATGCGGCCCACGCGTTCCAGCAGTTCACCCGCCTCGAACAGCATGCGGTCGTCTTTGCCGGTGCGGTGCATCGTGCCGATCATCATGCCGCACAGGTTGGTCATCATCAGGTCGTTGTTGGGCATGGCCTGCAGCGCCTTGCGGATCAGGCGGATGCCTTCCTCGAACTTGCCCTCGTTGGCCAGCGCCACGCCCTGGTTGTTGATATCGATCACTTCCTTGGAGGATTTCTGGATCAGGGCGAGTCCCTCTTCCGCCATGCCTGCTTCCTCGAATGCGGCTTCGATACGTTGCAGCACGGCGCGGTTCTCGTGGTTGTTTTGCACCACGCTTTCCATCAGGGCACAGGCTTTATCCTTCTGACCGAGCTGGAACATCATGTTGGCCATATCGAGCGTGGTGTCCACACTGGTACTTTGCGCGTTTGCGCCGATCAGCGTTTCCGCTTCCTGCAAACTTGCCAGCGCCTGTTCCGTATCGCCCAGCTTGTGGTGCGCAAGGCTTTCGGCCACAGCGGTTTGCAAAGCGGCGGCCGCATCGTCCTTGAACTCGGAGCGGCTGCGTTCCAGAACTTTGAGTGCCTGTTCCGGATCGTCCTGCGAGGTGAGCACTTTGGCCAGGCCGGCGAAATTGCCCGCACTCTTGTGCACCGAGAACTCGCCGAGCTTGATCGCCTTTTCATAAGCCGACTGGGCGAGTTCCAGCGCGCCGTTCTTGAGCGCGGTATCGGCCAGACTCTTCTGGCGCAAGGTGGCGTTGGGCGAAAGCGTCATGGCTTTTTCCAGCACGGCCTGTGCCTGTTCGCTTTCACCCAGCGCATCCAGCGTCTTGGCCAGCCAGTCGGCGGCTTCCAGATACATCTTGTTCTCCTGCAATACCTCCTCGAACAACTCGCGCGCCTTGAGGTAATCCTTGCCCAGGTAATGCACTTTGCCCAGGCTGGTTTTCACCCAGGGGATGTTGCGGGTGGCCAGCAAGCCTCCGAGGAAAGTCTTGGCGGTGGAAAAGTCGCCGCTATTGATCAGCAGCTCGCTTTTGATGCGTTGCAGCTCCTGTGTGTTGGCCGAGGGGGTGGCCAGCTGTTCGTCGCACAGTTTGATGGCGTGCGCGTAGTTGCGCGATTTGACCGCCTTCTCGACCGGCTCCAGCAAACGTTTCTTCTCGAACAGTTTTTGCAGGCGCGAACTGAGCATGGCTTCCGTCACCGGCTTGAGCAGGTAATCGTCCGGCTTGTTCTCGGCGGCCCCCATGAACATGTCCATGGTCTTTTCGGCTGTGACCATCATCCAAACCGTGGCATGGCCGATGTAATGTTTGTGTCGCGCTTCCTCGAGGATCTGCTGGCCGTTCTGACCCTGGCCGAGGTTGTAGTCGCAGATGACCAGATCGAATTTTTTGGAGGACAGCAGCTCCAGCGCTTCGCGTGCGGTACCGACGTTGCTGATGTTGGTGACGCCCATGGATTTGAGGAAGCCCATGATCATCGAGCGCATGCTCTGGAAGTCGTCGATGACCAGCGTGTTGGATTGTGAAAGAGAGATCGTCATGATTCGGTTCCTTGGAATAAATATCAGGGGAGGGTGAGCACGAAACAGCCACCACCATATGCGCCGCCGTTCTCGATGGTCAGTACACCTTGTCGCTCGCCGTTCTTGTGCATCGCGGCTACGCGTGAAGAGAAATAGAAGCCAAGCCCGGTGCTGCCCGTGGAGAAATTGACCCCTTTGTTTGAGGCGACGTTTTCGTTCAGCATGCGCGCGGGATAGCCGCTGCCGTTGTCTTCCACGCGGATCTCCAGCTGGCCGTCGCGGATGTCGGCGGCGATGCGTATCTTGTCCCGCGTGTAGTTGTAGGCATTGTTGAGCGCGTTGACCAGCACACCGCCCACCAGATCGCGGTCGAAATACCAGTAATGGTCTGGGGCGCAGTCGACAATGATCTCTATACCTTTGTGCTTCATGATCGACTGGTTCTGCAACACGACTTCTTCCAGCATTTCAGCAACCGAGCGCTCACTGATATCAATGGGATAGATGGAGTTGCCCAGTTTGTACAGGCTGAGGATCTGCACCAGATTCACGTTCATACGACCGGCTTCGTAGATGGTGTGACCGAGTTGATCCAGCGTATCCGGATCGACCTTGTCGTGATACGCATGCATCAGGTGTTCGAGAAAGCCGACCTGGATATTGAGCGAGTTCTTCATGTCGTGGATGGACGACGCGATGAAATCGGAAAAATGAATGTCTTCAGTTGCTGCCATGTGCCTCTCCGTTAGCGATAAGCCGCACGGACAAATGCAAGGAGTAGAACCACATGGATGTGGAGACCTGGCGGCCCCGCTGGCACTCGACTGAGTCGATTAGGATGGATATCCCTTAGCCCGGTAGCTTTGCGTCCCCGCCTTTCGGCGGGTTTGCCCGTGCAGGCGTTGATAGTGAAATCAACAATTGCAGGCGAACTTTAGTGGAATCGTGTGCACGGCGTCAACGAAAAAAGGTGAGTTCTGCCTTCGGCGAGGCGCTTGAAGTGAAGCTGCGGCTCGATCAGTCCGGCAATTGGGCGCGCAACACATCGCGGTCGAACCACCACTTGTCGCCCACGATGGCATCCACCACCGCCGCCAGTCGCGGCAGGAAGATCTGCGGGTCGCGCAGTTGCAGATGGTTCAGCCAGCGGTCCAGCCCTTCCTGATCTTGCACGTTGCTGTGACGCTGGGCGACCATGGCGATCAGGTTGTTCACCAGGAAACTCTGGCTCTCATGCTGGGCGTCGTCGGCGCGCAGGTCGACCACATAGCGCGCGGTGATCGCCGCCACTGCCGCGCCATCCGAGTCGTTCGGCGTCTCGTCCACCACGTGGATCAGCATGGCGACCGTCAGCTCTGGATCGACCGGGAAGGTGACGGAAAGCCAGATGCCCATGCCCAGTGCGGCCAGCGAATTCGGCTGCCGAGCTTGGAACAGCACATCGCAGGCTTCCACCGCATCCGCCCAGGCTTCCTGTTGCATGCAACTGAAGAACGCTTCGCGCGCGATGTCCCAAGCTTCCTTGTGGCGACCCAGGGCATTCAGCGATTCGGCTACGTCCAGTTGCAGGCGGGCATACGGCAGCGGGTCGCTTTTATCGGCTGCATCAAGCGCTTGCAGCGTATCGGCAAGCTGTTTCATCAGCCCGGCGCGCTCTTCCGCGCTCAGTCCGTCGTTACTATCATTGACGAGTTTGGTGATGTTGATGGTTTGCTCTTGCATGATCGGCCCGCTGCGCGTTCTGGTGAGGGCGGCAGTTTAAACCAGCCGCCGGCGAATCGAACCCTGCTGTCAGTGGTAGAATGCCGCCCTTCGAAAATAAGGCAGTCCCATGTTATCTACAGCAAACATCACCATTCAGTTCGGCGCCAAGCCGCTATTCGAGAACGTCTCCGTCAAATTCGGTGACGGCAACCGTTACGGGTTGATCGGCGCCAACGGCTGCGGCAAATCCACCTTCATGAAGATCCTCGGTCGCGATCTGGATCAGACCTCGGGCGAAGTCATGCTGGATCGCGGCGAGCGTCTCGGCAAACTGCGTCAGGACCAGTTTGGCTATGAAGAGAATCGTGTGCTGGACGTGGTGTTGATGGGCCATGCCGAGATGTGGGAAGCGATGAGCGAGCGTGACGCGATCTACGCCAATCCCGATGCGTCCGAAGAAGACTACATGCGCGCCGCTGATCTGGAAGCGACCTTCGCCGAATACGACGGCTACACCGCCGAAGCGCGTGCGGGTGAGCTGCTGCTGGGCTTGGGCATCGATATCGGATTGCATCAGGGACCGATGAGCGCGGTCGCGCCGGGCTTCAAGCTGCGCGTGTTGTTGGCACAGGCGTTGTTCTCCAATCCGGACCTCCTGCTGCTGGACGAGCCGACCAACAACCTGGACATCAACACCATCCGTTGGCTGGAAAACATCCTCAATGCGCGCAACTCGACCATGGTCATCATCTCCCATGACCGCCACTTCCTGAACAGCGTGTGTACGCACATGGCCGACCTGGATTTCGGCAAGATCACGGTCTATCCGGGTAATTACAACGACTACATGCTGGCTTCCACACAGGCGCGTGAACAACAGTCTGCCGACAACGCCAAAGCCAAGGAAAAGGTCGCCGAACTGAAAGCCTTCGTGGCACGTTTCTCGGCCAACGCTTCCAAAGCCAAGCAAGCCACCTCGCGTGCGCGCCAGATCGACAAGATCAAGATCGAGGACATCAAACCTTCCAGCCGCCAGTACCCGTTCATCCGCTTTGAATACGACGAGCGCGAGAAGCTGCACCGCACTGCTGTTGAAGTGCAGCATATGGCCAAAGGCTACGACAAGGTGCTGTTCTCCAACGTCAACTTCCGCATCGATGCGGGCGAGAAAGTCGCCATCATCGGCCCCAACGGTATCGGTAAGACGACCTTGCTGCGCTGTCTGGCAGGTGATCTGGAAGCAGACACCGGCACCATCAAGTGGGCGGAAAAAGCCAAGCTGGGCTACTACGCGCAGGATCATGCGCATGACTTCGCCGAAGACAAAGAGATGATGGAATGGATGACCGACTGGCGCGGTCCGTCCGACGACGACCAGGTCGTGCGCGGCACGCTGGGCCGTCTGTTGTTCTCCGGCGATGACGTGAAGAAGCGCGTGAAAGTGCTGTCCGGCGGCGAGAAAGGTCGCATGCTGTTCGGCAAGCTGATGCTGCAAAAGCCCAACGTGCTGCTGATGGACGAGCCGACCAACCACATGGACATGGAAGCCATCGAATCGCTGAACACGGCGCTCGACCTGTTCAAGGGCACCTTGATCTTTGGGTCACAGGACCGTGATTTCGTGTCCTCGCTGGCCACGCGCATCATCGAGATCTCCGACAAGGGCGTGACCGATTACCACGGCACCTACGAAGAGTACCTGCGCAGTCAGGGTGCGGAAGAGTAACGAAGGGCGATCGTGGTCAGGACCATCGGTGTGTTCGATTCGGGTGTGGGCGGACTCTCAGTCCTGCAGCACATCCGTGAAGCACTGCCGGAAGCCAAGCTGATCTACGTCGCCGATTCCGGCCATGTGCCCTACGGTGGCAGATCGGCTGCTTTCATCGAAGCACGCGCCATGTCGCTGACGCGCTTCCTGCTCAAGCATGGTGCTGAAGCCATCGTCATCGCCTGTAATACCGCTACTGCGGCGGCCGCCCTGCCGCTGCGCAAACAATTCAGCAAGATCCCCTTCATCGGCATGGAGCCGGCTATCAAGCCGGCTGTCGCAGCCACCCAAAGCAATGTGGTGGGCGTGTTGGCGACCGTGGGTACGCTGGAAAGTGCACGTTTCGCCGCGCTACTGGAAAAATACGGCGGCGATGTGAAGATCGTGACGCAGGGTTGCCCCGGGTTGGTGGAGCTGGTCGAGCGTGGCGACTTGCACAGTATTGAGGCACGACGTCTGGTGGAGCGCTACACCGCACCGCTACTTGCTGCGGGCGCAGACACCTTCATCCTCGGTTGTACCCACTACCCTTTCCTCGCACCCTTGATCCGCGAAGTGGTGGGCGAGCAGATCTCGCTGATCGATACCGGTGCGGCCGTTGCACGCGAACTAAAGCGCCGCGTCGATACCGAGTTGCCGCCGCGCGTGCAGCTGGGCGAGGTCGGCAGCGAGACCTTCCACAGCAGCGGTGATGTTGAGCGTGCCACGCACATCGTATCCCAGTTGTGGGGCAAAGATCTTGTGGTCAAGCCGCTGCCGCAGACGTATCGCTGATCCAAACCAAGATGAGTAAGACGACAGACAACAAGCCTGAGACACAAGCGCCCAGATGTAAAGACTGTGTACATTTCTACATCACCTACGAGGCCCAATTCCGTTACGGCTGTCGCGCGCTGGATTTCAAGAGCCAGCGTCTGCCGATGCTGGATGTACTGGAAGCTTCCGGCCAGCCCTGCCAGTTCTTTCAGCGCAAACCGCCCCGTTCTTAGCCGTCGCTGCGTGCCCGCAAGGGATATCCGTTAGAATCCGCGCACTGATACTCGGAGTCGTTGCATGACCACGCATCGCTATACCCTCACCATCTCTTGTCCCGACCGTTCCGGCATCATCGCTGCCGTCACCGGTTTCATCGCCGAGCACGGCGGCTTCATCACCGAAGCGAGCTACCACACCGAGCAGGAGGCTGAGCGCTTCTTCATGCGCCAGGAGATGCGCGCGGATTCCTTGCCTTTCGATGCAGCGACCTTCCGCGACAAATTCAAAGCGCTGGCTGATGAGTTTGATATGGCATGGAATCTGACCGACTCCGCCAACAAGAAACGCTTGGTGGTGCTGGTGAGCAAGCAGGACCACTGTCTGGACGATCTGCTGCATCGCTGGCGCAGCGGCGAGTTGCAGGTGGACATCCCCTGTGTGATCTCCAATCACGAAGACCTGCGCAGCTTCGTCGAATGGCACGGCATCCCCTTCATCCATGTCGACATGAGCGGCGACAAGGAAGCCGCGTTCCAGCGCATCGCCGTCCTGTTCGACGAACACCAGGGCGATGCCATGGTGCTGGCGCGCTTCATGCAGATCCTGCCGCCTTGGCTGTGCCAGCGCTATCCGGGTCGCGTCATCAACATCCACCACAGCTTCCTGCCCTCCTTCGTCGGCGCCAAGCCTTACCATCAGGCCTACCAGCGCGGGGTCAAGCTGATCGGTGCCACCTGCCATTACGTCACCGACGAACTGGACGCGGGTCCCATCATCGAACAAGACACCGTGCGCATCGACCACGGCGACACGCCGGACGATCTGGTGCGCTACGGGCGCGATATCGAGAAGACCGTGCTTGCGCGCGGCCTGCGTTACCATGTGGAAGACCGCGTGCTGGTGTGCGGTAACAAGACCATCGTATTCCGTTGATTCATCAAGCCGGGGGGGCTATGGAAAATCTGGATCGTGATCGCGCACTGACCGCGCAGAACCTGCTGTTCCGTAACGTGGACTTCTCCAGTGTCGAATACATGCTGGAACGCAGCGAAGCGCGGACACTGGCCGACGGCGAGAAGCTGCTGCAACCGGAGGTCCCCAATACCTGGCTGTATCTCATTCTGGAAGGTGAGCTGCACGTTCATCTGGCTGCACAGCAGACCGTTGAACATGCCACGCTGGTGGCCGGCGAATGCACCGGCGAGATCTCGCTAGTGGACGGCAAGAACCCCTCCGCACTGGTGGTCGCCGCTAAGCCCACGCGTGTGCTGGCGGTGCCGCACGACACGGTGTGGTCGCTGGTCGACCAGTCGCACGATGTCGCACGCAACCTGCTCGCCATCATCGCCGGGCGCATGCGCAACGACAATTCCGCCCTCATCACCTCGCACAACCAGCGCGCGCAATATGAACATCAGGCCACCGTCGATGCGCTCACCGGCGTGCACAACCGGCGCTGGATGAACGACGCCTTCCCGCGCGTGCTGCACCGCTGTGCGCTGAACAAACAACACAGCGCTGTGATGATCCTGGACATCGACCACTTCAAGAAAGTGAACGACAACTACGGCCATCTGGTCGGGGATGCAGCATTGAAATCGCTGGCGGACATCATGCAGCACAACCTGCGCCCGCATGATCTGTTGGTGCGCTACGGCGGCGAGGAGTTCGCCATCCTGCTGCCGGATACTGCGCTGGTGGAAGCGAAGTCCATCGCCGAACGCCTGCGCAAAATGGTCGCCGCCAATGAAGTAGTGAGCCACGGTGTGGCATTCAAGATCACCGTCTCCAGCGGCATCGCGCCCATCGACGAAGTGGCCGAATTGGAAACAAGCTTCGCCCAGGCCGATGAGGCGCTATACCGAGCCAAGGAAGGCGGACGCAACCGGGTAGAGATCGCTGTCTGATCCTGCCTTAATTGCGTGTACTTGGAAACTAAATCGGGCGCTGCCTAGTCTATGGCACCGTTAGAATTTATATATCGCTTGATGCTTATTGCGCCTGAATGTCAGTGACCCCGCCCATCCTCCGCATCGGACCCTACTCCATCGTGCGCGAACTGGGCGAAGGCGCCACCTCCAACGTCTATCTCGCTCTGCGCGACGGCTCCTATGCGTCGGTCGCGCTCAAACAGTTGCGCCGCGCCAGCCAGTCCGAGCTGCACAAATCCATGTTCACCGCCGAAGTCGAACTCGGCCACAAGATGCAGCACCGCAACATCGTGCGCGTCATCGACGCCGACCTGAACGAACCGACCGGCGCCTATCTGGTGATGGAATACATCAACGGCAAACCGCTAGACCATCACGACAAGGTCGAGAACCTGTTGCCATTGGACAAGGTACTGTCCGTCACCGCGCAGGTTGCGGAAGCTTTGAAATATGCCGCCGAGATGGGCGTGGTGCACCGCGACGTGAAGCCCGGCAACATCATCCTCATGCCCAACGGCGTCGCCAAACTGGCCGACTTCGGCTGCGCCATCCCGGTCAGCGAGATGGGCGCCGTGGTGGCCGGCAGCCTGGCCTATATGTCACCGGAACAGATCGAAGGCGAAGCACTGGATCAGCGCTCGGACATCTACTCGCTGGGCGCAGTGCTGTACCGCTTGCTCACCGGCCACCACACCTTTGAAGCAGACAATCAGTTCGACGCGCGCATCGCGATCCTGAACTTCCCCATCATCCCCATCGACACCTACCGCAAGGCACTGCCCAAAGTGCTCACCGACGTGATCGAACGCGCCATGCAAAAGGATCCGGCACAGCGTTACACGAACTGGGACGAGTTCATCGCCGATCTGGCGAAGGCGATACACCTCATCGAACAAAGCGACTACGACATGGACTTGTATCGCGGCTTCAGTATGCAGACACAGGCCGAGTTGTCGAACTCCATGTCCCAATCCAGAGTGTTCTCGCGCAGTGTGTTTTCCAGGAGCGGGTTTTCTAGGAGTACGGTGCCGGATACGTATGGAGGGGGGTAGCGCGTCATGCGCAACGGTTCGCGCTGCCAGTCCCCTCTCCCTCCGGGGGAGGGCTAGGGTGGGGGAACACTCTTGGCAGGCGTAGGATGGGTGGAGCGTAGCGATACCCATCAATCAGAATCAAAACCAAAACCGTCGGGGGTTGCACCCGCAAGGGGTACGCCGTGGTTGTAAGGGGCTAAAGCCCCAACAACCACGCGGCCCGACAGCAAGTTACTTTCTTTTGCTTCGCCAAAAGAAAGTAGCCAAAGACAACGAAGTTGCAGTGAAGGCTAACCTTTAGGTATGCCGAAACTAAAAGGCGACCCCACTGCGCCGCCCACTTCGTGGGTTCCCTGCGTTGTTGGCTACGACATAACCTGAAGGTTAGTCTTCGCCGCAACAATCCGCTGTGCGGCTTGTTGTCGACTGGTCAGGCGGCTGCGGAACTCGCGCTACGCGCTCAGACAGTCCTCGCCGAAATCCCCTGCCCAGCCTCCGCTACTCGGCGGCGCACAGGGGAGGGAAAAACGAAAGTCAAAAACGCATGGAGAGCAGCAAGCTGCCCTCCATAGCCTAAACAACTCGGCTCCGCTACATGCAGTCCGAATCGCCTTTATTTCTGTGTTCTATGAGATATATAGGCCATCAAAACCGTTGTTAAGACATTCGTGATTACTGTACAGTTCAAGCCACCTAAAGTAATTGAGGAAAAATCCCAAATGAAATGTATGTACCGCAAAGTGTTTGTTCCTATCGCCGCACTACTCCTTTCGTTGCCTGCTTTTGCTGATGACAATAGTGGTATCTATCTTTTTGGTGCGCTTGGTCAAACTCAAACTTCAACTTCTCAACCTGAATCGAATCTGTTCTTTGCCGGATACCAATTCAATAATAATTGGGGAATAGAAGCTGGCAACGTCAATCTGGGTCAATTACCTGCGTTGGCCACTGCATCGGCGACAAGCATCTTTGCGGTTAAATATTGGAATGTTTCCGAATTCGGAAAAGCTAGTCGCTTCTCGTTCCTGACCAAAATTGGCGCTGCGAAAGTGACAACCAAATTGACACCGACCTTTTCCAAATCTGGCGTGGCTTATGGGGTTGGTGGCGCATACAAAATTGATGAAGAATGGGATATGCGAATCGAAGCAACTTCATTGAAAACTGGAAATGCAAATGAAAACCGCATTGCTGTTTTGTCGCTTGGATTAAGTTATCTGTTCTAGGCAGGCATGGGTTTTAAGTAACCCAGTCCTAAGCTCATAAGCATTCATTACATGGCGGGCCTTGCCCGCCATGTGCTTTTGAAGTTCGGCTTTCCCCTCCCCTGTGCGCCGCCGAGTAGCGGAGGCTGGGCAGGGGATTTCGGCGAGGACTGTCTGAGCGCGTAGCGCGAGTTCCGCAGCCGCCTGACCAGTCGACAACAAGCCGCAACGCGGATTGTTGCGGCGAAGACTAACCTTCAGGTTATGTCGTAGCCAACAACGCAGGGAACCCCAAAGGGGCGGCGCAGTGGGGTCGCCTTTTCTTTGGCTACTTTCTTTTGGCGAAGCAAAAGAAAGTAGCTTGCTGTCGGGCCGCGTGGTTGTTGGGGCTTTAGCCCCTTACAACCACGGCGTACCCCTTGCGGGTGCAACCCCCGACGGTTTTGACTTTGACAATATCTTCAAATGAAAAAGGGCACCTCGCGGTGCCCTTCAAATTTATTGAGATGCAATGCAAATGCTCAGCGCAAGCTGGCGACGTACTTTGCTTCTACTTTTGGTGGGGGAGGTGCTGCTATGCGTTGCGGCTTGGGCAACAGCGGATGCACAGCCTCGACGCGCTCTGCCAGTGCCAGCAGTTCTTCCGATCCTGCCGAGCGTGCGAGTTTGATCACTTCTATTGCGTAGCTTTCATCGGCACACATCCATTCAACATCGATGATGCGGTTGTGTTCGCGCCTTAACAGGACATGGATGCGCCCGGCTAATGCGAACAGTTTTTCCATCTCTCCAGCCATTCATTCCTCCTTGCTACTTATGGTCTCGGGTAAAAAAAGGGCACCCGCGAAGGTGCCCTTAAAAGTGGAGCCGGGAGGCTCCAGGGAGGAGACTTTACACGTTGTATGCGCGCTCGCCGTGTGTCGCTGTGTCCAGACCTTCGCGCTCTTCTTCTTCAGAGACACGCAGACCCATGACCATGTCGACCAGCTTGAAGCAGACGAAGGCAACCACACCGGACCAGACGATAGTGATCAACACGCCGGTAGCCTGTGTCACAACTTGTGCGCCCATGGAGTAGCCGTCGATGCCCACGCCGCCCAGTGCTGGCGATACGAAGATACCGGTGCCGATCGCGCCGACGATACCGCCGATAGCGTGGATACCGTATACGTCGAGTGAGTCGTCATAGCCCAGAGATTTCTTCAGGCCAGACACCGCCCACAGACAGACCGGACCAACGATCAAGCCGAGAACGATGGCGCCCATCGGGCCAACCAGACCGGCAGCCGGTGTGATGGCGACCAGACCGGCAACTGCACCAGAAGCGATACCCAGCATGGATGCTTTGCCGCGCAACACTTTTTCAGCGCCCATCCAGCTCAGTGCTGCTGCACCGGTAGCGACGATGGTGTTCAGGAAGGCCAGTGCTGCACCGCCGGTGGCTTCCAGGTTGGAGCCGGCGTTGAAACCGAACCAGCCCACCCACAGCAGGGATGCACCGATCATGGTCATCGGCAGGTTGTGCGGAGCCATCGGCTCTTTACCGTAACCGATACGCTTGCCGATCACGATCGCGCCCACCAGTGCCGCGATACCGGCGTTGATGTGCACAACAGTACCGCCAGCGAAGTCCAGCGCACCTTTCTCGAACAGGTAACCGCCTGTTGCCCACACCATGTGTGCGATAGGCAGGTAAGAGAATGTGAACCACAGTGCGGAGAACACCATCAGCGAACCGAACTTGATGCGCTCTGCGAAGCCGCCGATGATCAGCGCGGTAGTGATCGCCGCGAAGGTCAACTGGAAGGCAACGAAGGTGAACTCGGGGATCACAACGCCGTCGGTGAAGGTTGCAGCGGTGCTGTCACCGGTCATGCCGGCCAGGAACATCTTGCTCAGGTCACCGATCGCCCAGTTCATCGAGCCGCCGTCACCGAAGGCCAGCGAGTAACCGTACACCACCCACAGGATGGAGATCAGCGCGAAGATGCCGAACACTTGGCTCAGGACGGACAGCATGTT
>JBDRPZ010000021.1:0-31819 GCA_043826585.1 Pseudomonadota bacterium
CGCGAGATTGAATCCCGGCTGCCGGATTATGCTTTCGATTCTGGAGTTCATTGGGCGGCTGGTAAGCTCAATCTTTCTGTGGCATGTATGTTTCCTACGCACCTGGATATGATGCTTTCCCACCATGACGAGGGAATCAGGCAAGTGGCAGTACGTTGCGGCGATTTGAGTGAAGAATAGTTGCAGAAGGCGCTTCAGGATCCGGAAAGCGGGGTCAGGCAGGCTGCGGAGACACGCAAGCGGGACGGGAACAAGCCCTCGATATACAGGGACCTGCCTGTTGTGACCCTTAAATCTGTTGCAAGAATTGGTTATCAGTGACGCATAAAGCAGTTCGGATTCCTGCGTAAAGCAGCCATCATTTCCTTGCATTCTGATCGACTGCTTTCGGCTGCGAGGATCTGCCATAAGAAAAACGGGCATCTTTTAATGATGCCCGTTTATAGTGAAGCAATCGGAATCATATTGAACGAACCGATGCCTTTACCTTAATCATCGCCATGAGTCGTTTTTCACCACTCTTGGAAGGAGTTTTTGTACCAGATGAATTCAGGAGGCCAGAACGAGCACTCGTCAACAATCCCCGCGACTTCATCCACGCTTCCAGGAACGGTTGAAGCCGTGTATCGGAAGAATACAAAATTCATCAGCCCTTCTTCCATCCATTCCAGCCTGTCCTCTTCGTAGTGAGGATCAGTAGCAAGCATGTCGGAGTCTTCATCTGCTTCGCGGATATATCTGTATATGTCATCAGCGCAAAGTGCGAACGCAGATGAATCTTCAACGAATCTGCCAGATGGATCACGGAAGTCCATCGCATCTTTAACATCCATCGCAATGATCACGCCGAAGTAGTACGCCCGTTCGGTTGGTTCGAATGCCGTTGCTGATTCGGCAACATGATGCCAGTGATTGAAGTGAACCTCTTTGGCTACGAGATCCAAAGCTTCATGGTGAGAAATGCCGCTTTCCCTTTTGAGCTTTCGTGCCTTTTGCTTGAGCTTTTCGACGGATGCCGAAGTAATGATGATTTGTGTACGCATTGTTAAACTCCTATCAATAGCGCGGAAATTCAGTGCCCACTGCTGAGACCCGCATGAAAGGAATCTCGAATGCTAATTTTGTGATGATTGTCCCGTCCGGGTATGCCAAGGTGGGCAGCAGGCTTCAATCCAGCCAGTTGGCAGAATATCAGAAAAGATGAATGGTAGTGAACAGATGGCGCTGCAACCCGCATTCCTGATAATCCTTATTATCAGGAATTGCACTTTTCGCGGATAAAGTAGCAGGTAGTACAAGCAACCGTTCAATACATCCCAATACCCTGCATATACAGGCGTCTGCAAAGCTGTGTTCTGAAATACAATCGAAGCATCACACTACAGAGCGCGACACCATGGATGAGCAACAACAAAACACGGAAGAGATGATCGACGGACTGGTGCGTCCAGAAAGAATGGCTCACGCCATCCGGCGAACGCCCAAGCACATCCAGGACGAGATTGCCGGCCTTTTGGAGGGGGAGCAGATTCCTGGCTCTTTCGGAGATCTGATCAAGCGCTCTGTCGAGATGACTGAAGCGCACAAGGAATTCGCCGGAACGAACGTTATATCGATTTTTCGGAAGGGCGTTTTTGGTTAGTCCCTATGGGGGCTATACCCCCATAGAGCATCTTCAACGGTTAAGCAGTTCAGCGGCCGCTCGCTTCCCCAGCGCCCTTAAAGCTACGACCCTTTCCATTTGTGAAGCTCGCGGATTCGACTTACCAGCCTCCCAACTGTAGATGGTCTGTGCGGACACTCCAAGAAGGGAGCCGGCTGCTTCTGCGCTCAAACCCAAACGATTTCGATGGGACTTGAATCCCTTCGCTGTAAAACGCGGTTTGCTCGCAGGCTCGGAGGAGGGCGCTTCACCAGCCAATTTTGAAACGAGCTTTTCCAATCGGCCAACTTGCAGCTCAAGAGATGATGCACGCCGCTTCAGTGACGCGATTTCTGAACGGTATTGAGTGGATGTCTTCCTGAGTTTGTCAGTCTCTCCACGCATTTCTTTGCGAGAAATTCGCGAGATCTCATCCTTCAACATTGAAGTAAGATTGGCCACAATTAATCCTCCTAGGATTGTTCACGGTGTTTTAAGTAGCACTCTATGAATACTGCATTTACATTGTAGCCCATAGGCTGCAAAGACTTAAGGTCAGTATTGGCGGCAATTCGGCCTTTGCAGTCATTGAGGGCTTGCAACTGTTATGACCGCTATGTGTTGCAATGCAGCCAAAAATATTTGGCTCGAGCGCCTTGTGAATCTGGTTCGTTTCTTACTATGGAATTACTGGGTAGCAAAAATAATGGTTCGGTGATAGTTTTATGACATGGCGCTATTCGTTGCCGTGCTACATCGAGAGGGTGAAGTAGGTGCGGGCAAAGAATATATCCATATTAGGAATAGATGACAGCCACCTAGAATCTCTTAGGTCGGCGGGTTGGTATGTTGCTCTCGTTGCTGCAATAACGATCTTTCTTCTTGTTTCATCTACTCCCAAGGCTTTGCAAGGTATCTCGGGGTACGAACCCTTGCATACCTTCCTTGAGTTCACATCCATTTCTGTTTCAATCCTTTTATTTGCTGTAGGTTGGAATTCTCACTACCGCAACCTGCCGAAGAATCTCGTATTGATCTCGGTTGGTTTTCTAGGTGTCGCGCTTCTTGATTTCAGCCATTCTCTTTCATACGCTGGGATGCCAGATTTTATTACGCCTAGCGGCCCTGATAAGGCAATCGATTTTTGGCTGGCTGCGCGCTTTCTGGCCTCTTCAATAATATTGGTTGTCGCCGCGCTCCCTTGGTTTTCATACGCATCCACGTCAACCAAGAAAATATATTTAATATTAATTGCTGCGTTCGTGATTGCTACTCACTGGCTGATTTTGTTTCACCATGAGGTCTTACCCATCGCATTCATTCCCGGCTCTGGACTCACTCCATATAAGGTCGGATTTGAATATGTATTGATTGTGATGAATCTAGGCGCCGGGCTCATTTTCTGGATAAAAATGCGATGGCCTGCATCTTTCCAAGTGGCATGGTTCTTTGCCGCTGCACTAGTGATGGCGATGAGCGAGTTCCTTTTCACGCTCTATTCTGACGTGACAGATATCTACAATTTGATGGGACATATCTTCAAATCTGTAGCCTACTTTATGCTCTACAGAGCACTCTTCATAGAAGCCTTTGATTCACCGTACAAGGCACTGAAGCAATCCGAATTGTCCCTGCAAAAGAAAACGAGTTCTCTTCATTTGCATGCTCAACGTGCGGAGGCGTTGTTATCCATGCCTAGGTTATCCGAAGGGCAGACTGATCGTGAGTTCATGAGCAAGGTCGTAGAGATAGTAGAAGAGCTGACCGATAGTCAGATATCGTTCATTCATCTGGTTCATGAGGATCAGAATTCAATCGAGCTTGGAAGGTGGTCGCGTAACACTCATGAGAAATACTGTCATGCCGCTTACGATACGTATTACCCCATCAGCGAGGCTGGCATATGGGCTGATGCTTTCAGGAAAAAGGCGCCTGTTGTCATTAACAACTACCCCAATACAGTCGAAAAGAAAGGGCTGCCAGAAGGCCATTCACATCTTGAACGTTTTGCCAGCGTCCCTGTCATCGACAGTGGCAAGGTGCATATGCTGGTGGGCGTAGGCAACAAAGCCAGCGATTACACAGATGAAGATGTGGAGACGGTCAGATTGATCGCTGAATCTGCGTGGCGAATTTTGAAGCAACATCGATCAGATGCTGCACTTCGCGAGAGCGAAGAAATATTCAGGCACTTCATGGAGAACAGCCCAATTTTCGTGTTCTTCAAAGACGAAGAAATCCGATCTTTGCGGCTCAGCAATAACTATGAACAACTACTCGGTCTTCCGATGTCGGAACTGATAGGAAAGAGCATGAATGAACTTTTCCCATCAGATCTGGCCATGAAGATGGTTGAGGATGACAGGCAAGTATTGCTTGAAGGGAAGAGCGTCGTTGTTCAAGAGGAATTCAACGGAAGAACCTATTCAACAATAAAGTTCCCAATTCTAAGTGAAGGTAAGCATCGATTCCTTGCTGGATTCACAACGGACATTACGGATCGTGTCGAGTCCGAAGCTTCGATGCGCAAACTTTCGATGGCCGTGGAACAAAGCCCAAGCAGCATCGTTATTACGGACCTTGATGCTCGAATCGAATATGCGAACAAGACCTTCTCTGAAGTAACTGGCTATACGTTGGAAGAGGCTCTGGGCAAGAACCCTAGCATTCTGCAATCCGGAAAAACCCCAAAATTTACCTATCAGAAGATGTGGGAGAAACTGAGTAAGGGTGAGGAATGGCGAGGAGAGTTGGTAAACCGCACCAAGGCTGGTGTCGAATATATCGAATCGGCATGGATATCCCCAGTTCGTTCCGAAGCGGGCGAAGTGACCAATTATCTTGCTATCAAGCACAACATAACCAATGAAAAGAAACAGGAAGAAGTGATTCATGAGTTGGCATATTTTGACCATCTGACCGGCCTGCCTAGCCGAAAGCTACTGAATGAGCGGTTCGCCTATGCCTATAGTGTCGCCACTCGAAATGGCGATAATCTTTCCGTCATGTTCCTTGATATCGATCATTTCAAGCGCATCAATGACACACTTGGCCATTCGATCGGCGACAAGATGCTCATTGAGATAGCGAATCGACTTCGAGGGGAATTAAGGGGGGAGGATACGGTATGTAGATTGGGCGGGGACGAATTCGTGATCATTTGCCCCAACATTGACGAGAGTGGGGCTGTAAATGTAGCGAGGAAGCTGATGGAAGCTGTGTCCGAGCCTATGAATCTTGAGGGCCACGAGTTGAATTGCACGCCATCAATCGGTATCAGCATATTCCCGCAGGATGGAAAGACTTTTGACGATCTTCTCAAAAGTGCAGATGCAGCAATGTATCGCGTTAAAAAAGAGGGGCGAAATAATTTCTGCTTCTATACACCTGAGATGCAGCAACGATCGGAGCGACTGCTTAACCTCTCAAATGCACTTCGACATGCTATTAAGCGAGCTGAGCTGGAATTACACTACCAGCCTCAGATCAGCATCAGCGATGGTAAGGTTGTAGGTGCAGAAGCCTTGTTGCGGTGGAAACATCCAGAGTTCGGATGGGTATCGCCATCTGAATTCATTCCTATCGCGGAGGACAGTGGCATCATCGTAAGTATTGGAGAGTGGGTGTTGCGCACCGCTTTAGCTCAGTTGAAGCAGTGGCTGGATAGTGGAATGCCGCCATTCCTTCTGGCAGTGAATCTTTCTGCGGTTCAATTTAAACAGCCGTCACTGCCGAAAACGGTTATGGCCTTTCTTGATGAATTTCAAGTGTCGCCCAATAGCTTAGAACTGGAACTGACGGAAGCCGTCGCGATGGACGATCCGGAAGCTGCAATTGAAATAATGAATAATCTCCATGAATTGGGGATTCTCATGTCGATTGATGACTTCGGGACGGGCTATTCCTCGCTGAGCTATCTGAAACGATTCAAGATCAACAAGCTTAAGATCGATCAGTCCTTTGTCCATGACATCAATGAAGATGAAGATGATAAAGCGATCGTGACGGCAATCATCAACTTAGCAAGCAGCTTGGGTATGCGCACTATCGCCGAAGGAGTGGAGACAGCCAGTCAGCTTGCCTTCTTGCGCCTGCGAGGATGCGATGAAGTTCAGGGGTATTACTTTAGCAAGCCATTACCTGCTGAAAAGTTTGAAGAGTTTGTTCGGCAGAATCGGCAACTATAAAAAAGGGCCAATCACATTTCGTGACGCAATGTTTGTATAAGGCTATAAGTGCAGCAACATCTTGATAATAAGGTGGAGAATTGGTACTTGAGATTCTATCTGCATTGTCTGCTTCATGCTTCTCACCGGACCTAGAGTGGGCAAGTTCTTAAAGACCGCAATGGCCGATGAACAGCCAGGACGGCAGCTCGGCCTGAGCGGACTGTGGAGATTCTCTGAAATAGCTTTCGGTGCAGCCTACAGGAAAGAGTAGCTTTGAATAAATTAAGAGCCTGATTTCGAGGTTCCTACTGAATTTTTCAGCGGCACTTGTGGAGCGAGTGTAGCCGCCCCACTCCGAGCGGCATTAGTCTGTTGCGTCTTATCAAAGCGCCCGGATGGCAATGTAATTGCCTTGGTATTTGACTTGTCGAGTTCAGGAGACGGCTTAAACACAAGATTGCAAATCCAGAACGACGCTACAAATACCAAAAGCATGCCAACCCACCATTTCGTATATCTTGCTGCCTGGGATTCTAGATACTCTCTATTTCTCTGAATCACAGGCTTCACGCACTCATCAATTTCAGACCCCATAAGAATTTTGTTGTAATTCAGATTCAATACGACAGATATGGTTGATGAGGCGCTGTCATATCGATTCATTACTTCGACACGAGTCATGAACAACCAAATTGCTGAAATTACCGATAGCAGAACCACAATAGCCAAATAGGCATTCGAAAAGACGTTGATCTCCCCAGCATCTTTTAATCCATTGACCACGACAACCGTCAATATAAAAGTAAGCAGAATAAATGCGTTGTTTTTTAGCGCGTCTAACAATTCGTCAGCCATTGCATAAGTCTTGGATGTCGATTCAATTATGAGCTCGCCTATTTTATTTTTAACCTCAAGATAGCTCTGAATATTCCCCTTCAGATATATCTGATAGTTTGATTGAATTGCCTCCCACACATCGTTATCAATTTTTATGTTGCCATCCTTATCCAAGTGAATAGAAATGACGTTTCGTACCAATCCAAGCTTGTCAGAATTGTTTCCACCTTCATATGCCCAAGCGTATATCTTATGTAATAACTCATACTTTTTACTAAGCTCATCGGGCGAAACACCCTCACATACAACAGCCCTATAACCATTAATTTTGTATTTCAATTCATCGTTGCTTCTAAGCTCCGATGAGTTAGACAAAAAAATCACGGAAAGCACTGAACATGCTTCCCGAAAAAAATCATTGATGGATTGATATTCTGATTGAGTCGTTAAGTAGAAATCGCTTGGAAGGAGCTTGATGCTTATATTGGCGGCGGTTGCGTTCTCGCTGAAAAGCTCCAGCTTTTTATGCCTTGATGATTCAGTAATATCTGCAAGGTTTTTCACGGCTGAGCCGGCTTGGTAGAACTGAATGCCTGTAGTACCAAAGCGATCAATTGTTGAAAAAACTTCAACAAATAGTTGATGTTCAACCTTTGAGGAAATTGTATTAATGAGATCAAGCAACTTCTCGCTGGACAAGTAGCGACCGAACGCCTCTAAGAAGTAGACGGAGATTGTCGAGTCAACTTTCGTTTTCCAGATGTTTAGCTCTATTTCAAACTCTGGATCGTCTTTAAATTCAGCAATATGATCCTTTATCTGTCTTAGACTTCCAGAAGAACAGTCAGTGATTTTTACGTGAGTACCGCTTACTTCAAAAAATAGTTCAAACCTATCTCTATTTGACAGCGTCTTCAATTCATCAAACAGCTTGAGAACAAAGTCGCTCATCGAGTCGGAGAGCTTGACCTTCACCGTCACGGAGTCGAAAGTTTCGTTGATATCAGCCCGTGTTATGACACGTGCGAGACTGAGATATTCTGAGAGCATTTTGTTACGCTCTTTCTTTCAATTTGAATTGGCTAAATCCAATAGGCGATTCGATCACCACAAGCTTCTGCCCACTAGATGATTTCTCAGCCCATACCTTCTCTTCGAGATTCTCAATCCCTTCATCTATCGATAGTGAAATTTCTTTGGTAAGTGATAATTTTGAATGCTTGAAAGGAACCTCTCCAGGGACCAAGTTAAATTTAGTATCAAAATGCTTCTTTTCGGGGAGTTGTCGAAACTTAACGATTAGGTCAGGCAGCACAGCGGCAAACCGACCATCTTCGGACTGATAGTTTTCAAAAGTATTGGTAATGAATTCGTCATATTTCATTTCGCCATGCTGTTTAAATGCGGCAATCGCTGCATTCCGTAGAATGGTGTAGTCGGAGGGATGATCTTTTTTTAACGTATTGAGTACTTTAACTACTTCTTGAGATGCCGTTTTAGTGTTTACGGCATCGTTGCGAACTTCTTTTAATTCCAAAAAATCTTTCCACCAGTAAGTAGACGGTTTTGAATTGGTGTCGTATATAAATACGTTGTGTGGCCTGCCTTCCTGATCGAACGATGACTTGCAAGCTTTATAAATCTTTTTTGCTAATGCCAATCCAACCTTTTTCTTAAAATCGGATTCGTCAAGAAAAGACTGATGTTCTATCTTTACGCCTAAATAGGAGATTACTAAACCATCTCGATAAAGAAATTGTAGGAAGCTTCCTTTTTTGACATGCCCAGAACCGGTAGCACTTAAATGTCCATACCGATTATCCGCATCGATTTCTTTATCAAGTAGCCTAGTTGCAATGTTGCCGGCCGCCTTATTTAAAGTCAGGTCTTGTTGTGAATTGTACATTTCAAGGCATTTATAGAATTCAGTTGTTTCCCGCAGAAAATCGTATTCTCGTTTTTGTGGCTTCTCACTAATCTCTGCCAGAAGGTCGTTTAAATAACCGGCGGATTCAAGGATGAAGTGCAATTTTGAGTAACGCAGGTCAGGTGGGCGGGATGCGGTAGCATCCATGCCCTTTTGACCGGCCAGTCGAAATTGCAGAAATGAACTACACACACCTCACCCGAGAAGAACGATACCAGATTTACGTCTTGAAGAAGGCGGGACACAAGCAGTATCAGATAGCACAGCTGTTGGGACGAAGCCGATCAACCATCAGTAGAGAGTTGGCACGCAACCGAGGAGGTCGAGGTTATCGGCCAAAGCAGGCTCACTACATGGCAGAAGCGCGGCGAGCGATGAATGCCAGCACGATAGACGATGAGACATGGCAATTTGCTTGCGACCGACTCCGCGAAGAATGGAGTCCAGACCAGATCAGCAAGCATGCCGAGATCAGCATCGAGACCGTCTATCAGCGTGTCTATGCAGATAAGCGAGCAGGCGGTTCGCTGTGGAAGCACCTGCGCTGCCAGAAGCAACGCAAGAAGCGTTATGGCAAGTTTGACCGGCGCGGCACGATACCCAACCGCCATTCCATCGATGAGCGGCCAGCCATCGTTGAGGCGCGAAGTCGGATCGGCGATTGGGAAGTGGATACGGTGATTGGCAAGAAGCACAAACAGGCCATCTTGAGCATCGTCGAGCGGAAGTCCGGCTATACGCTGATTCGGAAGTTGGAGCGCAAGACGGCGCTCGCTGTCAGCCAGGCAATGATTGAACTGTTGAAGCCGCTCAGGAACAAGGTGATCACGATCACTTCAGACAACGGCAAGGAGTTCGCTGGCCACGAAGAGATTGCAACAGGACTGAAGGCTGATTTCTACTTCGCTCATCCCTATGCGTCATGGGAGCGAGGAACGAACGAAAACACGAATGGATTAATACGGCAGTATTTCCCGAAGAACAGGGACTTCACAACGATCACACAGCAGGAGATTGATATGGCGATGGAGAGATTGAATAGCAGACCAAGAAAGCGACTTGGATACCAGACACCCAGTCAGGTATTCTTCAAGTCAGGCGTTGCACTTCAAACTTGAACCCGCGACCCTCCAGATCAGAATAATCACTTGATATTGGGATGAGGGTACAAGCTTTACTATCCACGTCAATCTGATGCAAAAGCGTACTGATAATACGTTTACCTTGATCTTTTGATGTTTCAGTCACGAGCCGTTCCCCTCTTTTTCCTTTTTTAGAATTCCAGAATATCCCAAATATTCACATTCTGATCTCTGTCAGTTGTGATTCGGGTGGAGTATATACCTCCAAAAACCTGATGGTCATTATGTGCAGAGATCGGCCCGATGCGGCCTATCAACTCGATATCTATAATAAGTTATAGGGGCACGGATCCTGAATGATGGCTTCGAATCGGGAGCGGGCTTAGTTAGACAATCATCCCAATGTCCGCACCGATGACCTGCCAGGACGGCAGCTCGGCCGTAGGAGCCATCTAGAAACAGGTTCTGGAATGACCGCTTCACGCAGAGACATTCGCTCCTGCCCGTACTATTATGCATATGCGGACAAACAAGTCAGAGAACGCTCCAATGAATAAATTATTGTTGTGCAGAATCCGAGCCTAACTATTTTTTAATAATACGGACCGGCGCGTCCGTCTAATAACTGTTAGAGCCAAATAACATTGCTGTATGGAGATCAAAAATGGATTACGACCCTGAGCTTGTCGACAATTTGGATGCCCTAGAAATGTTGGCTGATATGGGGATTATCGACAAAGATGCGCCCGCATATGGAATTGCGAAACTTTACTTGCATGTGGGGCTAGAAGCGTTAAGCGAAAAGCAAAAGTTCATCTTTGATAAACAGGTCGCTCCGGTGATTTTTAAGTCATGCGCAAGATGCAGTGAAGGAATAGAGCTTTCTGCTTTGCCAAACGCTTATGAAGAAGATCTTATGCTGTGTAGTTACCACATGCATAAGCACCACAAAGATGAATAAGTTTGGCTCAACCCGCCGCTCAAGCAGGACCGCGCAAATGCGCGCGGCCCCTTAGCTCCACGTTAGGCCTCATCATGCCGACCCCTGACATTGAGCTGACCGACCGAGAGCGAGAACTATTCGATAAGATCCAATTTCACTCCAATCGGCACGAGGACATCCGCGCCTCGATCATGCCAATGGTCGGGCTGTCCGAATCCCTTCTCAAGCGCGGCGCGATTCCGGAAGTGCGGATGCTTTACTTCACTGATCCCGAGCGCAATCCGGGCGGTCGGGGAAAGTCCCGTCAAAATGTGTTCGAACGAAACGGGACGTCCGGCCCTGAAATCTTGGCACATCCCCATTTCATGAAACATCTGGAGTACTTCGTGTGCGGGCCAAATCTTCCTTTTGAGGTTGTCATCGAGTTCAAAGAAGCTGCCCGCTTCTCTGGCTATCTGACTGTAGGAGATATCACTGATCTCATTCCAAAGGCACGAACCACCGTACGGAGCGCCCAACTCGACCCATACGAAGCATCCGATGAGTTCTACAAACTGGTATTGGAGTGCGGGGCGAAGCCTTCTTTCGCTGAGTCAATCCGGAATGCAGTCCGCGCCATAAAGGTGCGAAGATGAGACCTAACCCTACGGTCAAGTTCGCCCCACTGGGACTGCGCTAAAGCGCGGCCCCTTTCCTTCACGACAAGGCTCTCAGGAAAGCGGACATGCCTGTTTACTTTATCGCCGAAAATGAGAACGATGATCACAACTCACTACGCGTAAAAATTGGGCGATCCAAAGATATACAGGTTCGGATACGCGCCCTGCGAACAGGCAGCCCATATGAGCTCAAACTAATGGGCTGGATTGAGAGCGATGACGACAAACAACTAGAGCTCGCACTTCATGAGCGATACGCCGACCAACGCATTCACCTCGAATGGTTCTACCTCCAGCCTGAAAATGTACTCACCGAGCTAAAGTCACATGGCATTTGCGCATATATCTCAACAGAAGAAAATACGTTTGAGATCATATCCCGCGACAAAGACGGAGTGCCTGAATACTACGGCCCATGGAAGTGGGCAGACGTTGACGATTCAGAGTTTTGCCCAAAATGTGGATGTAGCTGTGGACTTCAGTACAACGAGAACTACGGAACCGATCGTTGTTTGAAATGTGGGATCATTTATGAATACGAAGAAGAACCCAGAGAAGAGCCCTAACGTTGAAGATCGGCTTTCCGGAAAGTCGGATGACCGCTGTGGGTTGCGGAAGCAGCCTATCGACTGCATTGCCCTGATGGTCGGCTTTGGCCGATGATCTGCCAGGTCGGCAATTCGTCCTAATGTGAAGCTTCGCATTAAGACGAACCGGACAGCACATTTAGATAAAACTGAACTGTTGCGCCTTTAGGCATCGAGAGATGCTATCAAACCGATGAACAAGAATTGCATCTCACTGTTCTTCAATGATCAACATTCCGTTGTCGATAATGTTTGGATCATCCGTCCTTGGCTTGAATGCAACTACGCGCCATCCATGCTTGTAAATTTCATCAATGCCGACAAGTTTGTTCCCGAACATTCCCCAGCAAGTGAACATGCTGGCCTTGCTGCTTTCCTGCACGCAAGAGGCTCCTTTCTTGTAGGGTGAGGGCGAGGTGCTGTTGTCTGGAATGTTTCCTGCATGAGCTAGCGGTGCCAGGGCCAATCCAAGCATCACGAACCCTGCTGTTACTTTACGAAGATTATGGCAATTCACAGAAAGTCCCCTTTCTAAGTTTGAGCGTCTTTCATAATCTCCGAATCCCGCTTCTACGCAGGGCCCGGACCAGCATATCTTCTTGCGCTTTTTCCTCGGCGATCTCTTGGTAGATCTTCCTCCAGTCGCTTGGCTTGAGGTTTCTGCATCTTTCAGCGGAGCGTCGAGATGCGCGGTTTGCTGCAGGTGTGAGCCATAGCAATGACCAGGCATAGAACAGGCCGGAAAGTATCAATACGGTGATTATGGGCGCCCCAGCCAGGATGAACATCACTGGAAAAAACAGTTGATATGCAATCCCTTTGGCATCCAAACCACCTGAGAAATTGGATATCACGTCATACACGTACTGTTTGATTGGATGATCCATGTATTCCACGGTTGCATAGCTGTGCTTGTCTGGCACCTTCACGTCGCGATAGTGGGGGAGGCCAAAGTGCATTGTGCGGCCGTTGTATTGCGGAAGGTCTTCCCATCTCGTCAGCTTGTTCTCCCACATTTCTTCTGTCCTGCAGACTTTAAGTAATGTCCCCGTTCCATTTGGCTTGAAACAATTTGCGAGTGGCAACGCTCCCCGCTGATCGCGGTGCAGCTTCACCACTTCCCTGTATAGCCAAGAAAGAACGGACATGGCGCCGATCGCACATACCACCAACATGACAATTCCGAGAACAGTAGTCATTCTGGTTATCTCCTTATCTGTAGGGCTCCAATTTAGCACAAATGAGAAGCAAACTCCGTGGAAACAAACACCGCAAGCACGGATTCTTCGCGGCATGGCAAAACGTACAGCAGTCAATGTTGGGCAATCCTCGGAGGAGCAAGATCTGCGAAGCATTCTTGCGCAGAATGTTCGTCGCATTAGGCGTGAACAGTCTCTTTCGCAGGAAGACTTGGCATTCAGATGTGATTTGGACCGCACCTATATTTCTGCGGTCGAGCGCTGCATCTGGAATGTATCGTTGGGGAACATCGGGAAGATTGCCTTGGCGCTTGGAGTTGAGCCGTGGCAGTTGCTTATGCCTGAGGAGTAGCTGGCCTACTTATTCAGTTTTGCAAGAATCGAACTTGGTGTCAGATGCGTGTACTTCCGCAACTCCGAAAGCGTCTTGTGCCCAGTGATACTTTGGACCTCAAATACGTTGAGACCTTTTTCGAACAGTCTCGATGCGCCTTCATGCCTCAAATCATGAAAATGTAGGTCGTGGGCGCCGATGTCATCTCTGGCGGCCTCCCATGCTCTCCTGAGCTGCCCTTTGTTGATCGACCATACCTCACCTTCATCTTCCCAGCCAACTGCATCAAGGGCGTTCATGGCAACGCGAGAAAGGATGGTGGTACGAGACTCGCCGTTCTTTGTGTCGGTGAGTAGGGCTGTGCATTTCTTTTTGTTTATATTCTCCCAGCGCAAGGAGAATATTTCCGATTGGCGCATGGCCGTTTCTACCGCAATGATGACGAATTGCTTCGGCTCGCCGATTAGCGCTTTCATCAGCTTGTCGTATTCCCCTTTTTTGAGCCGCCTGGTTCTCGCCACTCCGTTATCTGGCAGGTCCATCTGGCCGGTGACTGGATTCGTCACCGGCAGGCGCCACTGACGTATTGCTACGCGATACAGGTGAGAGATGAGTGAGACATACTTGCGCTGATTGTTTTCGCTTCCGCCAATCTCTCCCATGAAAGCGATTACGTCGTCAGCGGTGACCCCATGGAAAGGCTTCTTTGCCAACTGCATGCGCTTCGCTTTGCCGATTCGCCATTCCTCGGTATCGGCACCTTTCTTGTGTGGAGTTATCTCCAGCAGGTAGCGATCAAGCGCATCGCTGACTGATAAACCCTTTATTGTCTGTTTTTTTATGCGACTCTCAATTACTGCGCTCTCATGTACATCGAGCGCTTGAGAGAGTTTGTGACTGTCACGAAAGACGCGCGCCTCTGCTAGACTGTCGAGCGTCTTGTCTAGCTTGTGGCCGTTCACCATCATGCGTACGCGGAAAGAGTACAAACCTTCTTGGTATATGCCTTTCTCGACCTTTTTCCACATGATGGTGCCCACGAACTATTTGCCGGATTTTGCCGGATAATTATTATTGAATCAATATAAACAGCGCAGGCAATGGGTTTGGTGGGATTTAATCTATGGATTTAGGTTCCAGCGCCGCAAGGCGTGAGAGTTCGAGTCTCTCCTTTCGCACCAGCTATATCCCCTGCTTTTCACCAGGTATTCATACCTTCACATTGTCGTGTCGGCCTTTAAAGGCTATATTGCGGCACAGGAGCGATAAATGTCTAACGAAAGCCAGAACAAGCGCGCCGTACTAGAAGCGCGTCACCATGATCCCTTTTCTTATCTGGGGTTGCACCAATCCAAATCCGAATACGTATTCAGAGTGTTCCAGCCTTACGCCACCGAAGTTTCGGTGTTCGATGGAAAGGTTTGGGTCCAGCTGGAGCGTGTCGATGCGGCAGGACTGTTCGTGTGGCACGGCAAACGGGCTTTGCCGACACCATGCCGCCTGCGTCTGAACTATTTCAACCATCTGCTGGAAGTGCATGATGCGTTTACCTTTGGTAGCAGCATCAGCGAACATGACCTGCATCTCTTCTCCGAAGGTACGCTGCAGCAAGCCTATCGCACACTCGGCGCTCACCATATGGAGTTGCAAAGTGTGTGGGGTGTGCGTTTTGCTGTGTGGGCACCGAATGCGGAGCGCGTCAGCGTGGTGGGCGATTTCAACGGTTGGGACGGACGTGTGCATCCGATGCGTTCTTTGGGCAGCAGCGGCATCTGGGAGATCTTCATTCCCGACATCGGGCTCGGTGAGTTGTACAAATTCGAGATCCGCAGCCGCCACAGCGGCGCCTTGCTGACCAAGACCGATCCTTACGGCTTCAGCTTCGAGATGCGCCCGGGCACGGCATCGCGCGTCGTTTCGCTGGCGAATCACGATTGGCGCGATGAGGCGTGGATGACGCAGCGTGCCGAGAGCGACTGGCAGCATCAGCCGCTCAATGTGTACGAGGTGCATGCCGGTTCGTGGAAGCGGCATTGGGACGGACGCTTCTATAATTTCCGCGAACTGGCGGATGCGCTGGTGCCTTATGTACAGGAGATGGGTTTCACTCACATCGAGCTGATGCCGGTGAGCGAGCATCCGCTGGACGAGTCATGGGGTTATCAGACCACCGGTTATTTCGGCGTCACCAGCCGCTTTGGCACGCCGGACGATTTCCGTTATTTCGTCGACTGCTGCCACTTGGCAGGTATCGGTGTGCTGCTGGACTGGGTGCCGGCGCATTTCCCGAAAGACAGTTGGGCACTGGCGCATTTCGACGGTACCGCTTTGTATGAGCATGAAGACCCGCGTCTGGGTGAGCATCAGGACTGGGGCACGCTGATCTTCAACTACGGCCGCAATGAGGTGCGCAACTTCCTGCTGACCAACGCCTATTTCTGGCTGAAAGAATTCCATATCGACGGTCTGCGCGTGGATGCGGTGGCTTCCATGCTTTATCTGGACTACTCGCGCGAGCCGGGCCAGTGGCTGCCGAACAGATTCGGCGGACGCGAGAACATCGACGCCGTGGATTTCTTCCGCCAGTTGAACGTGATGACCCACGAGCATTTCCCCGGCACGTTGACCATTGCCGAGGAATCCACCTCATGGCCCATGGTGTCGCGCCCGACCTATCTGGGTGGCCTCGGTTTCTCCATGAAATGGAACATGGGCTGGATGAACGACACGCTGGCCTACATCAAGCACGATCCCGTGCATCGCCGCTATCACCAGAACATGCTGACCTTCGGCCAGTTGTACGCCTATACCGAGAACTTCGTGTTGCCGTTCTCGCACGACGAAGTGGTGCACGGCAAACACTCGCTGCTGGACAAGATGCCGGGCGACGGCTGGCAGAAGTTCGCCAATCTGCGCCTGCTGTTCACCTATCAGATGACCATCTCGGGCAAGAAGCTCAACTTCATGGGCAACGAGATCGCGCAGGGGCAGGAGTGGCGTGTCGGGGCAGAGATCGACTGGTATCTGCTGGATCGTGCGGAGCACAGTGGTATCAAGTCCCTGGTGCGCGATCTGAATATGCTGTACCGGGATGTCCCGGCGCTGCATGAACTGGATTTCTCCCATGATGGTTTTGACTGGATCGACTGCAACAACGCCGACCAGTCGATACTCGTCTACCGTCGCTTCGCCCGCGACGGTTCGGAAGTGATCGTGGCGCTGAATTTCACGCCTGTGCCGCGCGAGAACTACTGCATCGGCGTACCGCAAAAGGGCGGTTACCGCGAGATATTCAACAGCGATTCACACTATTACGGCGGCAGCAATATGGGCAACGGCTTCGGTATGTACTCGAACGATGTCGAATGCAACGGCATGCAGCAGTCCATCAATGTGACATTGCCGCCGATGGCGGGCGTCGTATTGCAACGGATGAGTTGATGCGGGCATAGGGCCAATAGGTATAACAAGATCAGGCAGGGTTCAGGATATGTCTCAATTAACGCAATCTCCGGCATGGCAGGCGCTGCAAAAACACCGATCATCGTTACAGGATTTTTCACTGCGTCAGGCATTTGCCGACGATGCAAAACGTTTTGATAACTTTTCGCTGCGTTTCGATGACCTGCTTCTTGATTACTCGAAGAACCTGATTACCGGCGAGACGATGTCGCACCTGATGGCGTTGGCGGAACAGGCCGATGTGACGGGCATGCGCGCGCGCATGTTCGCCGGCGACAAGATCAATTTCACAGAAGGTCGCGCGGTACTGCATACTGCTTTGCGCGCAGCCACGGTCCCTGATCATGCCCCGGTCATGGTGGATGGCAAGAATGTGTTGCCCGCTGTTCGTTATGTGATGGAGAAGATGCGCCTGTTCAGCAACAGCGTGCGCAACGGTGTCTGGCGCGGCTATAGCGGCAAGCCGATCACAGATATGGTGAACATCGGCATCGGCGGTTCTTATCTGGGGCCGCTGATGGTATGTCAGGCTTTGCAGCCCTATGCCTCGCCGGACTTGCGTGCCCACTTCGTCTCCAATGTGGACGGTGCCGACATCGCCACCAAATTGGCCACCTTGAATCCCGAGACGACGCTGTTCATCGTTGCTTCCAAGACATTCACCACGCAGGAAACACTGATGAATGCCCGTTCGGCGCGCGACTGGTTGCTGGCCAGTGCAGTGGACGAGGCGCATGTCGCCAAACATTTCGTGGCGCTGTCCACCAACGCAACGGCGGTCAAGGCGTTCGGTATCGATCCCAACAACATGTTCGAATTCTCCGACTGGGTGGGCGGTCGTTACTCGCTGTGGTCTGCCATCGGCCTGTCCATCGCGCTGTATGTCGGCATGGATCGCTTCGAGGAATTGCTGCAGGGCGGTAACGACATGGATGAGCATTTCTGTACCGCGCCGCTGGAACAGAATATGCCTGTGATCCTGGCGATGCTGGGCGTGTGGTATCGCAACTTCCATGATGCGGCTTCCATCGCCATGCTGCCCTACGATCAGTCGCTGGAGTATTTTACCGCTTATTTCCAGCAGGCCGATATGGAGAGCAACGGCAAGCGCGTGGACCGGCAGGGCAATGCGGTCGATTACGCCACCGGCCCTATCCTGTGGGGCGGCACCGGCACCAACGGCCAGCATGCCTACTACCAGTTGATCCATCAGGGTACGCAAATGATCCCGGCGGATTTCATCGCGCCGGCCAACAGCCAGCATCCGCTCGGCGAACATCATGCGACCTTGTTATCCAATTATTTCGCGCAGACCGAAGCACTGATGAAAGGCAAGAGCGAGGCCGAGGCACGCGCCGAACTGGAAGCCAGTGGTATGGCTGCTGCAGATATCGAAGTGCTGTTGCCGCACAAAGTGTTCACCGGCAACAAGCCGACCAATTCCATCCTGTTCGAGCGCCTCACACCCCGCACGCTGGGGCGTCTGATTGCGCTTTACGAGCACAAGATATTCGTGCAGGGCGTGGTCTGGAATGTGAACTCCTACGACCAGTGGGGCGTGGAATTGGGCAAGCAACTGGCCTCACACATCCTGCCCGAGTTGCGCGATGCGCAGCCGGTGAGCACACACGATGCTTCGCCCAACGGCTTGGTCTATCACTCCAAATCAATCAGACAATACCTACCATGCGCAGCCTGTTCGCCACTTCCGAAGTCCATCCGCTGATCAAGACCGGCGGTCTGGCCGATGTCAGCGCTTCGTTGCCGGCTGCCTTGCAGGCACTGGGGCAGGATGTGCGCGTGCTGTTGCCCGGCTATACGCAAGTGCTGGATGCGCTGAAGAGCAAGAAAGTGGTCGCCACCTTCAAGCCGTTCGAGGATCAGGAAGAAGTGCGTCTGCTGAGCGCGAAGATGCCGGGCACCGGTGTGTCGCTGTATGTGCTGGATGCGCCGCACTACTATTGCCGTGTGGGCGGGCCATACCAGTACTATCTGGGGGGCGACTGGCCGGACAATCCGATGCGTTTCGGCCTGCTTTCGCGCGTGGCAGCCATGTTGGGTAGCACTTCATCGCCGGTGAACTGGCAGGCTGAGCTGGTGCATTGCAACGATTGGCAGACAGGGCTGGTGCCCGCCTATCTGCATCTGGAGCAGGAACCTCACGCGAAGACGGTGATGGCGATCCACAACATCGCTTTCCAGGGCAACTTCGATCACGAATGGACCAAGCATCTGCATCTGCCGCAATCGCTGTATCACATGCACGGCGTGGAGTTCCACGGTCACCTGTCTTTCCTCAAGGCCGGACTGCAATATGCGGATCGCATCGTCACGGTCAGCCCGACCTATGCGCACGAGATACAGGCGACGGAGATGGGCTATGGCATGCAGGGCTTGTTGACGGTACGCAGCGCGCATGTCAGCGGCATCCTGAACGGTATCGATGAGGACGAGTGGAATCCCGCGACCGACCCGCATCTGCCGGCCCATTATGATTCGCAGGATCTCGCTGCCAAAGCTCAGGTCAAGCAGGCCTTGCAGCAGCGTCTGGGCTTGGAAGTGAATGCTCAGGCACCGTTGCTGGGCGTGGTCAGCCGCCTTACCTATCAAAAGGGATTGGACCTGTTGCTGGAATGTCTGCCGACCCTGCTGGACAGCGGTGCGCAACTGGCGGTGCTGGGCAGCGGCGATGCGGAGTTCGAGCGGCGCTATCAGTTGCTGGCGCAACGCTATGCCGGCCGGGTGTCGGTCACGACACGGTTCGACGAGCCCCTGTCGCACCAGATCATGGCAGGAGCCGACATCTTCCTGATGCCGTCTCGTTTCGAACCGTGCGGCCTGAACCAGATGTACGGCATGCGCTACGGCACGCCGCCGGTGGTGCGCCGCACAGGCGGACTGGCCGACTCTGTGACCAATGCCAGTCTGGAAGGCGGCACCGGTTTCGTGTTCGACGATCCGGGCGTGGCTGCTTTGCAGCAAACCATCAAATGGGCCATCGAGTGTTATCGCGATGCGCCGACGTTCCGCCGCATACAACTGAATGGCATGAACAAGGATGTCAGCTGGCGTCACAGTGCCCAACTGTATTTGGATCTGTACGAATCAGTATTGAAAAAGCAGCATCAATAAAAAGGGAGAGCAACATGGCACAGGATACGCAATCACCACGCTTCATCAGCGCGCTCACCAAGAATACCGTCGCCCTGATTCTGGCGGGTGGACGGGGCAGTCGCCTGCATAACATGACCGACTGGAATGCCAAGCCGGCCGTTCAGTTCGGCGGCAAGTTCCGTATCATCGACTTCCCTTTGTCCAATTGCATCAATTCCGGCATTCGTCGTGTCGGCGTGGTCACGCAGTACAAGGCGCACACTCTGATCGAACACATCCAGAAGGGATGGGGTTTCCTGCGTGGTGAATTCAACGAGTTCGTCGCTCTGTTGCCGGCGCAGCAGCGCATACAGGAGGAGTGGTATCGCGGTACAGCGGATGCGGTGTTCCAGAACATCGACATCCTGCGCGGCTACAATCCCGAATACATCGTCATCCTGGCGGGCGATCACATCTACAAGATGGACTACGGCGAGATGCTCGCGGCGCATGTGCAGAGTGAAGCCGATATGACTGTGGGCTGCATCGAAGTGCCGGTGGAAGAAGCGAGCGGTTTTGGCGTGATGACGGTGGGCGAGGAAGATCGCGTCATCAAATTTGACGAGAAACCGGCCAATCCGACCGAGGTGCCCGGCAAACCAGGGCGCGCGCTGGCCAGCATGGGTATCTATGTCTTCAATGCAAAGTTCCTCTATGAGCAACTGGTGCGCGATGCAGACACCAAGTCGTCCACCCATGATTTCGGCCATGACATCATCCCGTATCTGATCGAGCGTTATCGTGTGTACGCGCATCGTTTCGAGAAGAGTTGCGTGGGCATGACTGAGTCCGGCGGTGCTTACTGGCGCGATGTGGGAACCATAGATGCCTATTGGGAAGCCAATATGGAGATGGTCAATGTGGTACCGGACCTCGACCTGTACGACAAGACATGGCCGATCTGGACCTATCAGGAACAGCTGCCGCCGGCCAAGTTCGTGTTCAACGAGGACGGCCGTCGCGGCGAAGCCATCGATTCCATGGTGTCCGGTGGCGACATCATCAGCGGTGCGCGGGTGTTCCATAGTGTGCTGTTTTCCGATGTCCGTGTCGGAGAGCGCAGCGAGGTGACGGATTCCGTCATCCTGTCGGGCTGTCGCGTCGGACAGGACGTCAAGTTGAATCGTGTGGTGCTTGATAATCGCTGCGAGATTCCGGACGGAATGAATATCGGCTTCAATCGCGAGGAAGATGCCAAGCGTTTCCATGTTTCCAAGGGCGGTATCACGCTAGTCACGCCGGATATGCTGGGGCAGTCCATCCATCACGTCAGATAATCCAAGAGAACTGAATTCACCTATGCCGCATCGTAAGAAAAAAACCGAGAAGAAACTGAAACTGGTGTTCTGCTGGCACATGCACCAGCCGGATTATCGTGATTACCTCACGGGAGAATTCACCCTGCCGTGGACCTATCTGCATGCCATGAAAGATTACACCGACATGGCTTATCACCTGGAGCAGCATCCCAAGTTGCGTGCTGTGGTGAATTTCGTGCCCATCCTAGTCGAACAGTTGCAGGACTATGAACAACAGTTTCGGACCGGCGAGATACGCGACGGCTTGCTGAAGATGTTGTGCCGCGAGGATCTGGATTCTCTGGGTGACGAGGAGCGCTTGCATATCCTGGACAGTTGCTTCAAGAGCAACCATACCAAGATGTTGCAACCGTACCGTGCCTACCAGCACCTGTTCGATCTGCAGAAGATGGTGGAAGAGCGCGGACGTGAAAGCGTGACCTATCTCTCCGGCCAATATCTGGCCGACCTGCTGGTGTGGTACCACTTGGTGTGGACCGGCGAGAGTGTGCGACGTGAAAGCGAGTTGGTTGCGAGACTGATGACCAAGGGAGCGCAGTTCACCTTTGAAGAGCGTATGGAGCTGTTCAACCTGATCGGCGGTTTGATCGCCGGCATCATCCCGCGCTATCGCGCCCTGTCCGAGCGCGGCCAGATCGAGATATCGACCACGCCTTACAACCACCCCATCCTGCCCTTGCTGCTCGATTTCAATACCACGCGCGAGAGTGAACCGAATGCGCCATTGCCGCAGGGCGCCAACAATTACCCCGGCGGCTTGCGTCGTGCTCAGGCGCATCTGAACAAGGCAGTGGAAAGCCATCAGCAGAATTTCGGCAGCAAGCCAAACGGTATGTGGCCGTCCGAGGGCAGCCTGTCGCGTGCCACAGTGAAGTTGCTGGGCGAGCACGGTTGTCGCTGGACGGCGACCGGTCAGGCGGTGCTGGCGCACAGTCTGCAGCGCGAGCAGAACGGTGCACCGTTGCCGGACAAATCAGAATATCTCTACAAGCCCTATGTGCTGGAGGATGCCGGCAAGCCGGTGTATTGCTTCTTCCGCGACGATCATCTGTCTGATCGCATCGGTTTCGAATATGCGAAGTGGAAAGGCGACGACGCGGCGGCTGATTTCGTTCGCCAGCTGGAAGAGATCTACACACACTCGCACGGCGATCACGACCCGGTCGTATCCGTGATACTGGACGGTGAGAACGCCTGGGAGTACTACCCGTATAACGGCTATTACTTCCTGTCGGAACTGTATGCGTTGCTGGAGGACCATCCCTTCATCAGTACCACGACCTTCAATGATGTGTCGCACGGCCTTGAGCAAGGCAAGAGCCGCAGCAAGAGTGGCAAGCTGAAGCAGATGGTTGCGGGCAGTTGGGTGTACGGCACGTTCAGTACCTGGATCGGCTCCCCGGACAAGAATCGCGGCTGGGACCTGTTGTGTGAGGCCAAGCGCAGTTATGACATCGTTGCCAACAGCGGTCGTCTGAATGCCGAAGAGCTCAAGTTGGCCACCGAGCAGTTGGCCGACTGTGAGGGCTCGGACTGGTTCTGGTGGTTCGGCGATTACAACTCTGCGCAGAGCGTTTCTTCGTTCGATGTGCTGTTCCGCAAGAATCTGAGCAATCTGTACCGACTGCTCAAGTTGAAGCCGCCGGTCGATCTGGCGCATGTGATCAGTGTCGGCGGCGGTGCCCCCGCAGCAGGCGGCACCATGCGCCGCTCCGAATAAGGTCTATCGAATCAATCCAATACTGATGCAAGGGAGATAGGGGAGGGCTATTTGATAGAATCCCCGCTTCTCGCATCATCCAATTAGCAGGAAACACATCGTGAACACTCCCAGCAAGCCATTCATTCAGAAACATCACAGCATCATGAGCATGCCCCCCTTGGGCAATGATGCGATCAGCGTCATGGAAGATTTCCGTCGCTACTTCAGTCACACCTTGGGTTGGGGGAAAGAGACGATTTCGGGTCATCCGGTCTATTCCTCTTTGGCTCATGCCCTGCGTGACCGTTTGATAGAGCGCTGGCGTCATACGCAACGCGCGCATGACGAGTCGGACTGCAAACAAGCTTATTACCTTTCGCTGGAGTTCCTGATGGGGCGCGCGATGGGCAATGCCATGCTCAATATGGATATGGAGCAGGAGACCGCCGATGCGATGCGCAACTTCGGTGTGGAACTGGAAGATGTGCAGGAACAGGAAAGCGACGCCGGGCTGGGCAACGGCGGCTTGGGCCGTCTGGCCGCCTGTTTCCTTGATAGTTGCGCCACCCTGCAATTGCCGGTGACCGGCTACGGTTTGCGCTACGAGTACGGCATGTTTCGCCAGCGTCTGGAGCACGGCAAGCAAGTGGAAGACCCGGACCACTGGTTGCGCAACGGCAACCCTTGGGAAGTGGAGCGTCCCGAGCATGCGGTGCGCGTCAAATTCGGCGGGCGCAGTGAGATGTTCACTGATGCGACCGGCAAACTGCATGTGCGCTGGGTGGATACACAGGATGTGATGGCTTTGCCGTTTGATATGCCCATCCCCGGTTACCGCAACGGAACAGTGAACACATTGCGTCTGTGGAAATCCACCGCGACAGAAGAATTCAATCTGGAAGAATTCAACGCGGGCAGCTATACCGAGGCGGTGGCCGCCAAGAACGCGGCCGAGCACATCACCATGGTGTTGTATCCCAATGATGCCAGTGAGAACGGCAAGGAGTTGCGACTGCGCCAGCAATATTTCCTGGCATCGGCCAGCTTGCAGGACATCCTGAACCGCTGGGTGCGTCGGCATGGTCAGGATTTCAAACAGTTCGCCGAGAAGAACGCTTTCCAGTTGAACGATACCCACCCCACCTGCGCGGTGGCTGAATTGATGCGCCTGCTGATGGATGAGCACGGCCTGTCCTGGGGAGAGGCCTGGAAGATCACTTCGAATACCATGGCATACACCAACCATACCCTGTTGCCGGAAGCTTTGGAGAAATGGTCGGTGGGCATGTTCGGCCGTTTGCTGCCGCGTTTGCTGGAGATCATCTATGAGATCAATGCCCGCTTCATGGAGCAGGTCTCACTGCGCTGGCCCGGCGATGTGTCGCGTCAGCGCCGTATGTCCATCATCGAGGAAGGTCATGAGCCACAGGTGCGCATGGCCTATCTGGCCGTGGTGGCCTGTCATTCGGTGAACGGTGTGGCTGCGCTGCATTCCGCGCTGCTGCAACAGCAACTGTTCCATGACTTCTACGAGTTGTGGCCGGAAAAATTCAACAACAAGACCAACGGCGTGACCCCGCGTCGCTGGATGGCGTCCAGCAATCCGGAATTGAGCGCGCTGATCGATAACACTATCGGCGATGAATGGCGCACCGATCTGTCGCAGTTGAAGAGCCTGCTGGAGTATGCCGACGACAAGGCATTCCGCGCCCAGTGGCGCAGCATCAAGCACAACAACAAGCAGCGTCTTGCCGAGATGGTATTGCGCGACTGCGGCGTCGAGTTCGATACTTCCGCGATGTTCGATGTGCAGGTCAAGCGCATCCATGAATACAAGCGCCAGCTGCTCAACGTCTTGCATGTCATCCACTTGTATGACCGCATCAAGAGTGGAGACACCAAGGACTGGACGCCGCGCTGTGTGCTGATCGGCGGCAAGGCTGCGCCGGGTTATGCGATGGCCAAGCAAATCATCCATCTGGTCAACGCCGTGGCCGAAGTGATCAATCAGGACCCGGATACCAAGGGCCTGCTGCAACTGGTGTTCCTGCCGGATTATCGCGTGTCCGCGATGGAGGTGATCTGTCCGGCTGCCGAGCTTTCCGAGCAGATATCGACCGCGGGTAAAGAGGCCTCCGGCACCGGCAACATGAAGTTCATGATGAACGGCGCGCTGACCATCGGTACGCTGGACGGTGCCAATATCGAGATTCGCGAAGAGGCGGGCGATGACAACTTCTTCCTGTTCGGTCTGACCGCCGAAGAGGTGGATGCAACACGCGGTCACTATGATCCATCCGCCATCGTGGCGGCTGACAAGGATCTGCAACGGGTGGTCGAACTGCTGCGCTGCAATCATTTCAATCTGTTCGCGCCCGGCTTGTTCCAGCCTATCCTCGATGCCATCCTCAATCCGCATGACCCCTGGTTGACCGTGGCTGACTTCCGCAGCTATGTGGATGCACAGCAGCGCGTGGCCGAGGCCTACCGTGATCAGGAGAACTGGACCCGTATGAGCATCATCAACACTGCGACCAGCGGCAAATTCTCCAGCGACCGCACCATCATGGAATACAACCGTGATGTATGGGGACTATCGCACATCCCGCCGCACGAGGCCTGAGAAGGGAACGCAGCCTCGGACTTGATGGGGATCGGCCGAATTTGGCGGGCAGCCGCGATGCAGCTTGCCTGCTTGCCCGGATGAGTTCCGATTCTTCAAGATCGATGCTGTCGGGGCCGATTTATCCGCTTTGATGTATCATTCGCAGCGACTCATGTCGCATGTCTCCCTATATTCGAAGGAATCAGTATGTCTAACGTAGAAACACTGACTGGCCTGCAGCGCCGTCTGACCGCAACCATCCCGCAACAACAGATCCGTGCCGAGGTCGAGAGCCGCTTGAAGCGCCTTGGCCGTACTGCCAAAGTCGCCGGCTTCCGTCCCGGCAAAGCACCGATCAAGGTGCTGGAGCAGCAATATGGCGATTCCGTACAACAGGAAGTGCTGGGCGAGACCCTGCAGCGCTCGTTCGCTGAAGCCGCTGTCGCCAACAAACTGGATGTGGCTGGCTACCCCCAGTTCGAGATCAAGACGGCCGACCTGAAAGCCCCCGAGATCGAGTTCAGCGCCACCTTCGAGGTCTATCCGCAAGTCACCATCGGCGACATCAAAGGCGAAAGCATCACCCGCGTGGCATTCACGCTGAGCGAGGACGATGTGGAAGAGACCGTCAACACCCTGCGCAAGCAGCGTGCCGTCTACAAAGCAGTGGACCGTGCCGCAAAGAACGACGACCAGTTGCTGATTGATTTCACCGGCACCCTGAACGGCGAGCCGTTCGAGGGCGGTTCCGCCAAGGATTTCAAGGTATTGCTGGGCTCCGGCCGCATGCTGGCCGATTTCGAGAACGCCATCGTCGGTTGCAAGACCGGCGAGACAAAGTCCTTCGACATGACTTTCCCCGAGGATTATCACGGCAAGGATGTGGCGGGCAAACAAGTCACCTTCACTATCACGGTGCATAAAGTGGAAGAGCCGGAATTGCCCGCAGTCGATGCCGATTTCGTCAAATCCGTCGGCGTGGCAGACGGTGATGTGGAGAAGTTCCGACAAGAGATTCGCGACAATGTCACTCGTGAAGCACAACGCCGCGTCAAAGTGCGCAACAAGGAAAGCGTGATGGCCGTGCTGCTCAAAGTGGCCCAGCTGGAAGTACCGACCTCCCTGCTGCAAGGCGAAGCACAGCGCCTGATGGAGCAGGCGATGCGCGACATGGAAGCGCGCGGCATGAAGATTCCCAAGGGTATGAAGCTGCCTGCCGAGATGTTCCTGGAGCGTGCAGAGTCCCGTGTGAAGCTTGGCCTGATTCTTGCTGAATTGGTGAAGCAACAGGATCTGAAGGCCAAGCCGGAACAGGTCGAAGCCTTGATCGAAGAATATGCACAGAGCTTCGAGCATCCGGACGAAGTGCGCAAATGGTATCGCGCCGAGCCGGCCCGCTTGCAGGAGATCGAGAATCTGGCACTGGAAGATAATGTTGTCGCCTGGGTGATGGCGGGTGCCAAGGTGACGGATCAAGAAGTTAAACTGAACGAACTGATGGGGAACTGAAGATGACGTACGGCGCACTCGGCGACATGATGGAACCGCAGGATTCGGGCCTGGTCCCGATGGTCGTAGAGACCAGTGGTCGAGGCGAGCGCGCCTACGACATCTACTCGCGCCTGCTCAACGAGCGGATCATTTTCCAGGTCGGCCCGATCAACGATCACGTGGCGAACCTGGTGGTGGCGCAGTTGCTGTTCCTGGAGTCGGAGAATCCGGAAAAGGACATCCATCTGTACATCAACTCGCCCGGCGGCTCTATCTCTGCCGGTATGGCGATCTACGACACCATGCAGTTCATCAAGCCGCAGGTCTCCACCATGTGTATCGGTATGGCCGCTTCCATGGGCGCCTTCCTGCTGCAGGCGGGCGAGAAGGGGAAACGCTTCGCTTTGCCTAACTCCACCGTGATGATCCACCAACCGCTGGGCGGATTCCAGGGGCAGGCAAGCGATATCGAGATCCACGCCAAGTACATCCTGAGTTTGCGCGAGCAGTTGTACAAGTTGATGGCCGAGCACACCGGTCGCACGGTGGAAGAGATCGCACGCGACAGCGAGCGCGACAACTTCCTGCCTGCGCAACAGGCGCTGGAATATGGTTTGATCGACAAGGTTCTGGATAAACGGGCTTGATTAAAGAGACTGGCTGCCGGAAATCGGGCATGGAGGTATAAAGATGACATCGGAAAATAACAAGGGTGAGAAGCTGCTGTATTGCTCCTTCTGTGGCAAGAGCCAGCACGAGGTGAAGAAGCTGATCGCCGGACCATCGGTGTTCGTCTGCGACGAATGCATCTCGTTGTGCAACGACATCATCCGCGAGGAAACGCAGAATGCCATCGGCAGCGAGAGCGCCGAGAAGAAGGAACTGCCGACGCCGCACGAGATCTGCGCGCGATTGGACGAATATGTGATCGGCCAGCCGACGGCCAAGAAGATCCTGTCGGTTGCGGTCTACAACCACTACAAGCGTTTGAACCACAAGAACGACGATGACGGAGTCGAGCTGTCCAAGAGCAACATCCTGCTCATCGGCCCGACCGGTTCCGGCAAGACCTTGCTGGCACAGACGCTGGCCCGTCTGCTGAACGTGCCGTTCGTGATGGCGGATGCCACCACACTGACCGAAGCCGGTTACGTCGGTGAGGATGTGGAGAACATCATCCAGAAACTGCTGCAGGCCTGCGATTACGATGTGGAAAAGGCCCAGCGCGGTATCGTCTACATCGACGAGATCGACAAGATTTCGCGCAAGTCGGACAACCCTTCCATCACCCGTGACGTGTCGGGCGAGGGCGTGCAGCAGGCACTGCTCAAGCTGATCGAAGGCACCAAAGCATCGATCCCGCCTCAGGGTGGCCGCAAGCATCAGAACACAGAGTTCCTGCAAGTCGACACCGACAACATCCTGTTCGTGTGCGGCGGCGCATTCGACGGTCTGGAAAAAGTGATCCGCAACCGCTCCGAGAAGGCCGGTATCGGTTTCTCCGCCAATGTGGCCAAGCGCGACGACAACAAGGATGTCGGCAAGACATTCAGCATGGTCGAGCCTGAGGATCTGATCAAATTCGGCCTGATTCCCGAGTTCGTCGGACGTCTGCCTGTGGTGGCCACGCTGGAAGGTCTGGATGAAGCTGCGCTGATCAAGATCCTGTCCGAGCCGAAGAACGCGCTGACCAAGCAATACCAGAAACTGTTTGCGATGGAAGGTGTCGAGCTTGAGTTCCGCGAGGGCGTGCTGAACGCCATCGCCAGGAAGGCGCTGGCTCGCAAGACCGGCGCCCGCGGTCTGCGCTCTATCCTGGAACTGGCGCTGCTGGACACCATGTTCGATCTGCCGACAGCCGAGAATGTCGATAAAGTGGTGTTGGATGAGAACGGTGCCGGCGAGATACAGCCTATCGTGATGTACGCGGATACCCCCAAAGCCGCATGAAATCCATGTGATGGGAGGGGTTGATTTATTCAGCCCCGGCCCAATGTGGCGAACACAACCTTTTATAGCGAAGTGACTGCCATGAGCGAATTCGAAAACAAACCCTCTTCAGACCAATACCCGCTGCTGCCCCTGCGCGACGTCGTGGTATTCCCGCACATGGTCATTCCGCTGTTCGTCGGTCGCGCCAAGTCTATCAAGGCACTCGAGGCCGCGATGGAAGCGGGCAAGAGCATCGTGCTGGTCGCGCAGAAATCCGCCGCCAAGGACGAACCGGCCACGGAAGATATCTATCGCATCGGCAGCATCGCCAACATCCTGCAGATGCTGAAGCTGCCCGACGGCACCGTCAAAGTGCTGGTGGAGGGAACGCAGCGCGCGCGTGTGATCGATGTGTTCGACGACAAATCGCATCTGGATGCCAGCATCGAAGCCATTCCGCTGGACGAGCATCCGGACAGCGAAGCCGAGGCGATGCGCCGCGCGCTGATCAGTCAGTTCGATCAATACGTCAAACTGAACAAGAAGATCCCGCCCGAGATCCTCACTTCGCTGGCAGGCATCGATGATGCCGGCCGTCTTGCCGACACCATTGCCGCGCATCTGCCGCTCAAGCTGGAGCAGAAGCAGGAAGTGCTGGAGATATTCGACGTGCGCAAGCGTCTGGAGCATCTGCTGGGTCTGCTGGAAGCCGAATTGGACATCATGCAGGTCGAGAAGCGCATCCGAGGTCGCGTCAAGCGCCAGATGGAGAAGAGCCAGCGCGAGTACTACCTGAACGAGCAGGTCAAAGCCATCCAGAAAGAACTGGGCGAGGGCGAGGACGGCGCCGACATCGAAGAGGTCGAGAAGAAGATCAAGGCGGCGCACATGCCCAAGGATGCGCGCGCCAAAGCCGAAGCCGAGCTGAAGAAGCTCAAACTGATGTCGCCCATGTCTGCCGAGGCGACCGTGGTGCGCAACTATATCGAAGTGCTGATCGGTTTGCCCTGGAAGAAGAAGACCAAGATCGATACTGATCTCAAGCATGCTGAAGACATTCTTGAGGCGGACCACTATGGCTTGGACAAAGTAAAGGAACGTATCGTTGAATATCTTGCCGTGCAACAGCGCGTGGACAAGATGAAGGCCCCTATCCTTTGCTTGGTGGGGCCTCCGGGTGTGGGTAAGACCTCATTGGGGCAATCCATCGCACGCGCCACCAACCGCAAGTTCGTGCGCATGTCGCTGGGCGGTGTGCGCGATGAATCCGAGATCCGCGGTCACCGCCGGACCTACATCGGTTCCATGCCGGGCAAGATATTGCAGAACATGAGCAAGGTCGCGGTGAAGAATCCGCTGTTCCTGCTGGATGAAGTGGACAAGATGGGCATGGACTTCCGTGGTGATCCGTCTTCCGCATTGCTGGAAGTGCTCGATCCGGAACAGAACCACACTTTCGTCGACCACTACGTAGAGGTCGAGTACGACCTGTCCGATGTGATGTTCGTCGCCACCTCGAACAGCATGAATATCCCCGGTCCGCTACTTGACCGTATGGAAGTGATCCATGTGTCGAGCTACACGGAAGACGAGAAGGTCAACATCGCGACGCGTTATCTGTTGCCCAAGGCGATCAAGAACAGCGGCCTGAAGCCGGAAGAGGTCAGCGTCTCCGAAAGTGCCATCCGCGACATCCTGCGTTACTACACACGCGAGGCCGGGGTGCGCGGACTGGAGCGCGAGCTGTCCAAGATCTGCCGCAAGATCGTCAAGGCCTTGCTGATCAAGGGCGAGGCGAAGAAGGTCACGGTCACGGCACGCAATCTGGACAAGTATCTGGGCGTGCGACGCTACAGCTACGGTATCGCCGAGAAGAACAATCAGGTCGGTCAGGTCACCGGTCTGGCGTGGACCGAGGTCGGTGGTGAGTTGTTGACCATCGAGACAGCGGTGCTGCCGGGCAAGGGCAAGACCACGACCACCGGCAAGCTGGGCGAGGTGATGCAGGAGTCCATCCAGGCAGCGCTGAGAGTAGTACGTCGCCGTGCGCGCACACTGGGTCTCCAGGACAACTTATACGAGACGAAAGACCTGCATATCCACTTACCGGAGGGGGCGACGCCCAAGGATGGTCCGAGTGCCGGTATCGGCATCTGCACTGCCATGGTGTCTGCACTGACCGACATTCCGGTGCGTGCCGATGTGGCGATGACCGGCGAGATCACCTTGCGCGGCGAGGTGTTGCCTATTGGCGGCTTGAAAGAGAAGTTGCTGGCGGCACAGCGCGGCGGCATCAAGGTCGTGCTGATCCCGGAAGAGAACGTTAAGGATCTGGTGGAGATCCCGGACAATGTGAAGAACAAGCTCGACATCCATCCTGTGAAGTGGATAGAGCAGGTGTTGGAGATCGCATTGGAGCGCAAACCAGAACCACTGCCTGAGTCGGCGGCGGATGCGGCAGCGACGGCAATAGTCGACGCAGCGACGCCGGTTGCAGTCAAGCACTGATCTGAAAGAATACGCGGCGGCGAGTGCTTCGCCGCCGCGTATTTTTTTGTAGTCACGAACAAGTGAAAGTTTTTTTGTTCGAGGCCGTTGGCAAAGAGAAAAGTTTCTGTATAATGCGCCGCTTTCCAAGGGTGCTTAGCTCAGCTGGTAGAGCACCGCCCTTACAAGGCGATGGTCGGCGGTTCGAACCCGTCAGCACCCACCAGTAAAGGAAATTGCAGCAAAGGTTTATGGAGTGGTAGTTCAGTTGGTTAGAATACCGGCCTGT
>JBDRPZ010000022.1:0-66393 GCA_043826585.1 Pseudomonadota bacterium
AAACATCATGATCCGACGCGACGCAAATGGTGCGTATCAGTTCTACCTGCCCAAGCGCGACCTCGAGGACACCATCGTTTCTATGGAGTTCGATACCGCCGAGAAGTGGGGCGGGGAGATCAAGCTGAACAACGGTGGTACGTATTACATCGAGCCACAGCCCGCGCCAGCACGTCTGCCATTCTCGTTGCGCGCCAAGCGCATCGATGCGGCGGAATAACCGACAAGGAGAATCATCATGGCATACAAGATCGATACAGACCTGTGCACCAGTTGCGACGACTGCCTGCCTGAATGCCCCACGGCTTCCATCAGCGTGAAGAAGGGCATGTACGTCATCAACGCAAACGAATGTACCGAGTGCGAAGGCGACTTCGACAAACCGCAGTGTGTGAAAGTGTGCCCGATCAAGGGTTGCATCACGCAGATCGCGGCGTAATGAAACGCTGTCATTCCCGCGCGAGCGGGGATGACATGCTCCGGCAACACCCCGAATTCAGAAGAGGTAATCATGACTAGCAACGGCATCATCACCAAAGAAGCGGCACTGCGCATCGCGCTGGCAGCGCGCACGCTGGACGATGTGGATGTCGCCGCGCTGGCATCCAAGATGGGCAGCCAGATCGGTCTCCCCATCACCGAAGAGAAACTGGCCAAGGTCACCGTGGCCGATCTCAAACTCATGTTGTCCGGCGAAGAGACAGTCGAGCCCGATGTCGACCCCGCCAGCATCAAACTCGCCGTGCGCCAATTGTGGGGCGACACCGACGATGCGGACAACCTGCCCAAGCCGCAGGCATATCAGGAAGGCGACATGCCCGGCAGTCTGCGTGTGGCCGTGGCTTCCAACAGCGAAGATAATCTGGATGGACACTTCGGTTCCTGCCCGCGTTTTCTCGTGTATCAGGTCGGGCGCGAAGAGATCCGCCTGATCGACATTCGCTCCACCGCCGAAGCCAACCATGCAGAAGACAAGAACGTGGCCCGCGCCGCACTCGTCAACGACTGCCAGATCGTCTACGTGCAATCCATAGGCGGCCCCGCCGCGGCCAAGGCCGTGCGCGCCAACGTGCATCCGGTGAAAGCGCCGGAAGGTGGCCCGGCGCAGATCGCATTGCAGCGCCTGCAAGCCGTGCTCGATGCGCCGCCGCCCTGGCTGGCAAAGATCCTCGGTGTGGAAGCAAAATCGCTAAGCCGCTTCAGCACTGCGGAAGAGGAGTGAACTGGTGATCGCCGCCGACACACTCAGCCAGATCGCACAGCGTGCCGCGCAAGGCGCGCTGGGTGAGGCCACTCTGGAAACTCTGAAGCAAGCATGGCCCGATCTGCGCTTCACACTGTGCAACGACGACGACATGCCGGCGCGCATGAAACCCGCGTTGAGCGAAAAAGAATTCAATCTGTATCTGATCGGCGGCAGCGAGCATTGCCTCAGCCTCACCGACGATCCCGAGCGCGCTATCGGCGTGGTGCTGGCGCAGGTGGATGAAGAGTAGGAGCAGAAAAAAACCAATACAGCTTGCATAACAACAATCAAGGCAAGCACTGAAATACCGAACACGCCCCGCATGCCAGCCATGCCGGGTGCGTTCGGTATTTCCACAAGGGAGAGCAGCATGCTGGACGCAGCGACGATGGCCTTACTGGCCAAGGTGAAGATGTTGGCGAAGAAAAGCGGTGTCAATGCCGATCTGGTCAAGATGGGCAACGACAGAGCCTACGCCGAAACCACCCTCAATGAACTCAGTAATGCCGACGACCCCGAACTGGTGTTGATCGTGATCCAGCTGATGAACCAGTTGGGTCTGATCGGCGTGCCGGCTCTGGAAGTAAAACCCGAACCGCAGCAGGAAGCAGGACGCTACGTCGGTTCACTGCGCTGATCAGCGTCGCATTTCCCGGAAGCTGTCCGATTCGATGACTTTGTAAAAAGTCTTCATCACATCCGGATCGTGTTTGATGCCGGTCTCGTCGCGCAGGATCACCATGATCTCGTCGTGCGTGCGGGGCGGGTGGTAGCTGCGCGTCACCGCCATTGCATCGTAGCTGTCCGCGATGGAGATGATGCGAGAGCAGATAGGGATTGCCGTGCCCACCAACTTGTCTGGATATCCCGAGCCGTCGAAATGTTCGTGGTGGTGACGGATGACTCTGGAAGCTCTCTCGGCTTCGGTTATCCCGGTGGCGGCGATGATGTCGGCCCCGATTGCGGCATGCATCTGCATTTTTTCCCACTCGTCGGGAGTGAACGGCTCTGTCTTCATCAGGATGTGGTCGGGCACGCCGATCTTGCCGATGTCGTGGAAAGAGGCAGCGATCAGCACCGCTTCCAGATCAGCTCCCGCCAGTCCGTGACAGACCGCGATGGCAGCCGACAGGTCGCGCACCCGTTCGGAGTGCAGGCGGGTCGGCTGGTCGCGATAGTCCAACGCCACGGAAAGTGCTCTAGTGTAGGCATACAGCACCTTCATGGCGGGATCGTTCAATTCCATTTATGACTCCTGATTGCGGGTAAGCGCGGGCGATTGTCTGCCTGTGGCAAAAAACATTCAATGACGCGGGCAATGTGGTTATGACGGCGACGCATTGTGCCATGTGTCGCCGGCGCGGCATATGTGCAGAACGGCGAGTGGCTCACGTACAGGGATGCGCGGCAGGGGTCGGCGTGACGTCCGGGAAATAGCAGTGGCAGTTGCGTCCCTTGTTCTTGGCGGCGTACATGGCCTGGTCCGCACTCTTGATCAGCGTCTCCGCATCCTTGCTGTCGTTCGGGTACAGCGTGATGCCGACACTGGCGGAGGAGGAGACCGACATGCCGTTCAGGATGAAGGGAGTGGACAGCATGCGGATGATGTCGCGAGCCACGCGGTCGACATGGCTGGCATCGGTGATGCGCGACAGGATCACGGTGAACTCGTCGCCGCCTAATCGTGCCACGGTGTCCGATTCACGCACGCAGTCGCTGATGCGCTGTGCGGCCTCCACCAGCAGGGCGTCGCCGGCGTCGTGGCCCAGCGTGTCGTTCACTTCCTTGAAGCGGTCAAGGTCGATGAACAGCAGCGCCATGCCCAGCTTGGCGCGATCCGATTTCTTCATCTCCTGTTCCAGCCGGTCGCGGAACAGGCGGCGGTTCGGCAGTTGCGTCAGGTGGTCGAAGTTGGCGTGGTTCCAGATCAGTTCGTCGGCCTTCTTCTTCTCGGTGATGTCGGAGAAGAACGCGATATGGCGCGACACCTTGCCTTCCGCATCGAACACCAGATTGATGGTCAGCCATTCGATGAACACCTCGCCGCTCCTGCGCCGGTTCCACACCTCGCCCTGCCAGTAACCGATCTTGTACAGCGCGCGCCACATGTCGCGGTAGAAGGCTTTGTCCTGGCGGCCCGAGCTGAATATGCGCGGGTTCTGTCCGATCACTTCCTCCACGCTGTAGCCGGTGATCTGCGTGAAGGCCGGGTTGACGTTGATGATGTTGTTGTCGGCATCGGTGATCAGCATCGCCTCGCTGCTGTGCTCGAAGATGGAGGCAGCCAGCCGCAGCCGGTCTTCCATCTCCTTGCGCGCCGTGATGTCGCGCCCCAGCACCACCAACCCCTGCCGGCTGCCGTCCTCGTTGAACAGCGGGATCTTGTAGGTATCGAAGCTGCGCGTGCCACCCTCGGGCAGCGGAATGACCTCCTCCAGCCGCGACAGTGAGTTTGCCTGCCAGGCTAAGTTGTCCGACAGCAGGCATTCGCTGAAGGCTTCCTTGTAGATAGGGTGCGTGTGCTCGGCCAGTTCCAGATCGGTCTTGCCCCGGTAGTCCACGCCATCCAGATGGAACAGTTGCAGCCCGCTCTTGTTTGCGGTCTGCCAACGACCCTCGCCGTCCTTGAAGCAGATGAAGTCCGGGCTGGCGTTGATCAGGGTGCTCAACACCTGCTGCGTTTGGTGCAGTTCGCGCAGGTGGCGGTTGATCGTGCGGTGCGACTGGCGCAACTCGAGCTGGGTGACGATGTGGTTGGCCAGCGCCTTCAGCGCCAACAACTGATCCGACTTCAGTTCGCGCGGCACGCGGTCGATCACGCAGATGGTGCCCAGCGCATGGCCGCCGGAGGTGATCAGCGGCGCGCCGGCATAGAAACGTATCTTGGGGTCGGCGGTGACCAGACCGTTGTCGTGGAAGCGCGGGTCCTGCAGCGCATCGGCCACCACCATCACGTCGTCCTGCAGAATGGTGTGCGCGCAGAAGGCCAGATCGCGCGAGGTCTCCTTCGCGTCCAGGCCGACGATAGCCTTGAACCACTGGCGGTCGCGGTCGACCAGACTGATCACTGCGATGGGAGTGCCGCAGATGGACGAGGCCAGATGGACCATCCCGTCGAATTCTGCCTCGGGTTCGGTATCCAGGATGTCGTAACTGAGCAGCGCCTCCAGGCGTGCCTGCTCGTTCTCGGGGAACGGTGCTTTCATGATGCTCTCCTCACTACTGGACGCCCTGTTGTTCAGGGTCTGTCGTTAGCCCCGCGGCGGGGCTCATTTCTTTCCTGATGTATTCGAGAGACGTTGTATCACCATTTTGGTGCGCACGGAATCTGTGCACGGCGAATGCCTGACTGTTTGGCAGGGATTAGGCTTGCCAAAACGCAGCCTTCACGGGGCAGGAATGTGTTGCGATTCCAGCGCTTAGGGTTGCTGCGCCATGCGCAGCCAATCCGCGTTGTACACCTCGGGTATCGCGCCCACTTGCATCTCGGGCAGGCTGCCGATGCGGCATCGCCGTGCATCCAGAGCCTCATGCCAAGCTCGGTAGTGCAGCATGCTGGCCGGATTCATCACGCAAGCCCGTGCGCCGAAAGGATGGCCGAACTTGAACAGCAGGTGGCCGATCTCGTGCGCCAGATAGGCACCAGAAAGTTCCGCCGCCTGCGTCGCGCTGTAATCCTCATTGCCTCGCAGCGTATGACTTTGCGCCGAGGTGTCGGTGAACGGGAATGTGCTCCAGAACACGAACGAACCGTAGGGTGACGTGCGGCTGAAGGTGGTGGTGCCGGTGGTCAGGCCGCCGCGTATCGCGGTATGCACTTCAACTGCGGTGTATTCCGCACTCGCCACCAACTGATTGGTGATCACCAGATCATAGGGCAGTTCGCCATAGCCGACGGTATCCCACAATATCCACTCGTTACGTGCCGTGTCATCCAGCACCGGCTTGCCATCGAGCGCCTTGATCGCGCGCCAGTCGTCCAGCCGCACCAGCATCACATCGGCTAACAGGTTTGCGAATTCCTTTAGTGACTTCGGATCGGCTGCGTCGGGCAGGTAAGGTCGTGCATAGGCGAGCGCCTCAGCCAGTTTCGTCTTGCGCTCATGCAGCGTGTTCAGGATGCCGCTGACCAGTTGCTTGCGATCGCCCGTGCCGGATTTGAAATCGTAGATCTCGTTCAAGCGTGCTTGCAGAACTCTGGGCGGGATGAGTGCCAGTACGGCATCGACAGAAGTTTCCGTCACCGTGCTGAATTCAAGATGCACGCCGAAATGCTCAAGCGCTGTCTTTCGCGTTGCCGCCAGCAAGGTGTTCAACTGTTCCGGTGTCATGCGCGGCAAACGATCATTGATCGCATGCGCGACGCGCAGTTGGATGGTTTGTCCCGGTTGGATAGGGACGATCTCGGTATGCCGCCATTCGCTTGCGCTACGGCAACCGCTTAGCAGCAGGATGAAGCCCAGCAGGATGGCGGCGGGTCTGTACGGATGCATGGCATGTCCGGACGCGAAGAAGTGCTTGCAAGCTACTCGCCCCGCTGCAGCCGGTCAACGTGCTTGAAGCCGCGAGAGGAATTGATTCAAGCAAAGCGGTCGTCAGCCGGCCGGCTTGTTATCATGTGTCTCACCTTGTGCTGGAGCGAATGATGAAGATCAATGAATATTGCGTTCGATGGGCGGCATATCTCGCACTGTCCTGTCTTTTCGTCATGCCTGCATACGCTGCAGAAGTGCATGTGGCGGTGACGGCCGACATGGCCGAGCCGATGCAGCGCATCGCGGCCTTGTTCGCCAAACAAAGCGGGCATACGGTGAAGTTGACGCCGGGTGCCAGCGGCAAGCTGTATGCGCAGATCAAAAAAGGCGCGTCGTTCGACGTGCTGCTGTCCGCCGACGAGGAGATCCCCAGAAAGTTGATGCAGGTTGACCTCGCGGTCGGCGGCACGCGCTTTGTCTACGCCGTCGGGCGGCTGGTGTTGTGGAGTGTGCAGCCTGACCTGGTGGACGATAAAGGTAAAGTGCTTAACACGGCTGCATTCGTCAAACTCGCCATGGCCAATCCGCGCTATTCACCATATGGCACAGCCGCAAAAGAAACGCTTTCCGAATTGACGATGTGGAATGCCATGCAGCGCAGACTGGACAAGCGCGACGATGTGACGGAAGCCTACAAGCTCGCCGCCACCGAGCGCGCCGAGCTGGCATTCATCGCGCTGTCGCAAGTGATGCGCGACGGCAAAGTGAACACCGGTTCATGGTGGCTGGTGCCGGAGACCATGCACACCCCGATTCGCCAGAGCGCGGTGTTGCTGAGCGGCGCACAAGACGTGCAAGCGGCCGAGGATTTTCTTTCCTTCATGAAGAGCGATAAAGCGCGCGCAGTGATGCGCGGCTACGGTTATTCCTTCCCTTGAGTGTCAGGGCACAAAACCATGGCACTTGAAGCAGCCGCCTCCCTTCGCCAGTGGGTCAGAATGATCGTGGTGTACCTCATGATCCCGCTGCTCCTGTTCATCTGCGGTGGTGAGATCGGCTGGTGGCAGGCGTGGCTGTACGCCGTGCTGATCATGGCCGCGGGTGTAGGCGGGCGCATCTGGGCGGAGCAACGCCATCCCGGATTGATGGCCGAAAGACAGAATGTCGAAAATATCCAGAACGCAAAAGCCTGGGACAAAGTACTCGCGCCACTGATGGCGTTGAGTATCGGGTTCCCATTGGTCATCGTCGCCGGGCTGGACCATCGTTATCACTGGTCCTCCGAATTCCCGCTGTGGCTCATCTTGGTCGGCTTCGTTTTGATCACGCTCGGATACGCCTTCGCTTCATGGGCGTTGGCAGAGAACCGCTTCTTCTCCAGCGTGGTACGCATTCAGACGGAACGAGGGCATGTGGTGTGTGACAGCGGCCCGTACCGGTTCGTGCGACATCCGGGCTATGCCGGCAATATTCTTGCGCTGTTCGGTATCGTCCTTGCGCTGAACTCGTTATGGACACTGATTCCTGCGGGGGTGGCATTGATCATCGCCGTGGTCAGAACCGCACTTGAAGACCGAACCCTGCAGGAAGAATTGCCGGGCTATCGAGACTATGCACGACGTGTACGCTATCGCTTGATCCCCGGGATCTACTGAAAACATCGTGTGGCGACTATCAATAACGGGCACCTCGGTGCCCGTTTTCTTTTGGAGTGGGCTTGATGCATCGGGCTTGCGCTAGTATTCGTTATGTACCAAAGGATGTAACGAAAACGCCAATTTGTGCAAAATCCTACAGCTTTGAAGAGACAGCGCGCATACCGCTAAACGGGGCGATGCGCCGATACCCGCAGTGCAGCGGGCTCTGCACTAAGCAGAGTTGCGCTGGCATCCCTTTTGCATAGCGTTAGGTGGCGCAAGTGATAACGAGTGAGGACAGCATGGCTCAGACAGCAGCGGACAAAGCAGCGAAACAGACCGACGGCAGCGCCGTCTCAAAACTGAAGATCGCCCGCGGGCGGCGCTGGGATCATCTGGAATTGCTGGAACGTATCGATGCGACCGGCTCCATCTCGGCGGCGGCGAGTGCCATGGGCATGAGCTACAAGGCGGCGTGGGAAGCGGTGGAAAGTATCAACAACCTTTCCGAGCAACCTCTGGTGGAGCGCAAGACCGGCGGGGCTAAAGGCGGCGGCACCACGCTGACCAGCTACGGCCGCCGGGTGGCGGGCGCCTATCGCCGACTGGAGCAGGAGCGCGAACAAGTGCTGAAGCGACTGTCCGAAGTGATGGACGACTTCGATGAGTACTACCAAATGATCAGGAGATTCGACATGAAGACGAGTGCGCGCAACCAGTTCCTCGGCACCATCAAGAGCATCAAGCTGGGACAGATCAACGCGGAAGTAGTGATGGACATCGGCAGCGGCGACACGCTGGCTTCGGTGATCACCAACGAGAGTGTGGGGCATCTGGGTTTGAAGGTGGGCGGCGAGGCGTATGCGCTGGTGAAAGCGCCGTGGGTGATCGTGACTACCTCGGAAGGTTTCAAGACCAGCGCGCGCAACGAATTGCACGGCACGGTGGTGCGCTGCCAGGAAGGCGCGGTGAACGGCGAAGTCGTCATCGAGCTGGCGGGCGGCAAGAGCGTGGCCGCCATCGTCACCAACGACAGCATCAAATCACTGGGGTTGAAGGAAGGCGTAAAAGCGGCGGCGTTGATCAAAGCGTCGCACATCATTCTGGCAGTCACTGCATAAGGAGCAGGAAATGAAATCGATAAAACTGGGTTTGTTGGGCGCGATGTTGATGATGGCGCAAGTGGCGCAGGCGGGCGGAGTGCGCGTGGCGGTGGCGGCGAACTTCACCGCGCCGATGCAGGAGATCGTGCCGCTGTTCGAGCAGGCGAGCGGACACAAGGTCAGCTTGAGCTTCGGCTCCACCGGCAAGTTCTACGCGCAGATCAAACAGGGCGCACCCTACGATGCATTCATCGCGGCCGACACCAAAACGCCGAAGAAACTGGACGGCGACGGGCTCACCGTGAACGGTTCGCGCTTCGTGTATGCGCTGGGCAAACTGGTGCTGTGGAGCGCGCAGCCGGGCTTGGTGGATGACAAAGGCGCGGTACTGCGCAAAGGCGGATTCAACAAACTTTCCATCGGTGATCCCAAGCTGGCGGTGTATGGCAGCGCCGCGCAGGAGACGCTGGAAAAACTGGGTCTGTGGTCAGTGCTGCAAGCGAAACTGGTGCGCGGCGAAAACATTACGCAGACCTACCAGTTCGCCGCCAGCGGCAATGCGGAACTGGGTTTCATCGCGCTGTCGCAGATCACCAAGGGCGGCAAGGTGACGGAAGGTTCATGGTGGGTCGTGCCGTCGCACTATTACAATCCCATCGAACAGAGCGCGGTGATGCTGTCGAGTGCGAAAGATGCAGACGCGACCAAAGCATTCCTCGACTTCCTTAAAGGGCCGCAAGCGGCGACCGTGATCCGTAGCTACGGCTACGAACTTCCGTGACGGAGTAGAAAGAGAGTAAGGAAAACATGTTGACCCCCGAAGACCTGCAAGCCGTAACGCTCACGCTCAAGCTGGCGAGCATCACCACGCTCGTGCTGCTGTGCATCGCCACACCGCTGGCCTGGTGGCTGGCGCACAGCCGCAGCTGGTACAAAGGCTTGGTGGCGGCGATGGTCGCGCTGCCGCTGGTGCTGCCGCCGACCGTGCTGGGTTTCTATCTGCTGCTGATGATGGGCCCGCAAGGCATGGTGGGCGAGATCACGCGCGCCATCGGCATCGGCGCGTTGCCCTTCACCTTTGCCGGTCTGGTGGTCGGCTCCGTGTTGTTCTCGCTGCCGTTCGCGGTGCAGCCCATCCAGAACGCCTTCGAAGCGATGGGCAAACGCCCGATGGAAGTGGCGGCGACCTTGCGTGCCACGCCGTGGGACAGGTTCGTCAGCGTCGCGTTGCCGCTGGCGCGCCCCGGTTTCCTCACCGCGATCATCCTCGCCTTCGCGCACACCGTCGGCGAGTTCGGCGTGGTGCTGATGCTGGGCGGCAGCATTCCCGGCGAGACGCAGGTACTCTCGGTCGCCATCTACACCCACGTCGAAGCGATGGAATACAGCGAGGCGCATTGGCTGGCGGGCGGCATGGTGCTGTTCTCCTTCCTGGTGCTGCTCGGCCTGTATCGCGTGGGCGGCAACTGGGCCAAGGGGGCGCGATGAGCTGGTTGCGCGTACACCTCAAGATGCAGCAAGGCAGCTTCGAACTGGATGCCCAGTTCAGCGCGCCGCCGGTCGGCGTCACCGCGCTGTTCGGCCCATCCGGTTCCGGCAAGAGCACGCTGCTGCGCTGCATCGCGGGACTGGAACAGGGGCAGGGCTGGCTGCGCGTGAACGGCGAGCCGTGGCAGAACGAGACGACCTTCATGCCGGTACACAAGCGGCCGCTGGGCTATGTTTTCCAGGAGGCCAGCCTGTTCCCGCACTTATCGGTGCGCGCCAATCTGGAATACGGCTACCAGCGCATCGCGGCAGCACAACGCAAGGTGCAGCCGGAGCAGGTCATCGACTGGCTGGGGCTTTCACGCTTGGTGGACCGGCGTGATGCGACCAGCCTGTCCGGCGGCGAACGCCAGCGCGTCGCCATCGGCCGCGCGCTGCTGGTCAGCCCCGAACTGCTGCTGATGGACGAGCCGCTGTCCGCGCTCGACACGCAGAGCAAGCAGGAGATCCTGCCCTACCTCGAACGCCTTCACCGCGAGCTGCAGATCCCCATGCTCTATGTCAGCCACGACATGGGCGAGGTGGCGCGACTCGCCGATCATCTGGTGCTGCTGCAAAACGGCAAGGTGATCGCCAGCGGCGATGTGCACGAAACCTTGTCGCGCCTCGATCTGCCCACCGCACATTTCGACGATGCCGGTGTAGTGATCGAAGCGATCATCGCGCAGCAGGACGAGAAATATCATCTGACCCGGGTGGATTTCGTGGGGGGCGAACTGTGGGTGGGGAAAATCAGCCAGCCGTTCGGCAGCGATGTACGCGCTCGTGTGCTGGCACGCGACGTGAGCATCGCCACCCAGGCCCCGTATGGCAGCAGTATCAACAACATCCTCAATGCCCGCATCGAAGAGATCAGCGATGAAGGCGCAGACAAGGTGATGGTGAAGCTGCGTGTGGGCGAGAAGCAGATGCTGTTGTCGCGCATCACGCGCCGCTCGCGCGATCATCTTGCGCTGGTAGAAGGCATGTTCGTGTGCGCGCAGGTGAAGAGCGTGGCGTTGATGTCATGAGCGTGGTGATCGATTTCGCTACCGAGCAAGACCTGCCGCAACTCGCAGACCTGCTCACGGAACTGTTCTCATTGGAAAGCGACTTCACGCCCGAGCGCGACAAACAGTTGCGCGGCCTGCAACTCATTCTGGACGAACCGCAACTCGGCAGGCTGTTCGTGCTGCGCGTGGACGGCAAGGTGGCCGGTATGGCGAACGCGCTCATTACCGTGAGCACCGCGGAAGGTTGCAAAGTGCTGCTGCTGGAAGACGTGATCGTCAGCCGCGCGCAACGCGGCGGCGGTCTGGGGCGCAAGCTCATCGAGCACGTGCTGGGCTGGGCGCGCGAGCAGTGTATGACACGCGTCACCCTGCTGGCCGACCGCGACAACACGCCCGCGCTGGATTTCTACCGTGCACTCGGTTTCGAGGCCTCGCACATGACGGTGTTACGCAAAAGCCTGGATTGAATGAAATCGCCTGTAGTATTTGCGACAAAACCGCCCTCTCCCTTTTTCTGGTTGGCCGTAACCCACTGTCTGCAATGGGTTTGTAACATGGCGTGCAGATTGGCACGGGTGTTGCACTCATTCAGGCGATGTCTATTTTGAAAGCAGGAACCCACATGCCGGAACGTTCCACGGAGGCATCGCCACCGGTCGCCCTTGCGGATTGCGCGACTTGTCCGCATCGCGCGCTGTTGGCCGAAGGCCGCTGCGTGCCGGGCGATATCTGCGTGACCGCGCACAGCGGTCGGCAGATCGACCGCTTCCTGCGCCGCAACAAGGAATTCGCCGAAGGCTATCTGCACGATGCCTTCTGGGAGCGGCGCGCCATCGCCGCCCAGCACGCGCCGCTGGAAGCGCTGCGCCCGCTGCCGCGCGACGAAGACGAGGTGGTGCGCCGCGTGATGGTGATGCGCCTGCCCATCGACGAACTGGACGACTATCTGCACGACACCGACCGCGAGGTGCGCATGACGGCGGCGGACAGGCTGGCACCGGAGAAGCTGGGCATATTGCAGAACGACGAAGACTATCTGGTGCGCATGCAGGTGGCGAAACGCCTGCCGCACGGCCAATTGCCGAAGATGGCGCACGACGAGGAACGCGAGGTGCGCAAGGTGGTGGCACGCCGTCTGCCGCCGTTCGCGCTGGGGCGCATGGCGCAGGATGAGGACGTGGAAGTACGGCGCATCGTGGCCGAGCGCGTGTTGCCGGACGATGCGGTGAAGATGCTGCACGACGAAGACTGGGTTGTTAGACTTCGTGCGGCGGAGCATGCGCCGCTTGAGTCTATCGCCGAACTAGTGGACGATGCCGAGCCTGACGTGCGCGCAGTGGTGCGCCAGCGATTGAATGGATACTTGATGGGAGACGAGAAATGACGATCATTACGCCCGACGACACAGCGCTGCTAGAACTTGCGCGCAAGATCGAGGCATTGTCGCCACGCCCGCACCACGCCGGACTGATGGAGATCGCCAACAGCATCCATCCCGGCTGCACCTTTGAATATGCCCTGAACCGTGGCGGCTGGTATCGCCCCGGCGGTGTCATCGCGCCGAACGGCGACCGCATCACCGACGAACTGGAGCGCTGGGCGCGCAGCGAGCTGGAAGCCTGCGGCGGCGACATGGGCGAGCTGGTCGAGCGCTATCTCGACAAGGGCCTGCAAGTCACCCGTCATTCCGGCCGCACGCATTATTTCGTCTGCGCCTACGGCCCGGCGCCCTCCGACTTCATGCAACTGGAAGTGGAAGAACTGCAGGAAGTGCTGGACCGCGAATTGATCGATCAGGATGCGCTGCCCGAAGACATGCAGGAACTCATCGACCCCATCTTGCCGCAGCTGCTCGAAGGGCAGGCCGTGGGTTCGCCGCGTTACAAATTCCGCCGCCTGCTCGACATGAAGCAGACCGTCGCCCGCGTGGGACTGGCGACCGGGCGCGACAACGGTCTGCCGCGCCTGCTCAAGGAATGGTCGCACAGCAGCGCCGCCACGCGCGACCACTTCTGCGACCACTGGGTCGTCGGCCTGCGCGAACATCTGGACCGCTACCGTAACCCGGTCGTATCCGCCTCGCTGGTGTCGCGCCACGCGCGTGAACTCAAATCGTTCCACTGGAACGCCGAACTCTCCGGCGTCGAGATGTCGCACCAGTTGCAAGCCTTCGACCGCGCGGCCGGCTATCCCTCCGCCTGGTATTTCCACCTCGTCTCCAACACCATCACCCCGCCCGCCGTCGCCTACGCCGTGGTGCGCGATCTGGAATCCGGCTTCAGCTATCTGCCGGACACCGAAGCGGCACTGGTGCAAGGCTGGGCAGCGGCGCCGTATTCCGTTTAGTGTTCAATAGGCGGGAGGCATCGCCAGCCTTCCGTCGAAGCATCCGATTTCCGCTTGGAGCATGGAAGAGAACGGCATAGCATACGACCGTGTAGTGAGGATGAGAGGAGCGCCCGATCATGTTCTTTCCACAGCAGTGTGTCTGAGTCATGCAAAAGCTAAGCGACATCCGCGGCCTGCTGATCGATCTCGACGGCGTGCTCTACGTCGCCGACACACCCGTGCCGGGAGCGCAGGGGGTGATCGAACGACTCGCCGCAGAGGGCATCCCGCGACGCTACCTCACCAACACCACCACCCGCACCGCAGCCTCCGTACTTGAGAAACTCCAGCGCCTCGGCTTCGATGTGCACGAAGGCGAAGTCTTCAGTCCCATCACGGCTACCGTCCAGTTCCTGAAGAACCAGGGTATGCCGAGCATCAACCCGGTCGTGCGCGACAGTGTGCTACCGGAATTCTCCGACTTCCCCCAAAACGATGAGCGCCCCGATTATGTGGTGGTCGGCGACATCGGTGCCGCCTGGAGCTATCCGCTCATCAACAAGATCTTCGCGCAACTGCATGCCGGCGCCGAACTGATCGCCATGCACAAGAACAAGTTCTTTCAGGGGGAAAGCGGACTGCAAGTGGACATCGGCGCATTCGTGGCCGGGCTGGAGTACGTCAGCGGGAAACAGGCGCACGTGATCGGCAAGCCAAGCCAGAGCTTTTTCGAGCTTGCCCTGCAATCACTCCAACTGCCGGCCTCGGCTGTCGCCATGGTCGGCGACGACATCGAAACGGATGTCGGCGGGGGCAAAGAAGCGGGGATGCGCGGCATCCTGGTCAGAACAGGCAAGTACAGAAAAGGCTGCGAAGAGAACGTTGTCCACGCGCCGGACTGCATCATGGACTCACTCGGTGATCTGTTCGAATGTGTCGATCTGTAACGGGGTCGCAAGCTGCATAATCCACACCTCGAACCAAGTAAAAGGAAACGCCATGTCATCCCCGGATAAATTCCGTCTGCAAGCCGAACAATCCCTGCTGCTGGTGATCGACGTGCAAGAACGTCTCAGCACCGCCATGGAACAGGGCGAACTACACCGCGTCGTAAAGAACAGCGGCATCCTGCTAGAAAGCGCCCAAGCGCTGACCGTGCCGGTGGTCGTCACCGAGCAATACGTAAAAGGTCTCGGCCCCACACTCGAAGTGCTGAAAGAAAAGATGGAGGGGGCCACCTTCCACGAAAAGATCAGCTTCAGTTGCTGCGGCAACGAAGACTTCATGTCGCAAATGCGCAAGAGCGGCCGCAGACAAGTCGTGGTGTGCGGAATGGAAACGCATGTCTGCGTATTGCAGACCGTGCTCGACCTGCTGCATGAAGGCTTCGTCGTCCACATCGTGAAAGACGCAGTGATGAGCCGTTCCTCCGCCAACCGCGACACCGCCATCGAAGCGATGGTGCTCGCCGGAGCCGTGCCGACCAGCACCGAATCGGTGGTGTTTCAGTGGCTCAAGGTCGCGGGGACGGATGTGTTCAAGCAGATCTCCAAGCTGGTGAAGTAAAGGGAAGCATATGGGATTTCGCTGTTCTGTCTTTGTTGCTACTTCACTCGATGGCTTTATCGCACGGCCTGACGGCTCGATAGATTGGCTGGAAAAAGCGAATGAAAGTGTGCCGTCTGGTGAGGACTGTGGCTACGCTGATTTCATGTCGTCGGTCGATGTGATCGTGATGGGGCGAAACACTTTTGAAAAGGTGCTGACCTTCGCTGATTGGCCTTACGAGGACAAACCTGTCTGGGTTGTCAGTCAAACGCTTAAGTACTTGCCAGCACATCTACCCGAAACAGTACGCCTCATGGCAGAGGCCCCGAGCGGATTGGTAGCCAGCGCGCGCGAACTCGGCTACAGCCGTTTGTATATCGACGGGGGCCGTCTCATTCAGTCCTTTCTGCGGGAAGGACTCATCACCGACCTGACGATCACCACCATCCCCGTTCTCATCGGGCAGGGGCGCTCGCTGTTCGGTGAATCCAGTGCTGACATTGCGCTCCAGCTCGTGTCGTCACAAGCCTACCCCTTCGGCTTCTTGCAGTCCGTGTACGAGGTTCAGCGCTGAATCGTTGAGCGCTAAAGCTGGCTCAAGGTCGCGGGGGTGAATCCCGAGCCTTTAAGTTCGCATCGACGCCACGAAGTGAGCGCGCTGGCCGACAGCGCCAAGCAGCGAGACGGCGAACTTGGGATGTGTGCTGACCATGTCCAGGAACACATCGCGGCTGATCGCCAGCAGTTCGCAGTCTGTGATGGCGGTGGCGCTGGCAAGGCGCTCCGCACGCGAGATCAACGCCATCTCGCCGAGCATACCGCCTGTTCCAATCGTGCCCACGACATTGTTCTGAACGGCGATCTCCACCGTTCCGCTCAGCACCACGTACATGAGCGCGCCTATCTGGCCTTCCTCGATGATGCGTTTGCCCGCCGGGTAGCGAATGCGCGCGCTGTGGTCGAATTCGTTCGTCAGTTCTTTCAATAGCTTCTTGTCGAACACGGCGGAGTCTTTCAGCTTCGTTTCACTTCCTCCGCCCTGTGCATTCAACTGCGTGATCGAGTCACGCAGCCGCATGATCATGACGCTCATCAGCAACAGCCCGAACTCGGGCGAGGCATGCAACGCAGCCTGAAGCTGATCCTTGTCCAGCATGATGAGTCGGCAATCCGTCTGGGTCTTAGCGGTCGCCGTGCGCGGCAAGCCGGTGATCAGCGTCATTTCGCCGAACAACTCGCCCGCGCGCACCAGCCCCACAGGGTTGCCGTCCACCGTCAACTCGACACCGCCCTCCAGCAGGTAATACATCTTGTCTTTTTGCAGTAACAGCGCGTTGGCTTTGCTGTTCTCCTTGAACAGCGTTTTACCGGTGGCGACAGTTATTGTTTCGCCAGCCGACTGGAAAAATTTCAACGCATCTTTTGTGTCGTAGGTGGATTTGGCAGGAGGAATGGTGAAATCGAATTCGTTCATGTCTGGGTGTTCGTCGTGAAAGTAAGTCGCAGCATTGTCCCGCAAAGGGCGGATGGCGCATTATCCTTGGCGAGCGATTCGCGTCAACACGCAAGCGGCAATAGATGGATGGCGAAGTGATCGCTAGTCTCATCAGGCATCAGGGGAAACTATGAACAAGAGATCGGCAGAGGTCGATGCATACATCGCCAACCAGCCCCCGGAGTCACAACGTGCACTCGAAGAATTGCGTGCCTGCATATGGCAGGCCGCCCCTGAAGTGACAGAGCTCATGAACTACAACATCCCGGCCTTCGCGCTGGTCGAAGGCGGTAAGCGCGACCGGCAGATCATGATCGCTGGATACGCCAAACATGTCGGTTTCTATCCGCATCCGGCCGTGATAGAAGCATTCGCCGAACAATTGGCGGGCTACAAAACCGCCAAAGGCTCGGTGCAGCTTCCCCTGAACCAGCCCATACCCAAGACATTGGTCATCAGGATGGTGGAATACAGGCTGGCGCAGTTGACCGGGAAATGAATGACTGCAAGAAATCGACTCAGGTATTTCCTGAATTTCCTTTCCTTGTTTCCCTTGATCAGATTTTCGGCCGCCTGAAGAAGGTGTCGCCCGGTGTCGCGGTGGTGACTTCGTTGATGCTGTCGAAAGGCAGGCCGACACGCTCATGCGCGCGGCGCACGGCTTCGGCATCGGTAGCCATGTTCAGACAGAACGCGCGCCCGCCTTCGTAGCTCACGTGCAGCCGGATGGGGACGACGTTCTCCGCGTAGCAGGCTTCTTCGTATAGCGCATAGAACTTCTCGAATTCCTCCATGGAGATATTCTCGGGGAAGGTGCCGTTGTTGCGGTCGTGGGTGTCGATGAAAAAGCGCATCGCTTGCATGGTGTCCTCCTGTGGTTGTCGCTACGACGGTGTAGCGGTCGGCAAGTTAGCGAACATCCCTTCGGGTTTCCGTAGCAATGGTTACGCAGCGAGTGAAGTTGCGGAACAGCCTGTGTAGCAATTGATACAGAACATGCCAGGCGGTGTTGATAGCCTCGTTGCGTATCGAATACGTATCGGGGAGGAAATCATGCATGCAGGGTTGGATAGCTTCATGAATGTCGGCATCGCGCTGCTGGTGATCGGTTTTGCGGTGTTGTTGCTGATGATGCATTTTGAGCTTGGTCCCATGGCCGGTCTCGCCCCCGCGCGAAAATGGATGATGACGCTGATGCTCGGTTCCGGCATGGTAGCGTTCTCCATCAAGCTGGCCATCGTCGCCATGCTGACGCATTACCCGGCACAGTTTATCCGCCCGGCATCGGCTGCGGCGCAACCGATCGCGGCGATGCAAACGGACTATCGTGTCGTGCCGACCACCGCGCGGAAACCCTATGTCTGGCAGGCGCTGCCACAGGTCGCCCCCGCTCCGGACTGGAATCCGACCACGCCGGAGAAAGTCGCGTTGGGCGAGAAGCTGTTCCACGATCCGCGGCTGTCGCTGGATCGCACCGTGTCATGTAGCAGTTGCCATGAGGTGAAGCGCGGCGCGGGAACGGACGGGCGACGCACCTCGCTGGGTATCGGCGGTCAGACGGGCAGCCGCAACGCGCCAACGGTCTTGAACGCTGCGTTCCAGTCCGTGCTGTTCTGGGATGGTCGCGCACGTTCACTGGAAGAGCAGGCGGGCGGGCCGCCGTTCAACCCGAAAGAGATGGGCATGCCATCACCAGATTTGCTGGAGCAGCGGGTGCGTGAGGATGCGGGTTATCGCGCAGCATTCGCGCGCGTCTTCGGCGCCGGGAAGCCGATCACCATGCGCGAGATCACCGCCGCCATCGCTGCCTACGAACGCACGCTCATCACGCCGGATGCCCCCTACGACAGCTTCGTGCGTGGCGATGCCTCGGCGTTGAACGCGGCGCAGTTGCGCGGCATGGAGTTGTTCCAGTCGCTAGGCTGCATACAGTGCCATTCTGGCCCCAACTTCAGCGGCGCCAGCCTGTTCGAGTCCGCGCAGACCGTGCAGCGTCTGTTCCCGGTGTTCAAGGAGAACGGCTACACCGGGCGCTATGCACTGACGCAGGATGTCGGTGCCAACCGGCAAGGCAGCAGTCAGGGCATCTGGCGCATCCCTTCATTGCGCAATGTCGCGCTCACCGCGCCCTATTTCCATAACGGCAGCGTTGACAGCCTGGCCGAGGCGGTGCGTATCATGGCGACCGTGCAGCGCGGCAGGCAGGTCGTGGCAGATGGAGGCGGCCTGCGCAGGGTCGAGTGGTCTGCGCGGGACAAGACCATCACCCGTGTCGGGCCTGAGCCGTTGAGTGAGCGCGATGTGCAGGATGTCGTCGCATTTCTGAATTCACTCAGCAGTGAATCGCTGGCTGCACGCATCAGGCAACCATGACATTGCAGGAGGTACGAAGTGAAGGATGTGGCATCAGTAGGCGAATTGCGCATGCTGGCGATATTCCGCGAACTTTCCGCTTGCGGCCGGCAGATGCTCGAATGCGGCATGCAGCTCAACCGCTTCGCCGAAGCGCAGACGATCATCAACAAGGGCACCAGCGTCTCGGGCGCTTATGTCGTAGTGAGCGGACGATTGCGCGTCTATTCCATCTCACCGGGCGGCAACGAAGCTACGCTGTATTTCATCAACCCTGGCGAAGTGTGCATCCTTGCGTTGAACTGTATCTTCAACAACCTGAAATACCCGGCCTGGGTGCAGGCCGAGCCGGACACCAGCGTTGGCGTCATCCCCTCGCTCACCTACCGCACCCTGTTCCAGAACGAACCCTCCATCCAGAACCTCACTGTGCATGCACTATCAGTGCTGGTGTTCAGGCTGATGGAAGAACTGGAACATGTGCACACCCTGAACCTGAACGCGCGACTGGCAAAGTTCATCCTGATGCGCTCGGAGGCCGAAGGAGAATTGCGCATGACACAGAGCGAATTGGCCGCACACCTCGGCACCACACGCGAGGTGGTCGCCAAACTCCTGCGCAAACTGGTTGCCGACCGGATCGTTCAGACCGGCCGGGGATATATCCGGGTCATGCATCGGCAAGCGTTGGCCAGATCGACAGAGCAGAAATTATGAGATTTCGAACCTGAATATTTTCAAATCTGTTTGAGATGCATGCTACCCACAATCATTCAAGGAACCCAACAATTGTTATGTCCAATGTCATTCATAAATTAAACCTGGAAGGCGTTGTCGCCAAGCATTGGCAAGACGTCGAACCTAAGCTTCTCGCTCATCCGGGCTTTAGCTCGCGCCTGCTGTGGTCTCGGCCAGACGGGCGAAAGGCGCTCATGTTTGAGATTGCTCCTGGGGCTGTCTATCCGGAACTGGATGTCCACTTTCCGGGGGCGGAAGAAGTATTCGTGGTGTCGGGTTCATTCTGTGACGGTCAGAACACTTATCCGGCAGGCACTTTCATTCACCACCCGGAGGGAACCGCGCATGTGCCGCAATCGCAGGAAGGGTGTGTATTGTTTGTGTTCTTTCCTGAAGGCTAGGGGATGTGTTTCTTATGTGTATCGTCGCCTGACTCCGGATGGGGAATTGAGACCTGACGAGTTCGATGTTTACCTTGCAGCGTAAATGTTGCGTCTTTTTCAAGAGATCTCCGTCTATAGAAGCATGGCTAATGCAGCCGCGCTCCTGACAGGAGCTTAAATTCTTGAGCGAGCTATTCAATACCGATGTTTTTCTATCTTGTGCAATTACCTGAAGAGAGGGGCTATGAAAAAAACTGTGTGTGTCATCCTGATCTTCTTGACCGGATGCGCATCGTTACAACCGATTCCAACGGAAAAGATCGCGCACCTGCCAGTTATTCATGTGGGTAGTCAGCCTCCACAGAATGAGGAATACATCGTGTTTTATCCGGCGGGGTTCTCAATTCCGGTCACACTCAAAGCAAGCGGCACGATGTTCGTTGCTGAGAGCAAAACCGAATCTCACGTGATCTTTGCGAAGAATCTTTACTTATATAAATACTGGGCAAGTCACGATGGGAAATCCTGGAAAAATTCTCATGAATTGCTTGGCGTCGAATTCGGCGGTGGGTTCGATATCAATGGTCTGCAATCCAATTTGATTTTGAATGCGAAATAGCGCTTCCTGAGCCGCACCACGCATGCGATCGCTGGCGCAATAGTTACTGTTGAGTGACATGAATGGCCATGCTGCGGAAATGAATATGGCAATTCAGGTCGGTACGCTGTTCTTACTAGCTTGGAGGAAACAATGACAGGTATACACAGAGTCGGGAATGCAATGCATTTGGTGGGTGCTCAAAATACTACGATGACCAGCACTCGTGCGGGCGCAAACATATCGCCGACAAAAATGGCACATGCAAATGCCGATACAAGGGTTCAGCTCAAAATAAATATTTCCGATATTTCAGCCAATACGCTTGCCAGGGTCGGCAACGAATTACATGCTAATGGTCAAATTGACGCAGAGACCCATCTGATGATGACCATTCCTGGATTGGGAAGTGCTGCCATGGCTGTGGGAGGGCTCTCGGCCGATGCGCTTGTCTTTGGCAGGCATATTCAGGATCCCGAGGAAAATATCGATATGCTCCAGTATGCTTCGGATAACCTTGATTACATGAAAATGCTGAATGAGAAATATCGTCAGGGGATCAACACCAAACCTTGGGAGAGATTTATTAGCACGCTGAAAGAACTGGATGGGAAAGAAATCTTCCTTGGGATTGATGTAGCTGCATGAGATTTCAGACGCTCCTGGCATATTGAAGATCAACTGACTGTGTCGATGTACTTGTCGGCAATATGATGGCGTCGGGATGGCTGACTCGAATTATGGCCTGCAATTTTGCAGGCCATAATTCGTTTCTTTCAATACACTCCCAGCCTGATAGTGGCATCGGCCAGCGTTGCTTTGACCTTGCCAGCGTTTTCCTTTACTGCTTTTACCGTCACCACGTAGGCATTGCCCTTGCCGCCTGAGCATGGCGGCAGATAGGCACCCGCCTTGTCCCAGTTTGGGGCACGCTGGGCTTCGACAAGAAAGAAACCTTTCGGTAACGCAAAGCTATGTCCGGCAAGCGAGGGGATCATTGCGGAATTTTTTCCGGCCGCAATGCGGTAGCCGATCTTGCCATGGCCGCCATTGTCCATTGCTTGATAGGTCTGGTCGCTGAATTCCATTACGAGTGCGTTGGCACCATTCGGAATTTGATCCACTTTGAGTAAGGGAGTGGAACCATTGCCGCCAAAGCGGGCGCATTGTTGGCCCGCCGGGATGTGGTTGCCATCCCAGGCGGCATCAGCCAGACTGACTTTGAGCTTGTCTTCCGCATATGCGTTTGCAGCAATCAGGGCCAGGAAGAAGAATAGGGCTTGTTTCATGTGTGTCTCCATTGATCAATGGCTAAGCGCATCAATCACCGCCCACGCTGCGCTGCGGCTAGATTGCGGGTTTTGCCCGGTAATGAGTTTGCCATCCACTTCGATATGGTCTGCCCAGTTTGGATGGGCGACGAACAGCGCGCCTTGTTCGCGCAAACGGCTTTCGAGCAGGAATGGCACTTTGCTCTGGTATCCAGCAGATTTTTCTTCCTCGTTGGTGAAACTGGTCAGGCGCTTGCCTGACACCAGGTAGTTGCCGTCATCAAGCTTGAGTCCGGAAAAAATGGCCGGGCCATGACAGACAGAGGCAATCACCTTGTTCTCCGCGGCAAAGCGTGCAAGTAGTTTTCCGATTGCAGGATTGTCGGGAAAGTCGAACATGGTGCCATGTCCGCCCGGGATGAATACGGCATCGAAATCTTCCGCGCTAACAGTAGAGACAGGTACAGTATGTTCCAGCTTGCTCAAAGCGGTGCGCCACACCAGCTGTTGTGCGGCATCGACTTGGCTGCGCGGATCGACCGGCGCTCGACCGCCTTGTGGGCTGGCGACAGTGATGTCGTAACCTTGCTTGGTAAATTCCAGATACGGCACAGCAAACTCTTCCAGCCACAGGCCGGTATGGTCACCGGAACCCATGTCGCTGAAGCTGGTGATGATGAATAGTATGGCTTTGGTGGTACTCATGAAGGCTCCTCTTTTGCAGGTTCAAGAAAACAGGAAATCCGTTTTCCGGTCGCCACGATAGGTTGCCTGGCAATATAATAAAAATTATCTATTTTCCTAATGTAGATAAATTTATTTATGGTTAATTTTGAGTGGTATCGAAGTTTCATCGCGGTGTATCGCAGCGGTACGGTAACTGCCGCTGCCGATGCGCGCGCATTGACACAGCCAGCTATCAGTCAGCACATCGCCACGCTGGAAGCCATCATGCAGCAATCGCTGTTTCAGCGTACGGCGCGCAGGATGATTCCCACAGCAGTGGGGCAGCAGCTATACAGCCGTCTGGCGCCCGCTCTGGATGGACTGGAAAATTTGTCGCAACAATTGCAGCCTCCTTTGAAGAACAGCTTTCCCGGGCTGAAACTCGGTGTACTCCAGGAGTATTTCGGTGAGATCGCACTTGCGAGATTGAGTAGTGCTCGCCTGCGCTTGCAGGTGGAGCTGGGTGATACTGGTTCGCTGATCGAGTCGCTTATGCAAGGGCGGCTGGATCTTGCGATTGTCAGCCAGCACCTGGGCAACAAGGAACTGGACTACGTCAAGATCGATGCCGAGGAATTTGTACTGGTTGCGCCTGCCGCACTTGAATGCCCGCGAGGATTGGGGAAGCGCACACCCAGCGAGGTGGAAAATTTCTTGTTGATGCAGGACTGGATCAGCTATGCCGCCGAGCTGCCTATTATTCGGCGCTTCTGGCATATCTCTTTCCATCATCGACCCGCGATAGAGCCTCGTATGGTCGTGCCAAACTTGCTGCTGATGCGCAAGGCGGTGGAACTGGGCATGGGTATTAGCATCTTGCCTCGTTACTTGTGTACTGAAGCGTTAAAAGCCAAGCGACTTAAAATACTCTGGCAACCCGCGTTGCCAGTACAAAATGATTTATGGGTGGCCTCGCGCAAGGTTGATCGTCACCGTCCCGAAATCAAAACTGCGGTTGATTTCCTGAAGCGCCTGTCTTGAGCACATTGATAGAATGAAGCTGGTCATTTCTGCTCAGTATTGTGGTGCACCGATTGCCTTCCGGGCGATAAGCTTTTCCGCTTGGTGCATGGATAAGAACGGGCTAGCATGCCGCCCATAAAGCGGACTGCATCATGGACTCGCTCGGCGATCTGTTCGAATGCATAACCCTGCAATAGAGTTGTCAGGAATAAGCGCCCACTACCACATTTAGCCGCGTGATGGCGGGGGATCGTATCGTGCGGTTGATTACGTGCACGTCTCTGAGCTAAGCTCCGGTCACGGCTCGGCATTCCAGGCGCGGATCAAATTTCAGGTGTCATTTTGCGATTAGTAGAATTCCTTTCCGGCGGTATCCAGTTCACGGCAGACGATGCAGAGCAGGCTTTCCGAACCAGATTGCTGAATGCAGCGATGCTGGCCAGCATCGTTTCCTCCATGCTGTTCGTGGTGTTCGAACTCACCGGCATCAACACGCTGGGGCAGAAACAACTCCTCGCGACCATCGTCCATGCGCTGGTCTCTGTCGGCGTCATCCGCTTCATGTGGCACGAACCGTCCCGTTTCAAGGTGGGCGCAGTCGTAGGGCTGCTGTCGGCCTATGTGGTATTCACCACCGCCGTCATCTGGGTCGTCGCCGATGAATTCAGGATGATCTGGTACTACATCCTGATGGCGTGTACCTACATGCTGCTGGGTGCGCGCGCCGGGCTGGCGGTTACTGCGCTTTCCATCATCACCATCTCGACGATCAAGTTCGGCGGGTTCACTCCCATCTCGGACAACGCCTACTTCACATTCAGTCTCAGCCTGCTGGTCTTCAGTTCCATCACCTACGCGCTGATCATGCTCAACAGGAATTACCACGCGCAGCTCGCCGCCAAAAACAGGCAACTGCAGAACTTGGCGAATCTGGATCCGCTCACCGGCGTGTGGAATTCGCGCGCCTATTACGCGCTCAGCGACAAACTGTTCCGGCTCGCCCGGCGCAACCAGTCAACGTGCGCCACGCTGTTCATCGACCTGGACCACTTCAAGGACATCAACGATCGTTTCGGACACGAGACAGGCGACCATGTACTGCAGGCCGTCTCGGAAAGCCTGGCGCGCAATATTCGCCAGAGCGATCTGCTGGGGCGGATCGGGGGTGAAGAGTTCGTTGTATTCCTGCCGGATACGGATACGACGGGTGCGCTGGAGTTGGCGGAGAAACTGCGTGAATCCGTCCTGAAGCTACCTTCCACTGCAGTCGCCCTGCAGGTCAGTGTGAGTATCGGCGTCGCACAAAGCTCACCCGAAGATCTCGACACCTCCGCCATGCAGCACCGCGCCGACCAGGCGATGTATGTCGCCAAGCGCAACGGGCGGAACCGGGTTGTGGTCGAATCTGCTGCCATCGCTGCTTAGTACGGCCTGTCATCCGAGCAGGTCGAATAATTCGAAACCATAAGGAACGAACATGAAAACCATGCTGATCACAGGTGCCAATCGCGGCATCGGCCTCGAGTTCTGCAAACAATATGCCGCAGCAGGCTGGCGTGTCATTGCGTGCTGTCGCAATCTGGGAAAGGCGGATGCGCTGAACGAACTGGCGAAGCAGTATCCCGTCCAGATCGAAGTGCATGCGCTCGACGTCACCGACCATGCGCTGATCGAACAACTGTCTCGCACGCTTTCCGGCGAGGCGATAGACCTGTTCATCAACAATGCAGGCGTGTATCCATCTTCCGACAGGAAAGGCTTCGGCCATACCGACTACGCGGAATGGATGGACGCATTCAACATCAACGCCATGGCCCCGCTGAAGATGGTCGAAGCGTTCATCGAGCAGATCGCGCGCAGCCAGCTCAAACGCATCATCACTATCACCAGCCAGATGGGCAGCGTGGACGACAACAGCAGCGGCGGCAGCTACCTGTATCGCAGCAGCAAAGCCGCCGCCAACATGGTGGTGAAGAGTCTCGCGGTGGATTTGAAAGATCGGGGCATCACCTCAGTCGCCTTTAACCCCGGCTGGGTGCTGACCGACATGGGCGGCCCCAACGCCATGATCACCGTCGAGCAGAGCGTGAGTGACCTGCGCAAGGTGATAGACGGGCTCACGCTTGCGGATACCGGAAAATTCATTGGCAATGATGGGGTAGTGATCCCCTGGTGAAGTAGACCTTTCAATATTGATTACGCATAAGACCCATGACTGATCTTTGGTTGGAACATAAATCCCGGCTTCGCAGCTATATCGCCAAGCGTGTGCGCGAAAGCGATGCGGTGGATGACATCCTTCAAGAGGTGTTGCTGAAAGCGCACACGGGGTTGCATACGGTCAAGTCGCAGGGCAGCGTGGCGGCATGGTTATACCGCGTTGCCGCCAATGCCATCGCCGACCATTACCGCAGTGCAAAACCCATGGAAGCGTTGCCAGATGAACTGGCAGAGCCGGAACAGCAACCCGACCATATCGCCAGCTTGGCCGATTGTTTGCAACCTTTGATTGACGACCTGCCGGAGACCTATCGCCTGCCGCTGGTGTTGTCCGAGATCGAAGGCTTGACGCAGCAGCTGGTTGCCGACCGGCTGGGCCTTTCGCTTTCGGGGGCGAAGTCGCGGGTGCAGCGCGGGCGGGAAAAGCTGCGCCAGCGCTTGTATGAATGTTGCAATATCGAGACCAGCGAGAATGGCGTGGTCGGTTTCGAGTTGCGCGATCCCAAGCGCGGCTGCCGCCGATAATTCTTTTGCGTCTTTTTCAATCGCTCTCCGTCTTTATGAGTGCGGGCACAACAAGTGCCGCCATCATCAACGACAAGGAGAGTGATCTTGAATACCCCACTGAACCCGCAACATCCCATCGCCGTGCTCGGCGCCGGTCCCGTTGGCCTGGCCGCTGCGGCACATTTGCTGGAGCGCGGCTTTGAGCCGCTGATCATCGAAGCCGGCGATTCGGTTGGCATGAGCTTCCGCAGTTTCGCCCAGGTCAAACTTTTTTCACCCTGGCGTTACAACATCGACAAAGCCGCACAAAGGTTGCTCGAAGAAAACGGCTGGAGCGCACCCGATGCAGATGGTCTGCCTTCGGCGGGCGAGTTGTTCGCGCAGTATCTGCGGCCGCTGGCCGCAACCCCGGCGATCCGTGAGCGGCTCAGACTGAATACGAAGGTGAACGCGATCACCCGCAAGGGATATGACAAGGTGAAGACGCAAGGGCGCGAGCATGCGCCTTTCGTCATTCGTGCGCGGTCAGGCGAGGAGGAGATCGAGTTCATCGCGAGCGGCGTCATCGATGCAACCGGAAACTGGTCGCATCCCAACCCGATCGGCGCAAACGGTTTGCCTGCCATCGGCGAAGTCGAGTTTGCCGACAGGATCGAATATGGCATGCCGGACATTCAGGGCGATTTGCGCGAACGCTATCTGGGCAAGAATGTGCTCGTGGTCGGTAGCGGCCATTCCGCGGCGGGCAGTTTGATCGCATTGTCGGAACTGGCGGCGCTTGATCCCCAGACCCGTATCCACTGGGCCATACGCGGCAGCAACATCACACGCATCTTCGGCGGCGGCGAAGCGGATGGATTGCCTGCTCGAGGTGCATTGGGTCTCAAGCTGCGCGCCCTGATCGAAAACCAGCAACTGGTCTTGCACGAGAATTTCCGTATCGCCGAGATCCGCGAAGAAGAGGGCGCTTTGACCATCTGGTCTGAAGCGGATAACGAAGCCAAGGCTGCGATCCGCGGCATCGACGAGATCGTGGCGGGCACCGGTTCGCGTCCGGACATCGGGATGACACGCGAGCTGCGTGTGCAGCTTGATACCGCGCTGGAAAGTGTCGCTGCACTGGCGCCATTGATCGATCCCAATGTGCACAGTTGCGGTACGGTGCGCCCGCACGGCCACCGTGAACTCGCCCATCCGGAAGCGGGCTTTTACATTGCGGGCGCAAAAAGTTATGGGCGTGCCCCCACCTTCCTGATGGCGACCGGCTATGAGCAAGTGCGTTCGATTGCCGCCGCCATGGCGGGCGACCTTGCCGCAGCGGACGATGTGCAACTGGATCTACCGGAAACAGGGGTGTGTTCCACTGACTTCGCCGAGGACGGCGCCGCAGGCGGGTGCTGCCAACCGGTACAAAACGCAGCGCCAGCTTCTGACGAAGGCTGCGGTTGCTCTCTGCCTACCGCGCCCCGACAAGCTGCTGCATGCTGCGCCTGAGTCCGGGCGCAGCACACCGGCGCGGTTCCAGACGGGCCGCGCTGGTGGCACTTTCTGCAGGACAACTCATTTCATGGGGCACGCTCTATTACGGCATCACCTTTATCGCTGACCCCATCCGGCAGGAAAACGACTGGGGGCTAGCACGGATATTCGGCGCGTATTCGCTCGCCTTGCTTATTGCCGCCATTGCCACACCGTATGTCGGCCACCTGATCCAGCAACATGGCGGGCGTGCTGTCATGGCATCGGGTTCGATCATTGCGAGCCTGGCACTCCTCATCATCGCCTCCAGCAAGGATTTCATCGCATTCCAGTGCGGCTGGCTGCTGGCAGGCATCGCCATGGCGATGACGCTTTACGAAGCGGCATTCTCCACATTGCGTGAAATCGATGGCCTGCATTTCAAACGCGGGATCAGCTTCATCACCATCGTCGGCGGACTAGCCAGCACACTGTTCTGGCCGCTGACTGCATGGCTGGTCGGCGAACTGGGTTGGCGTGTGGCATTGCTGGTTTATGCGGCGATGCATCTGCTGATATGTTTTCCGCTCCATGCATCCTTGCATGCCAAGCCGCATGGGGCTGACCTCAAGGCTCAAAGCCGAAGTCCCTTGGCATCAAACAATCGCTCCATCGTCCTGCTGGCGGCCGCATTCGCCCTCGCCGCGATAGCTACGGCGGCAATCGCTTCCCATGCGCAACTATTGATGGCATACAAAAACATCCCCGTGGACATGGCGATGCTCGCGCTCACGCTCATCGGCCCGATGCAGGTGGCGGGCAGGATGCTGGAACTAAGCATTGCACATAGACTGGATACCGCCTCTATCGGAATAATTGCCTTGTGCACATTGAGCTCTAGCCTGACTCTTCTCCTGTATATGGACAATCAGGCCTGGCTGGTCTTCGGCTTTGCCGTACTTTATGGGCTATCGAACGGGGTCATGACAGTGGTACGAGGCGCCATCGTAGCCGAGCTATTCGACAAACATCTCTACGCCACGATCCTCGCAGCCATCTCCACCCCCGCCATGCTGGCCCGCGCACTCGGCCCCTTGCTGATCGCCATGGTGATCAGTGCTGTCGATATGGATCTTGCGCTGCGCCTGCTGGCATTCCTCATGCTGCTGGCATGCGGCTTGTACTGGTATGCAACCATGGCAAACCGCTCCCGATTTTGATGCCTGTGCATGTTGTTCGATGAGTGCTAAAAGAAGGCGGTCGGCAGCTACCTGTATCGCAGCAGCAAAGCCGCCGCCAACATGGTGGTGAAGAGTCTCGCGGTGGATTTGAAAGATCGGGGTATCACCTCAGTGGCCTTCAACCCCGGCTGGGTGCTGACCGACATGGGCGGCCCCAACGCAATGATCACCGTCGAGCAAAGCGTGAGCGACCTGCGCAAGGTGATAGACGGACTCACGCTTGCGGATACGGGGAAGTTCATCGGGAATGATGGGGTGGTGATTCCTTGGTGAGGAAGGGCTAGAAAATATATAGGCCAAATTTCTACTTGGTGCAGGGTGTGGGGCGGGCTAGGATGCGGAGCGAAATGTAATGTGATGTTGACCCTTTGATCCTAGGAGATAGCCGTGGCAGAACAAACAAAAGAAAGTTATTGCGATATTGTCTTGTCGGAATTTCTTTCGAATAATCCACATAGCAAAGTAGTTCTTGAAGATGGGTCTACGCTTCATATTGATTCACCTTGGGGAGTTGAAGACTCTCGAATCAAAGTCTCTACTGATGAACATGAATTCATCCAAGATTTAAATAAACTTGTATTTAATCCTAAGTTCGACGCAATTTTTCATTCGGATTTAAACCGGATGGAAATTGCTTATGGGTATTTGAAGCCCGAGGGTGAAGCGTCAAGCACCCAAATAGGTCGTAAATTTTCTTTTCATTTTGAAGCTAGAACATATGAATGTGAGTTTGCGCGGCCATCAGAGCGCTTTATGCGTTTAGCTCGCCATTTTGAGCGATTGCCAACTGATTCGAATGAACGGTCGATGTGGCAGCTAATCATGTTCAGGGATGCTCAGAAACCAGAAAATGAACTTAAGCCAGGCCAAAAAGAATATTTTGAAGGGAAGGTCCCCTGTAACTTTTGTATTACGGCTACAAATGGTTTTGAAGGTGTAAATCTTGAGAAACTTGCACACCACATTAATTTTTTGATGTGTTACTACGACCGACAATCTCCGACGATTAGAGTCAAGCAAATATCGGAAAAATGTGACGAACACCCACCAGTACGAATGATTGAAACAGTTTTTCCTGATTCGTGCCTGATTGCAGCGCCAATAGATGACATAGTTCTAGGTTTGCTTAATGTTGCTGCTCGTAGCGAGCCGCGATTTGCTTTTATTTATTACTATCAAGTATTCGAGTATCTTGGGTACTACTACATGGATGGGAAAGCGCGCTCTGCGTTGAAGAACGCTTTTAGAGACCCGAGTCTGATTTGCGGCGGAGAGGAGAAGCTCGACGATTTATTCTCAATATTCTCAGAGCTAAACCAAAACGACGAAGCAAAAATGCGCAAAGTGATTGAAGAGTACTGCGATCCACGAATTATTTGGAAAGAGGTTGAAAATGATGGCCACTTTTTCTCAATGGGGCAAAATTTCGAAGGCGGTTTTGTAGCTCAAGCGCTTATTGGAAAAGATATCACTGAAGAAACGTGGAAAGCCATGTGGATGCCCAAGACATTTGACCTGCTAACTAAAATTCGAAACGTATTGGTTCATGCAAGAGAGAAGCGAGAAAGTAAAGGTATTCTGCCAACTAAACGTAATGACGAAATTTTGCATAGATACATTCCTTTGATTCGACGGATTGCTGAGCAACTTGCATTAAAGGCCTAACCGTTAGGTTAAAAATGTTGGAAGACCAAGAAAACCGAGAATCAAAAAATGGGCTATGACGTATGTTTGAAGTAAAACAGCACTAGCCTATTATCCAGTGTCCAGATTCATCTCTTTGGGGGCGCCCGAAGAGATGAGGGGCATTTTCAAAATAGTTTCGGAAGTAAAGATGAGGTTTCTCCCAATCCAGCCCACTTTGTCGCCTCCCCCCGCTTTGTCTGCTTTCCTACAAAACACCACCCAATAAATCCCCAATAAATCAACCCTGTGTCGGTTGGCATGTTTCCTGCGAGTAGGAGGGCGTCAATACTCGTGAGTCACTGCCATGCAAGCCAAGGACATCGCCGAACTGCTGAACGAACCGGCCTGTACGCATAACAAGAAGGAGAAATCCGGTTGTGCGCGACCCAAGCCCGGGGCGACTGCGGGCGGCTGCTCGTTCGACGGGGCGCAGATCGCTTTGCTGCCTATCGCCGATGTTGCACATATCGTGCACGGGCCGATCGCCTGTGCTGGCAGTTCCTGGGACAACCGCGGCACGCGCTCTTCCGGGCCGACCTTGTACCGCATCGGTATGACCACCGACCTGACCGAACAAGATGTGATCATGGGACGCGGCGAGAAACGCTTGTTCCATTCCATCAAGCAGGCTGTCGATAGTTACGCCCCGAAAGCCGTCTTCGTCTACAACACATGCGTGCCTGCGCTGACTGGCGACGACATCAGCGCGGTATGTAAAGCCGCGGCCGAAAAGACCGGCGTGCCGGTGGTGCCGGTGGACTGTGCCGGTTTCTACGGCACGAAGAACTTGGGCAACCGCATCGCGGGTGAGGCGATGTTCAAATATGTGGTGGGCACGGGCGAACCGTTGCCGGTGCCTGACGCGCTGCAACGCCCCGGCATCAAGGTTCACGACGTGAACCTGATCGGCGAATACAACATCGCGGGTGAGTTCTGGAACGTGGCGCCGCTGTTCGACGAACTCGGTCTGCGCATCTTGTGCACTTTGTCCGGCGATGCGCGCTTCCATGAAGTGCAGACCATGCACCGCGCCGAAGCCAGCATGGTGGTGTGCGCCAAGGCGTTGCTCAACATCGCACGCAAACTGCAGACCGACTACAAGGTGCCGTTCTTCGAGGGCAGCTTCTACGGTGTGACCGATACTTCGAACGCCTTCCGCGATTTCGCGAAACTGCTGAACGATCCTTCTTTGACCGAGCGCACCGAAGCGATGATCGCGCGCGAGGAAGCCAAGATCAACGAAGCGCTGGAACCGTGGCGCGAGAAGCTGCGCGGCAAGCGCGTGCTGCTCTACACCGGCGGCGTGAAGTCGTGGTCCATCGTTTCCGCGCTGCAAGATCTGGGCATGGAAGTAGTGGCCACCGGCACCAACAAATCCACGGAGGAAGACAAGGCGCGCATCCGCGAGATCATGGGCGACAAGACCAAGATGATCACCGACGGCAGCCCCAAGGCTTTGCTCGGCGTGGTGAAGGAATACCAGGCCGACATCCTGATCGCGGGCGGCCGCAACATGTACACCGCGCTGAAGGCGCGCATCCCCTTCCTCGACATCAACCAGGAACGTGAATTCGGTTACGAGGGTTACAGCGGCATGATCGAACTGGCCCGCCAGCTCGCGCTGACCATCCAGAGCCCGGTATGGCCGGGCGTCCGTAAACCAGCGCCGTGGGCGAAGTCCAAGGTGCCGGGTGTGGAGTTGGGGGCGTGATGATGAGCATGGTTCGATACATTTTCCGTTCGTCCCGAGTGCCGCGCTGTGCGCGGTGTATCGAGGGTGCGAACGGAAAACACTCACCACGAACGGTTTGTGAAGGAGCGTGACATGGCCGAGATACTGAAACGCAACAAAGCACTCGCGGTGAACCCACTCAAGGCCAGCCAGCCGGTCGGCGCGTCGCTCGCCTTCCTCGGCATCAACAAGGCCATTCCCATGCTGCACGGTTCGCAGGGCTGCACCGCGTTCGGCAAGGGGTATTTCGTGCGCCACTTCCGCGAGCCCATCCCCTTGCAGACTACCGCGATGGATCAGGTGTCCACCGTGATGAATGCGGACGAGAACGTGATCGAAGGTCTGCGCGCCGTGTGCGAGAAGAGCAAGCCCGCGATGATCGGTTTGCCGACAACGGGCCTTTCCGAAACGCAGGGCACGGACATCAAACGTCTGGTGAAGGATTTCTACACCAAGTATCCCGAATACGCGCATGTGGCCGTGGTGCCGGTGAACACGCCGGACTTCACAGGCTGTCTGGAGAGCGGTTATGCGCTGGCGGTGAAGGCTACGCTGGAAGTGATGCTGCCCGAAAAGACGAACAACGTGGGCAAGCGCAAGAAACAGGTGAACGTGCTGACGGGTTCTTTCCTCACGCCAGGCGACATCGAACACATCAAGGAACTGATCGAAGCCTTCGGTCTGCGTCCGCTGGTGTTGCCGGACATCGGCGATTCGCTCGACGGCCACCTGACCGAGATGGAAAGCTCTCCGCTCACCGTGGGCGGCACACCGGTCAGCGACATTTCCAGCATGGGCGAATCGATCGCGACATTGGTGCTGGGTAATTCTTTGTTCGATGCGGCGGATGTGCTCAAGGCGCAGACCGGCGTGCCGGACTATCGCTTCGATTGTTTGATGGGGCTGGAGGCGGTGGACAGTTTTGTTTCCGCGTTGGCCGACATCAGCGGCAAGCCGGTGCCGGAGAAGATCGAACGCCAGCGCGCGCAGTTGCAGGACGCGATGGTGGATGCGCACTTCATGCTGGGCTTCGCACGCATCGCCATCGCGGCGGATGCCGATCTGCTCTATGGCATGTCGCGTCTGGTGATGGAGATGGGTTGCGAAGTGGTGGCTGCGGTCTCCCCCGCGCGCGCCAACATCCTGGCGAGCGTGGTGGCGGAGCAGGTGGCCATCGGCGATCTGGAAGACCTTGAGAACATGGCCAGGCGCAAGGACGCGCAACTGGTCATCAGCAATTCGCATGCAGTGGAGACGGCGCGCCGTCTGGGTGTGCCGCTGCTGCGTGCCGGTTTCCCGCAATACGACTTGCTCGGCGGCTATCAGCGCCTGTGGGTCGGTTATCGCGGTACGCGCCAGTCGCTGTTCGATCTGGCGAACCTGCTGGTGGAGCACGGGCATCACGAGCCCGAGCCCTTTGTCTCCATCTATGCACAGCGGACAGGAGAGAGTCGTGCGACACCTGCGTCTGGTCAAACACACTGAGGAGGCTGACATGACTGTGAAGATCGCATTCGCCACCAGCGACCGCAAGGCGGTGAATCAGCACTTCGGCGCGGCGGAAGCATTCGCCATCTACGAGGTGAGCGAGCACGACGCGAAGTTGATCGAGGTGGCCGAGTTCATCGAGACCGCGATGGACGGACACGAAGGCAAGTTGGCCGCGAAGGTGGAACTGCTGGGCGATTGCGCGGCGGTGTATTGCAACGCGGCGGGCGCTTCGGCGATCCAGCAATTGCTGGCGGGCGGCATCCAGCCGATGCGCGTGGATGAAGGTTCGGCCATCGAGGAATTGTTGAACGGCTTGCAGAAGAACATGGTGGAAGAGCCGCCGGTGTGGCTGGCGAAACATCTGAAGAAGCAGTCGGGCACGAGTTTCGCGGATGACGAGGCGTGGCAGGAATGATCTCGGCGCCGGTACGTGTGATCGCTGTGCAGGATCGGGTGGCGCGTGTGGAGCCGACCGAGAAATCCGGTTGCGGCGGTTGCGCTTCGCGCGAGTCATGCGGCGTGTCCGGGCTGGGTAAATATTTTTCGTCGCGTCGCAAGACCATCTCTGTGCAGTGCGATGCGAATGTGCGTGCGGGTGATGAGTTGCAGTTGTCGCTGAGCGAGAGTGATCTGATCAAGGCCGGTCTGCTGGCGTATCTGTTGCCATGTGTGGCGGCGGTGGCCGGTGCCGCGCTCGCTTCCGGTTACGGCGATGTCGGTTCGGTGCTGGGTGCGGCCGTCGGCGCAGCAAGTGGTTTCGTATTGGCGCGCGTGTCCAACTGGGCGCCGCGTGTAGTCGTAGCAACAAGTTCAACCAAAGGAGAAACACCATGAGTGAAGCAATCGCAGAAGATCCGTTGATGACAACAGATTTCATCAAGGAGATGGTCAAGCAGATGCGCGCCGTCGACAGCTACGGCACCTATGACGGCTGGCCTGCAGAGCGCGTGCTGGCGCCGTATGTTCTGACCAAGGAACAGAAACGCGAGATCCCGATCATCGGCGATCCGGACGAGATCCTGCTGTCACGCATCAAGTGTTTCTACAACGCTGTCGCTTCGCTGATCGAAAAGGAATGCGGCCAGATGGCGGTGCCGATGATCAACATCACCCACGAAGGTTTCGGCCGTGGCGTGATCACCGTCGGCAAGCTGGTGGTGATGGACAAGACTTTGCGTGACGTGCACCGCTACGGTTACGAAAGCCTTTCCAAGATGAAGGACGAAGGCGACAAGCTGCTCTCCGTTGCACTGGAGATCATCGGCAAGCACCCGGATGTCGCAGGCATGTAATTGAAGACCGAGGGTCGGGCGACGCATACGACATGCAACCCGGTCCTCAATGTAAGGAGCTGACAAATGACTGAAGACGAACTGAAGGCCCTCGACAAGGAAGTGAAGAAGCTGAAGCGCATCTCTACGGAGTGGGCGGGGCAGTTGCACGATCTGGTCGAGGACAAGTTGCCGGCGGGCTACAAGGAGCTGCCGGGCATCGCGCAATCCACTTTTGAAGCGTGCGAGAAGTGGGCAGAGGCAAATGCAAGATTGGCTGCGGCACAAAAAGAATCTCAAGGCTAAGTAAAGGAAAGAACCATGTCTAACATCACAGGTGTAACCCGGGGCGGCACCCCTTACGAACCGACTTTCGTCACTGAACTGAATCCGGAGAACTGCATCGGCTGCGGCCGCTGTTTCAAGGTCTGCCCGCGCAGCGTGTTCGAGTTGCTGGAGCGCGACGAGGATGACGAGAACTACGACGAAGACGAAGACAACATGATGGTGATGGCCATCAAGGACGCGCTGGATTGCATCGGCTGCGGATCTTGCGCACGTGTCTGTCCGAAGCAATGTCACACGCATCAACCGATGCCAGCAGGAGCGTAAACATGCCTAAGCCAGCAAGACACGTATTCGTTTGTTCGCAGAATCGCCCCGCCGGTCATCCGCGCGGATCATGTGGTGCCAAGGGTTGTGCTGCAGTCGTGGACGAGTTCATGCAGCAGTGGCAGCAGCGTCAGTGCTTCGCCGAAGTGGCTGTTACGCCGACCGGCTGTATCGGCCCCTGCGGTATGGGCCCGAACGTGTTGGTGTACCCGGAAGGCGTGATGTACTGCAATGTCAGCAAGGAAGATGTGAGCGAGATATTCGAGCAGCATCTGTTGGGCGGCAAAGTGGTGGAACGTCTCGTCGCACCTGCTGACGTATGGTAATTCTGGATACATCGCGGCAGTTACCCGCCGCGTTGGAGGCTGTGGCGAAACGTATCGTCGCAGCCTTGCAGATCGAAGCTGAACGTTTCACCGCAACCGGCGCTGCACCATATATCGACCTGGCTGCGGCGCAGTTCACGCGCGTGGTCGATCCGGCCAACCAGTTGCCGGGATACGAAGGCGTGTGGCGCAACGCGCGCAATGATCGTTGCGGCACGATCACTTTCAATAGCGACGGCAGCTTCTTTGCCGAATACGACATCTTTTGTCCGCATCCGCGCGATGCGCGCTGGTTCGTGGAGATGGTCACTGCCTGGGGCAATGCCGATCACATCAGCAGCGAAGCGACGCTGATCCCCGCCTTGTAAGCCGACGCGCCACGAAAGTTTGGCGAACGGCTATGATGCGCACCATTCGCGGCAACGCTGCCGCAGCAATGGAAGGCCTGCATCATGTCTGAAGAGAACCGTGAGATGAATACCGAAGAGGCGCGCGAGGAATTGCACGTCTCGTTGCCTATGGAGGCGTTCAAGGCTGCGCTGCCATATCTGGTGGCGCTGCTGGTGATCGCCGGATTGGGCTATTGGCTGATCGATCCCGCGCCGCCGAAAAAGATGGTGATCTCCATCAGCAAGGAAGACGGCAACTATCAGGCTTATGCGAGTTTGTATGGCGCGCTGTTGCAGCAGGATGGCATTACGCTGGAGATCCGCGAGACGGAAGGGCCGATGCAGAGTCTGGAGGAATTGCGCCAGCCGGATTCCGGTGTCGATCTGGCCTTCGTGCCGGGCGGCATGGCGGGCGGGCAATCCACGGTGGGGCTGGAATCGCTGGGCAGTCTTTACTACGAGCCGCTGTGGATATTCCATAGGGGCAAGCAGAAGATCGAACACCTGTCGCAGCTCAAGGGCTTGCGTGTCGGCGTGGGGCGGCCGGACAGCAGCACCCGTCTGATCACGAAGGTGTTGCTGGATGCGGCCGGGGTGAACGAACAGAATGCGACGCTGTATGAGATCGGTCTGGATGATTCCATGGAAGCGTTGCGGCACAACGTCGTGGATGTGATCTTTTTGACCGGCGTGCCGAATTCGCCTTTGATAGCCGACGTGGCGAACATGCCCGGTGTGTCGCTGGTCGATCTGAACGATGCCGAAGCCATCTCGCGCCAGTACAGCTTCCTGCATCATTTGGAGTTGCCGGAAAGCGCGCTCAGTCTGAAGGCCAATATCCCGCCGCGCAGCGCGCATCTGTTGGCGCCCACTGTCACATTGGTGGCGCGCGATACGCTGCATCCGGCGCTGACCTATCTGCTGCTCAAGGTGCTGACGCGGGTGCATGGCAATGCGGGCATGTTGCAGAAGGAACACGAGTTCCCGGCGGACAAGGACTCGGATTTCGAACTGAGCAGCCAGGCGGAGTATTTCTACAAGTCCGGCCCGCCCTTCCTGGACCGTTACTTGCCCTATTGGGCGGCCACCTTCGTCAGCCGCGTGCTGATCATCCTGCTGCCGTTGCTGGCCTTGGCCATCCCGTTGAGCAGGGCCGCCCCCGCTGTCTACAACTGGCTGATCAAGTCGCGCGTGCATAAGCTGTACGGCGAGTTGCGTTTCCTGGAGCTGCAGTTGCGAACTTCGCCTCCGCCGGTCGATCTGGACAGGTTCCGGCGCGAACTGGACGCGATAGAGAACAAAGTCAATCACTTGCGCTTGCCGGTGGCGTTCTCCAGCCACCTGTACGAGCTGCGCAGCCATATCGGGTTAGTGCGCGCTCGCATAGAGAAGTACGCAACGGCCTAAACTTTCTTCACGGCAGGCCGATACATTGTTCACAGGGGCGCGATGTCGCTCCGCAGTGAAGGAGGTGTGAAATGACTATCGTGATGAATATGGACAGCTACGAGATCGAGCGCGTGGAAGAGGTCGTCGAGACTTATGACGACGAAGTGATGTACGCAGGCTGGAACCCGCAACTGGCACAGACCGAGGTCGCGCACATCGCTCCGCCATATGCTGCGTTCCCGCCTTCCCTGGCAGAGGCCGACATCGAAACCTTTTTGCACAAGATGTACGCTAACCAGCGCTGAGCGGGTCTGATGTGCCAAAGTGGAGCGCCCCCGTTTGGGGGCGTTTTGCTTGGTATGTGAAATTTCGCCGGTCGGCCATTGCCGCGTTGTGGATAAGAGCAGGGGGTAAGTCGAAACGTATCATCCCTCCAGTATTGGGCGGACTTGGGGCGGAAGTGCCCATTCACTCACCGCCTTATTTCATGCAATTCCTTCATGGAGCTCACCGCCTCGGAACGCCAGTCGATTGTGGAGGCTGTGTTATGCTTTCACGGCGTATTTCAAGGTTCCCGCATGCGATTCTTGCCTCTTCTTCTGCTGTTGTTTCCGCTGACTTCCTTTGCCGATGAGGCCAAGGATCTGATGGCTGTGCGCGCCGCATTCAAGGCCGGGAAAGAGGTCGATATGAAAGCGCCGCTCGAGCGCTTGCAGGCGTCTCCGCTGGAACCCTATGCCACCTATTACAAGCTGCGTCTGCACTGGGATGAAAAAGACACCAGCGCCATCCACGAATATCTGGCGCGCGAGGAAGATACGCCGGTGATCGACCAGTTCCGCGGCGAATGGTTGAAAGAGATGACCAAGCAAAAGCGCTGGGACGAGTTCGCCTCCGAATATCCTTATCTCATCAATGCCGATGCGGAGCTGACCTGCCATGCCCTGAGTTGGCAACGCAGCCAGAACGAGGCGCTGGCACTGCGCGCAGCGCGCAAACTGTGGTTCGAGGGCGAGGCGGATGCGGGCAGCTGCGATGTCATATTCGATATCGCGATCAAGCGCGGCGTCATCACCGGGCAGGATGTTGCGCAGCGCATCCGTGAACTGCTTGAAGGAAATGAAGTTGGGGATGTGAAGAAGCTGATGGCTTACTTGCCCAAGGCCGAACGCTTGCCGCTGGGTGAGATCGACCAGGCACGCCGCAATCCGCAGCGCTATCTGGGACGGGTGAAACTGGACAAGGCAAGTGTCGGCCAGCGCAAAGTGGCGATGTTCGCGTTGCAGCGGCTGGCTCGTCAGGCGGTGAAGCCTGCCTATGTGCAATGGAGCCGACTCGGCAAACATTTTTCGCCGGACGAACAGAAGTATTTCTATGCCTGGCTGGGCTATGAAGCGGCTCGCCAGCACGAGTCCCGTGCGCTGGAATGGTATGCAGCTGCCGGAGAGATCGATCTGAATCCGCAGCAGCAGGCCTGGCGCGTGCGCGCCGCTTTGCGCGCGCTGGATTGGCATACCGTATGGGAAGGCATCTCTTCCATGTCGGTGGAACAACAGAACGAACGCAGCTGGCGCTACTGGAAGGCGCGGGCTTTGATCGAACTGGGGCATCGACGCGAAGCCGAGGTGATCCTGACGCCTTTGAGTCGCGAATACCGCTACTACGGACAGTTGGCCGCGGAAGAGTTGGGCGCCGCGCCTGCGGCAGGCATCGTGACGGTCAAGTACATACCTGATGAGCAGGAAGTGCAAGCCGCCCAGGCACGTCCCGAGATACAGCGCACTGTGCTGTTGTACAAGATGGGGCTGCGCACCGAAGCCGCGAAGGAATGGGATTGGGCGATGCGCGGACTGGACGACAAGGAGTTGCTGGTGGCCGCCGAAGTCGCGCGCCGCAACGAGATGTACGACCGTTCCATCAACGCCGCCAACCGTACAGTCGAATTGCACGACTTCAATCTGCGTTATCCCGCGCCATACCGCGAAGCATTGCAGGCACCCATTGATGAACATGGCGTGGAAGAAGCTTGGGTGTACGGCCTGATGCGTCAGGAGAGTCGCTTTGTCACGCATGCGAGATCTGACGTCGGTGCGGCAGGACTGATGCAGATCATGCCCGACACCGCGCGCTGGGCTGCGCGCCGTATCGGCCTCAAGGGTTATCGCAAGGGCCTCATCCATCAACTGGATGTGAACCTGCGCCTCGGCACCTATTACATGAAGAGCGTCTATAGCCGCTTTGATGACAATCCCGTGTTGGCTTCCGCCGCTTACAACGCGGGCCCGACGCGCGCCAATCGCTGGCGCGGCGAGGTGCCGCTGGAAGGTGCGATCTATGCAGAGACCATCCCCTTCGATGAGACGCGCGACTATGTGAAGAAGGTGATGAGCAACACCATCTATTACGCCAAGTTGTTCGGTCATCCGTCCGAGTCGCTAAAACAGCGGCTGGGGGTGGTTGCCACCAATAAACCCAAACCGGCACCGGCACATGCCTCGGCGATGTGATGGTCTGAAGGTCTATTGTGTTGGCGGTGCCGTGCGCGACCGCCTGCTCGGCTTGCCGGTACAGGATCGCGATTGGGTCGTGGTCGGCAGCTCACCCGAAGAGATGGAAGCGCGCGGTTTCAAACCTGTCGGTGCGGACTTCCCTGTCTTTTTGCATCCCGATACACACGAAGAATATGCACTGGCACGCACCGAGCGCAAAACCGCTGCGGGCTACAAAGGTTTCAACATCTTCGCTTCACCCGATGTCTCGCTGGAAGAAGATCTGTTGCGGCGCGACTTCACTGTCAACGCCATCGCGGAAGATGAAGACGGCAATCTCATCGATCCGCACAACGGGCAAGCCGACCTGAAAGCAGGCGTGCTGCGTCATGTCAGCGATGCCTTCGCCGAAGACCCGGTGCGCATCCTGCGCGGTGCAAGATTCGCCGCACGTTTCGGCTTCACCATCGCACCGGAGACGCTGGAATTGATGCGTGCCATGGTGGCGAACGGCGAAGTGGATGCGCTGGTGGCCGAGCGCGTGTGGCAGGAGCTGTCGCGCGCCTTGATGGAAAGACATCCATCGCGTTTCTTCTTTGCGCTACGCGAATGCGGTGCGCTGCAAAAGATATTGCCGGAAGTGGATGCGTTGTTCGGCGTACCGCAACCCGTGCACTACCATCCCGAGATCGACTGCGGCGTGCACGTGATGATGGTGCTGGACGACACCGCCAAACTGAACAGATCACTCGAAGTGCGCTTCGCCGCCCTCGGCCATGACCTCGGCAAAGCCACCACGCCCGAAGAGACATTGCCCAGACATCTCGGGCACGAACAACGCAGCATCGATCTGGTGAAGAATGTCTGTGAAAGGTTGCGCGTGCCCGGCGACTGTCGCGACCTCGCGCTGCTGGTCGCGCAATATCACAGCCACGTCCACCGCGCCCGCGACCTGCGCCCCGACACCATCGTCAAACTCTTCGACCGCTGCGACCTGTGGCGCAAACCGGAACGCTTCGAGCTGATCCTTGAAGCGTGCATCTCCGACGCCCATGGACGCACTGGCCACGAGAACGACGATTACCCGCAGGCGGCCTATATGTTGGCCTGTGCCAAAGCTGCGCAGGCAGTGAATGCCGGCGACATCGCTCGCGCCTGTCCGGACAAGAACCTAATTGCCGACAAGGTGCGCGAGGCGAGGATCGTAGCGGTGGAAGAGGTGGTCAATAGCAGGAAGAAGTAAATGTAGTAGGGGAGGGCTGCTTTCGGCCAATAGCGGACGTTTATGGCAGATAAAATTTATTGCGAAGCTGCACCATTTAGGTACAACAAAATACACAGGGCAGCATGCAAGCGACTCTGGCACGCAATACCTCATTGCCTTCCCGGAAGCCAACAGTCCAGTGGCAGAGCTCTTTATTGCGGGTTATCAGAAGTACCTAGAAGGCGATACACTGGGCCTGACCAACTCCACCACCCAAGTCGTCGGCGTGATGAATCAATATGGTCAAAGCGGCCTACAACTAAACGGCCACAGTCGAGGCTCACTGACGATAGGCAACGCGATGGATTCGATGGCGAACCAACCCAATGCAAATGGCAGCTTAAGCGGCACAAGGATCAACTTCTTTGGTCCGGCGATGAATGTGAAGAATGCCGATGCGACGCTCAGCGGCTTGCAGAATCGATCAGCGATGCCAGCAGCCCAACAAAGCAACGCCACCTTGCATTACATGAGCCACGTTGCCGACCCGATTGGCGGGATCATCGGGTGGAACGACCCAACGGGCGGCACGATTCCTGCTGGAAGCAACCTGGTGTGGCAGGGCATAAGAGCGGCAACCGGGCAGGAGAATACTTCGCATAATTTGTATTTTGTGGATCAGGGGAATTTGCAGCCGGGTGTGAGCAACCAAGAAAGAGGAAGGCTGCTAAATGATTTTTGGAGAAGTGGTAATCCAACTTTACAGCCAGCGAATAAGTAGGGGGCGGCATGTTAAAAATCGTATTAGTTGTGTCCTTTTCAGTGTTGATTTCTGCTTGTTTTTCTATGCCGCCTAGGGCAGATGCGTGGACGTTTTGGAAAAAAGAGGGGGTTACGAAGAGAGAAGCAGTTGAGAGGGCAATGCTGGAGTGTGGGTATAGCATGGGGGCTGATCGAGCTGTTTCCGATGAGTTAAGACGAAACTACGAGAAGTACCTGAAAGAGAGCGTCTTCTTTTATCGTTGCATGGAAAAGGATGGTTTTCGATACACATCAGAACTTGGTACGGCATGTGAAGAAGCTCCGAATCTTCCCGAATGCAAACTCCCCATCGAGCAAATTCCCAGTCGAGACATCGGCCGCCGCCTCAACGGAGTCTACTGCACCAAATTCCCGACTTCGGAACTCTGCAAACCATAGCCGAGTTATGCGATGGATCCGATGGCGAACCAGCCCAATGCAAATGGCAGCTTAAGCGGCACAAGGATCAACTTCTTTGGCCCAGCGATGAATGTGAACAATGCAGATGCGACGCTCAGCGGCTTGCAGAATAGATCAGCGATGCCAGCAGCCCAACAAAGCAACGCCACCTTGCATTACATGAGCCACGTTGCCGACCCGATTGGCGGGATCATCGGGTGGAACGACCCAACGGGAGGGACTATCCCGATGGGGAGCAGCCCAGTATGGGAAAGATTAAGAGCGGCAACCGGGCAGGAGAATACTTCGCATAATTTGTATTTTGTGGATTATGGAAACTTCCAACCAACAGTGAAACCCGAACTTAGATTAGAAAGGATAAATAAATTTTGGGGTAACGGTAATCCAACTTTGCAACCAGCAAAGAAATAGGGGAGAGATATGAGTAGGGTATTGTTGGTTGTCTCACTCGCACTTTCACTGAGTGCATGTTTTTCTATGCCACCGCCGCCGGATGATTGGGAGCTCTGGGAAAAAACTGGCGTAACAGGGAGGGGTGAAATTAATAAAGCAATGCTTGAATGTGGTGAGACACTAGGCGTTGGAGTTTCACTTGATTTTGAAGAGATTAAACGTAATCTTGGTAGGTACGTTAGAGAGGGAGTATTGATTGACCGATGTTTAGAGAAGGATGGCTTTCGCTATACGGGCGAAATGGGCACAACCTGTAGCCGACACCCCGATACCCCTGAGTGCCACTTCCCCATCGAGCAAATTCCCAGTCGAGACATCAGCCGCCGCCTCAGCGGAGTCTACTGCACCAAATTCCCGACTTCGGAACTCTGCAAACCATAGCCGAGTTATGCGATGGATTCGATGGCAAACAGGGACAATGCAAAAGGTAGTCTGAGCGGTACAACGGTCAGCTTCTTTGGCCCGGCGATGAATGTGAAGCGCAGATCAAAGGGGGCAGAATCACATTTGATTTGAGCTAGCCCAAACGACCGCTTCGGGTTACTAAGAGACATATTGATCTGAATCAACGTGGGCGCTGTCTCGTTACGTTTTTCCATTCCTCCAGCTTTTCTTCATAGCGCATGCCTGCATGCGCCGGACTGGTTGAAGGCAAACGTGACATTTCCAGCTCTGGCATGTTTTGCTTTCCCAATACGAATCTTCTGAAACTCTGTTCCGCTTTCGCACCGTTGAAATACACGTGTGTGATGTCTAGGTGATCCGCAAAGAACTCTGCAAAGTCATTTGCTTCTTCCTGCTTGATGTCGCTGTCCAGGCTGCCAGTACGTTCACATGAATGCAGCACGTCCCACAGGGCGATGCCTGCCTGCTTGAGTATTGCCAATCTTTGTTCGTAAGGCAGGTGAGGATGCGCGCCGACCAGTTCGCCCATGATTTTCCAGAAGGCGTTGTGCGGATGGGCGTAGTACTGCTGTGCATCGAGTGAACGCTGGCCGGGCATGCTGCCGAGGATGAGGATGCGGGCGTTGCGATCCTCGACGGGCGGGAAGCTGTGGTGACGCTTCATACCGTTCAGAGCATGCGCGAGCGGTCACCGGACATGAAGTTGTGCAATGGCGTATCTATGCCTTTACCCATCACAAGAACCTTGAACAGTTCACCCATCTCGGCCGGGCTGGTGAGTTTTTGCACCTGCTTGGCGAGTGGGAGATATTCGCGCACGTTATCGGCCGAGACTTCGCCGAGCAGGTCGGGCAGGCCGTTGTTGAGCAGGAAGTGTGCTTGCGTGGTGTAGCCGAGCAAGTGCGCGCCGTAATCGATGGCGGCTTCGGCTGCGGCAGTGAAATCGACATGCGAGGTGATGTCCTGCAGGCCGGGCAGATAGAACGGGTCGTCGTGCGAGTGGTGGCGGTAGTGGCACATCAGTGTGCCGCGATGGCGTTGCGGGTGGTAATACTCGCGCGCGCCGAAGCCATAGTCGATGAACAGCAACACGCCGCGTGTGAGGCGTTCCGCGAGGCTGGAGACAAGGCCGCGCGCGGCAAGCGACACTTCGCTCAGATAGTCGTCCGGTACGGCGATGCCTTTGGCGATGCCGTGCAGGGCTTCGTTATGCGGTTCGCAGTCTGACCAGACGAAGCGGTTGTCTTCGGTGGCGACGCCGCGTTCCATGATCTTGCCTTCGTTCCAGAACACCAGATGCACGGGCAGCGCATCAAGCACTTCGTTGCCGAACACTGCGCCGCTGATCGTATCGGGCAATGCATCCAGCCATTGGATGCGCTCGAATAGGTGGGGCAGGTGTTCTTGCAACAAAGATTGCTGACGTTCGCGCAGGTCGGCGCTCACTTCCAGAATGGAATAAGTCTCAGGCAATGAATCGAGGCGTTCCAGTTCTCGCAGGACATCCAGCGCGAGCTTGCCGCTGCCTGCACCCAGTTCAAGGATGTGTGGCGTGCTGGCCTGCATCACGTCCTGCAACTGGCGGGCCAGCGTGCGGCCGAACAGGGTGGATATCTCGGGTGCGGTGACGAAGTCGCCCGATTCGCCGAACTTGCGAGCGCCGGCGGTGTAATAGCCCAGCCCCGGTGCATACAACGCCAGTTCCATGAAGCGTGAGAAAGGTATCCAACCGCCCTGGCTCTGGATGTCGTTGCGGATCAGCTCGCACAGGCGGGCGCTGTGGGCGAGGGCATCAGTGCTGGGGGGCGGAAGGTTTACTTGCATGCTCGGGTATAATCGCCGAAGCGTCATAGATCTACTGCGCGACTCCATGACGAGGTTGGGCGGTGCTCGCACTCCTCACATACTTTTGTATGTTCCGGGTGCTGCGCGCCGTCCGCCCCCGCCATGAAGCCGCTCGCTACGATCTCTGATCGCTTCGGTCGGTTGTGTTGGCGATGGGCCAAAGTTTAGAGGGGTTTCCGATGCAGGGCAAAACAATCTTGGTCACAGGTGGTGCGAAGCGCGTCGGCGCGGCCATCGTGCGACGCTTGCATGCGGCAGGAGCGAACGTCGCCATCCATTTCCGCAGTTCGGTATATGAAGCCTTCGCGCTGCGCGGTGAGCTGAACGACTTGCGGGAGAATTCCGCGATCTGCGTGCAGGCTGATCTGCTGGAGACGGCTGTCATGCCGCGCATGGTAGGCGAGGTGGTTGAGCATTTCGGTCATCTGGATGCGCTGGTCAATAATGCATCGAGTTTCTATGCCACGCCGCTGGCCGAGATCGATGCCACGCAGTGGAACGACTTGATCGGTACCAATCTGCAGGCGCCGCTATTCCTGGCACAGGCCGCTGCGGCCGAGCTGCGCCGCCGGCATGGTTGCATCGTGAACATCGTGGACATCCATGCCGAGCGACCGATGCAGGGACATCTGTTGTACAGCGCGGCCAAGGCCGGTTTGGTGGCGCTGACCAAGGGCCTGGCGCAGGAACTGGCACCGCAGGTGCGAGTGAATGCCGTCGCACCGGGCGTCATCGTGTGGCCTGAAGGCGATGAGTGGAACGACGAAGAGAAGCGTCGCAAGATCGTGGCACACACATTACTCAAGCGAGAAGGCAGTCCTGAGGATATCGCCAAGACGGTGCAATTCCTGATTGTGGACGCCCCTTATATAACCGGCCAAATCATCTCCGTTGACGGTGGCCGCAGCATCAATATTTGAATCATCCAACTTATTTGAAACAGTCATGAACGACATCACACAACCCATCCATTTCGAACACAACTCCACCAACTTCAATCGCCTCAAAGGTCGTTTGGAAAGTTCGGTGGGCAAGGCCATCGGCGACTTCAACATGATCGAGGACGGCGACGTGGTGATGGTGTGCCTGTCCGGCGGCAAGGATTCCTACACGCTGCTCGATATCCTGCGCACCCTGCAGAAGCGTGCCCCCATCGATTTCAAACTGATCGCGATGAACCTGGATCAGAAGCAGCCGGGCTTTCCTGAAGATGTGTTGCCAAATTATCTGAAAAGCATCGGCGTGGATTTCCATATCGAGACGCAGGACACCTATTCCATCGTCAAAGAGAAGATCCCCGAGGGCAAGACCACCTGTTCGCTGTGCTCGCGTCTGCGTCGCGGCATCCTCTACAAGGTGGCGGGAGAGCTGGGTGCGAACAAGATCGCTTTGGGTCACCATCGCGACGACATGATCGAGACGCTGTTCCTGAACATGTTCTTCGGCGGCAAGCTGAAGGCGATGCCGCCCAAGCTGGTCACCGACAAGGGCGACCATGTGGTGATCCGTCCGCTGGCCTATTGCGTGGAGAAGGACATCGCCCGCTACGCGCGCGGCATGGAATTCCCCATCATCCCGTGCAACCTGTGCGGTTCGCAGGAGAACCTGCAACGGCAGAACATCAAACAGATGCTGCAGGAATGGGAGCGCCAGTATCCGGGACGTTCACAGACTATCTTCACCGCCATGCAGAACGTGCGTCCCTCGCACTTGCTCGATGGCAGTCTGTTCGACTTCAAGGGCATCAAGGTTGGCGATCACGTCGCGGAAGGCGACGTGGCGTTCGACTGAGTGCGGTTACTGGGCACGACTACTCCCCCTGCAGTCAGTTGCCGCCATGCGGCAGCGCCATCCGAGCTAGTCGTGGCCGGGCCTGCGTAGCATCTTGCTCACTTCATCCTGATGCGCGGTTTCCGTGGCGACCATGCTGCGGGCATATTCTTCCAGCCGTACATCCTTGTCTCTGGCCAGCGCCAGCAGCTCGTGATAGCAGTTGAGTGCCTCGGTCTCGTGCGCCAGCGATTCGCGCAGGATGTCACCGATATCGTGGCTGTGCGATTCCAGCAGCGGGCCGATCTTGAGCGACGGGTAACCTTCCAGCCAGGTCACCATTTCACCCGCCAGGCGCGCATGCAGCAGGCCTTCTTCTGCCTGCTTGTTCAGCCATTCGACGACGGGGATACGGTTGTAGCCGTAGACCATCAGCGCGTAGTGGGTGTAACGCACCGTGCCGGCCAGTTCGAGTTCGAGGATGCGGTTGAGTATCTTGAGAACAGCGTCTTTGTCCATGATGACCTCCTTGCTTCAGGTGGTTGCGGCCGGGACGGACTGCCGCTGGGACATTCTATGCCTTCTGTCGCACAGTGCAATCACCCTCGCGGGTGTGGTCGGCGGGACGCTAGACCGCGACCTTGAAGATCACCTTACGCACAGTGCCAGCGCCGATGAGCGGCGCATGCGCATCCTCCGGGAAGAAGATGCAGAAGTGATCCGGCGGCACCGGCACGTATGAGGCTGGTGCATCATGGAAGAAGCGGATGTCCTTCTCTTCACTGTGCTCGCTCACCGGATTCAGACAATCGGCCAGCGGCTTCCAGCCCATCGTCTCGTCGCCTTCCAGCACCAGCTGGATGTCGATGTATTTTCTGTGTGCTTCCAGCTTCGCCATTTCCTTGGTCTTCGCCGGTACCTGTTCCACGATGGCGATCAGGTCGTCGCCGATGATGGGATAGCGTCCTGGGGGCAGGCTGAAGAAGTCTGTGCCACGCATGTGTGCGAAGGCGCGGGCGAATAACGGGTGCAGGTTTTCGTAACGTTCGGATTGGGAGAGGGCAGAGAGGATCATGTCGGGGTCTCTTCTGTTTTCTTCTTGCGATAGGGGGAGGTGAACCAAGCTGCGCAGATGAAACCGATCAGGCAGCCGGCCAGCACGGCGGAAAGTGTGTGGGCATCCAGCATCAGGCGCGCGCCCATGGTGAGCAGCAGGATGGGGGCGAGATAGAACAGATGTTGCCAGCCATAGCGGCGCGCCACGAAGTACACGGCGCAAGACGACATCGAAGAGTGGCCGGATGGCATGTTGTGGCGGCTGTCCGGTGCATAGGGGCGTTCGCCGAGGCGTGTCCCGCCCACTTCGACATCGTTCACCACGCGCTTCAAGCCTTGTGTGGCGACGGTGGCAGTGACGGCGATGGCGAGCAGCTGCACCATGCCTTCCTTGTCGCGCAGCAGCAGCGGCATGGCAACCTGGGCGATGGTGTTGACGAAGCGCAACTTGGTTTCTGTAGGCTCGACCCAGAACGGTCTTTCGTTATTCAGCGTCTCGCGATATTCGGCCAGGTCGGAGGGATAGAACACGCAGACCAGCAGACTGAGTGCGCAGGCGGCGATGAATCCCATCGGTCGTTTCTTCGGCAGAGAGTCGCGCCAGGTGCTCAAGCGGTTTCCTTATCGTTTCTTGTTCGCGGCATCTTCGAAGATGTCCAGCGCCGGGTCGTAGATGTCGCTGCGCAGATCGAACGCGCCCATGATGCTGTGGAATACGGTCTGCTGCGCATGTTTGGCGTGGGCCAGTGGCGCATCCGCCGCCAATGTCTTGTGCTGTTTGAATGCGTCGGACATCCACACGATGTAGGGGATGTCCTTCTGCACGTCGGGTGCCAGCGAATTCGGGGTGCCGTGCAAGTATAAGCCATACTCGCCGAGCGACTCTCCGTGGTCGGAAATGTACATCATCATCGTTTGTGTATTCGGAATAGCCTGCAACACATCTATCGTTTCAGACAGGAACTTGTCGGTGTAGAGGATGGTGTTGTCATACGCGTTGGTCACCGTGTCAGGCGTGCAATCCTGCAGCTGCACCTAGCGGCACACCGGGCTGAATTTCTCGCCGTCTGCCGGATAGTGGTTGTAGTAATCAGGGCCGTGGCTGCCGGACTGGTGCAACACCACGAACACCTTGTCGCTGGAGGCGGCGGCGATGCGTTGCTGCAGGCCGCTGAGCAGCACTTCGTCGTAATCGCAGTGCGGTCCCGTGCAGCTGCTGCGGATGTCGGTATCACGCAGATAGGTGTGCACCTTCAGCGGCGGTTCGCCCCAGTTGCGTGTGAGCCAGAGGGTGTCTATGCCGCTACGTTGCAGGTAGCTGGGCAGTGCCTCGTAGTTGTGGAATAGCTTGTTGCCGGTGTCGACATGCGACAGCATGCATTGCAGGGAGGCGGTGGTGTAGGTGGAGCAGGCGTGTGCGTTGCGGATGGCAGTGACACCTGCCTTTTGCAGCAGGGGATTGGTGTCGCGTTGATAGCCGTACAGTGAGAAGTTCGCCGCGCGGGCCGATTCGCCGATCACAAGTACCACCACGGTCTTGCCGGAGCGGCTGATCTGCACATCAGGCAATAGTTCGAGCTCGCGCGACTGCATGGCTTTCTCGGTCTGGTAGCGCGTCGCGTTGATCACATACGACCACGGCAGGATCATGCCGCCCAGCTGCCTTCCATGTTTGTCTATCCACAGCCAGCTCTGCGCGTTGCCATACAGCCAGCCGATGCCGACGATGAACGATAGCAGCAGCGCGGCGAGGGTACGCAAGCGCGACACGTGTTTGATGACGATGTGCGAGATCAGCCAGGCGGGCAATACGCCGAACAGCAGTACATGCCACAGGAAGGAGATGCTCAGATAGCTGCTTGCCTCACCGGTGTTGGTGTTGAACACATTGCCCATCATCGCCTTGTCCAGGATCACCTGATAGGTCTGGATGAAATACAGCGCGAATGCGTTGCTGAACACAATCAGCATCGCCCGCGGTTTGAGCAGGCGCTGCGATACCAGTGCGAACAGGAACATCACCAAGACAGTGAGCAGCATGACCAGTACGAACAGGGTCAGCAGCGTGAGGATGCTTGGGAATGTGAGCGGAGCGAGGTCTTTGAGAGCGAAGGAATACAGCGGCAGGTGATACAGCAGACCGTTGAGCGCGGCGAAGATCAGGACGAACTTCGTCGCGCTCGGATTGAAACGCAGGCGCTCGTTGAGCGCGCTCAATCTTTTGGTCAGCCGGTCACGCAAGCTCATGCAGCGGGGTCACTTCTTTTCCGGCAGCATGCGCGTCATGGTGTTGTCGCGCACGATGAGGTGGTGATAGAGCGCCGCCAGGAAATGCGCGCCGATCAGGAAGTAGCCGGTCGTGCCGACGAATTCATGCACTTCCTTTATCTGCTTGGCCAGTTCCTTGTTGGTATCTATCAGTGCGGGCAGTTCCAGTCCGAAGAAGGGGATGGGCTTGCCGGCGGCGCTGAGCAGCAGATAGCCGCTGATCGGCATGGCGATCATCAGGAGGTAGAGTGCCAGGTGCAGCAGTTTGGCGGCGAGCTGCTGGATCTTCTCTGGCTCGGGCGTGATGGCGGGCGTTGGGCCGCTCAGGCGTGCGGCGATGCGCAGCCAGACCAGCGCAAAGACCAGTATTCCCAGCATGAAGTGCCAGCTCTTCAGCATCTCGCGCGGGTCGCTGCCTTTCTCGAACAGTTCGCGCAGTTCGATGCTGCCGTACACGGCAACGAACAACAGCAGCATCAGCCAGTGGATGCCGATGGTCAGCGAGCCATAACGGCTAGTGGTGTTCTTCCAGTTCATTACATTTCTCCTTCGACTTGATCGGGTTGGCCAGCGTGATCAAGTGGACAGCCAGAGATCACATGTGGCTGGGATGGATCATAGCGGGCACTTATTAAGCTTTGCTTAACAGGCGAGCGTGATCGACAGATCATCGGTGCGAGCGTCTGGTACACGTTCAGACGAAGCGAGCGATCATGCCGTTGGACAGGTCGCCCTGCATCGGGATGCGCACATGGTGGCCGCTGCCCGGGGCGACGGAGAGCGTCTCACCATCGAGGTTCTTCATCTCGTGCAATTCGACGATGCTGTTGCCGGATGGATGGATGATCTCCAGCTTGTCGCCGACCGAGAATTTGTTCTTCACCGCGATCTCGGCCATGCCATCCGCACAGGCGCAGCTGGCGCCGACTTATTGCTGGCGGAACCTCTCGGAGTGGCCGCGCATGTAGTTCTGCTGCTCGTGCGTGTGATGACGCTCGTAAAAGCCGTCGGTGTAGCCGCGGCTGGCGAGTGCATCCAGCGCGCCCAACAGCTTGAGGTCGAACGGACGGTTCTTCATCGCATCGTCGATGGCCTGGCGATACACCTGTGCGGTGCGCGCCACGTAGTAGATGGACTTGGTGCGGCCTTCCACTTTCAGTGAGTCGATGCCTATCTTCACCAGTTTCTCGACGTGTTCCACCGCGCGCAGGTCCTTGGAGTTCATGATGTAGGTGCCGTGCTCATCCTCCAGCACCGGCATCAGTTCTTCCGGATGGTCCGGGCGCGAGATCATGTACACGCGGTCGGCCAGTGGGTGGCGTGGTTGCGAGCCGCAATCGGACAGTGCGCTTTCACTCAGAGCCTTGTCGAAATCGAAGTCGATCTTCTGGATGTGCCCTGTGCCGTCTTCGGCGGCGTTCTCCACCTTGTAATCCCAGCGGCAGGAGTTGGTGCAGGTGCCCTGGTTGGCATCACGGTGGTTGAAGTAACCGGACAACAGGCAGCGGCCGGAGTAGGCGATGCACAGCGCGCCGTGCACGAACACCTCCAGCTCCATGTCGGGACATTCCTGGCGGATCTCTTCGATCTCGTCCAGCGACAGTTCGCGCGACAAGATGACGCGCGACAGGCCGATGGATTTCCAGAACTTCACCGCCGCGTAATTGACGGTGTTGGCCTGCACGGAAAGGTGGATGACCTGCTCAGGCCATTTCTCCCGCACCATGGCGATCAGGCCGGGGTCGGCCATGATCAGCGCGTCCGGCTTCATCTTGATGATGGGCTCCATGTCTGCCATGTAGGTCTTCAGCTTGGCGTTGTGCGGCATCAGATTGCTGGCGACATAGAACTGCTTGCCCAGTGCATGGGCTTCTTCGATGCCCTGGGAGAGTTGCTCCATCATGAACTCGTTGTTGCGCACGCGCAGCGAGTAACGCGGCTGGCCGGCATACACCGCATCCGCCCCGTAGGCATAGGCAGTACGCATCTTTTCCAGTGAGGCGGCGGGCAACAGGAGTTCGGGTTTCTTCATGGTTTCAACTTGCTTTCAATTACGCGCGATAGCCCAGACGTTGCAGGATATCGATGGAGGCCTTGGCCTGGTTCAGTGTGTAGAAATGCAGCGCGGGTACACCGCCTGCGATGAGTCTTTCGCACAGCTTGGTCACCACATCGAGGCCGAAGTTCTGCACCGACTCTACATCGTCTCCGTAGCCTTCCATGGTCTTGCGCATCCAGCGCGGGATCTCGGCGCCGCACATCTCGGAGAAGCGGGCCAACTGCGAGTAACGCACGATGGGCATGATGCCGGGCACGATGGGCGCGTCCACACCCAGCTTGCGTGTCTCGTCGACGAAGCGGAAGTAGGCGTCGGCGTTGTAGAAATACTGCGTGATGGCCGAGTTGGCGCCGGCATTGATCTTGCGCTTGTAGTTGAGCATGTCATCGCGCGCAGACTTGGCCTGCGGATGGAACTCGGGGTAGGCAGCCACTTCGATGTGGAAGTGATCGCCTGTCTGCGCACGGATGAAACTCACCAGTTCGTTCGCATACTGGAACTCGCCGATGCTGGCCATGCCGGAAGGCAGGTCGCCGCGCAGGGCGACGATGCGCTTGATGCCCATGTCTTTATAGGTGTTCAGCAGGGCGCGGATGTTGTCGCGCGTGCTGCCCACGCAAGACAGATGCGGTGCTGCGCTATGCCCTTCGGCGTGTATCTGCTTGATGGTGTCCAGCGTGCGGTCCTGTGTGGAACCGCCCGCGCCGAAAGTGACAGAGAAGAAATCAGGATTGAATGCAGCCAGCCGCTGGCGTGCAGCGGTCAGTTTGCTTGTACCTTCCGGCGTTTGCGGCGGAAAGAATTCAAAGCTGATCGGGGTTGTTGGATTTTCCATGTTTCCTCACCAATAGTTGTGCGGCAGCTGAGGACAGCGCCCATGAAAATATGCTGAACAGCACGGCACCCAACACGGCGTGCCCGAAACTGTCGACTACGAAACCGCGCAGGATGGATCCCGCGAACCAGAACATCAGTCCATTGATGACCAGGATGAACAGTCCCAATGAAAGTATGGTGACCGGCAAAGTCAGTACCAGCAATATCGGTCTGATCAATGTATTCACTAATCCCAGCACCACAGCAGCCACGAAAGCAGCCATGAAACCGTCCACGTGGATCCCAGGCACGAAGCTCGCCACGGCGATCAATGCCAGTGAATTCAAGCTCCAGATCAGTAACAGTCGTAGCAGCATATTCACAATTTACAAGTTAAGAGGGGCGAACCTGACGTCCGCCCCTCGTCATCATACCTGCAAGCTACTGATTAGTAGCGATAGTGGTCGGCTTTGTACGGGCCTTCCTTCGGTACGTTGATGTAGGCAGCTTGTACGTCGGTCAGTTCCGAAAGTTGCGCATTGAGCGTTTTCAGTTGCAGACGCGCCACTTTCTCGTCCAGATGCTTGGGCAGGGTGTACACGCCGACCGGGTACTTGTTCGAGTCGCGTTCAGTCCACAGCTCGATCTGGGCGATGGTCTGGTTGGCGAAGGAAGATGACATCACGTAGGACGGGTGGCCTGTACCGCAGCCGAGGTTCACCAGACGACCCTGGGCCAGCAGGATGATGCGCTTGCCGTCCGGGAAGATCACGTGGTCGACTTGAGGCTTGATCTCTTCCCACTCGTATTTTTCCAGCGAGGCGACATCGATCTCGTTGTCGAAATGGCCGATGTTGCACACGATGGCATTGTTCTTCATCTTTGCCATATGGTCATGGGTGATGACGTGGAAGTTGCCGGTGGTGGTGACGAAGATGTCGCCATGCTCACATGCGTAATCCATGGTGACTACGCGATAGCCTTCCATGGCTGCTTGCAGCGCACAGATCGGGTCGATCTCGGTGACCCACACTTGTGCGGACAGTGCGCGCATGGCTTGTGCCGAACCCTTACCCACATCGCCATAACCGGCGATGACGGCGATCTTGCCCGCGATCATCACATCAGTCGCGCGCTTGATGCCGTCCACCAGCGATTCGCGGCAGCCGTACAGATTGTCGAATTTGGACTTGGTGACGGAGTCGTTGACGTTGATGCCTGGGAACTTCAATTCGCCGCGCTCGTGCATCTGATACAGACGGTGCACGCCGGTGGTGGTCTCTTCGGTCACGCCTTTGATCTCTGCCAAGCGTGTGGAGTACCAAGTCGGATCTGTTGCCAGCTTGGCTTTGATCGCCGCAAACAAGCAGGTCTCTTCTTCCGAGGTTGGCTTGCTGATCACGGATGCGTCTTTTTCAGCGCGTGCACCGAGGTGCAGCAACAGCGTGGCGTCGCCGCCGTCATCCAGGATCATGTTGGAATAGCCGCCGTCCGCCCATTCGAAGATGCGGTGGGTGTAGTCCCAGTAGTCAGCCAGTGACTCACCTTTGACGGCGAACACCGGTGTGCCGCCGGCAGCGATCGCTGCTGCTGCGTGGTCTTGTGTGGAGAAGATGTTGCACGAAGCCCAGCGCACTTCCGCACCGAGCGCTGTCAGTGTCTCGATCAGCACGGCGGTCTGGATGGTCATGTGCAGTGAGCCGGTGATGCGTGCGCCCTTCAGCGGTTGCGTCTTGGCGAACTCTTCACGGATAGCCATCAGGCCGGGCATCTCGTGCTCGGCGATAGCGATCTCTTTGCGGCCCCAGTCGGCCAGTTTGATGTCGGCGATGACGTAGTCTTGAGTAGACATAAAGCACTCCATTCATTTAGTAAGTTAATGAATGGGCGCCGTTGCTACATGTTGATCCATCTCCGCCGAGCCTGACAGGTTCACCAACGTGGTGACTGCTGCAGCGCCCCTCGGCGGGATGGGTGATGCGAATTACAGTCCTGCGTCCGCCTTCAGCGCGGCCGCTTTGTCCGTCGCTTCCCAGCGGAACTCGGGCTCCTCACGGCCGAAGTGACCATAAGCAGCCGTCTTCAGGTAGATCGGACGCAGCAGATCCAGCATCTGCACGATGCCTTTCGGGCGCAGGTCGAAATGTTTCTTGACCAGTTCGGTGATCTTCTCGTCGGAGACTTTGCCGGTGCCGTAGGTGCTGACCATGATGCTGGTCGGCTGCGATACGCCGATGGCGTAGGAGATCTGCACTTGGCACTTATCGGCCAGACCGGCTGCGACGATGTTCTTCGCCACATAGCGGCCTGCATAAGCGGCGGAACGGTCAACCTTGGAAGGGTCCTTGCCGGAGAATGCGCCGCCACCGTGCGGAGCTGCGCCACCGTAGGTGTCGACGATGATCTTGCGGCCGGTCAGGCCGCAGTCGCCTTGCGGTCCGCCGATGACGAAACGGCCGGTCGGGTTCACCAGATACTTGATGTCGCCCTTGATCAGTTCCTTGGGCAGGATCGGTTTGATGATCTCTTCGATGGCAGCTTCGCGGATCTGTGCCAGCGTCATCTCCGGTGCATGCTGGGTGGAGAGCACCACGGTGTCGATGCGGTCCGGCACGCCGTCCACATATTTGACGGTGACCTGTGATTTTGCATCTGGGCGCAGCCAGTTCAGACGGCCATCGCGGCGCAATTGCGCCTGGCGTTCGACGATACGGTGCGACAGGTGGATAGGCAGCGGCATCAGCACATCTGTTTCGCGGCAGGCGTAGCCGAACATCAGGCCCTGGTCGCCGGCGCCTTGGTCCAGATCGTCGTCGTAGGCTTTGTTCACGCCTTGGGCGATGTCGGGGCTCTGTTTGTCATAGGCCACCAGCACTGCGCAGCCTTTGTAATCGATACCGTATTCGGTATTGTCATAGCCGATGCGTTTGATGGTGTCGCGCGCGACCTGGATATAGTCGACATTGGCTGAAGTAGTGATCTCACCCGCCAGCACAACCAGTCCGGTGTTGCACAAGGTCTCGGCTGCGATGCGTGAATGCGCATCCTGCGCTAGAATCGCGTCCACGATGGCATCGGATATCTGGTCTGCAACCTTGTCCGGATGGCCCTCGGACACGGATTCGGATGTAAAGAAAAACTCGCTCATGGCTCTCCGATCACTTCTTCAATAGTTAAATGGGCGCGCAGTATATCAAATCCCTCTCAAGTCAATTTATTGGTTTTTATGAATGACCTTGCTGTTTGACATCCTTTCACGCTTGTCTCTGCCGCTGCTGTATCGGCTGGGGGGCGTGTTCGGCTGGCTGGTCTATTGGTCATCCGGTCGATATGCCGCACGTTTGCGTGAGAATCTGCACCTTTCGGGGGTGGCAGAAACAGAATCCGGGTACAGGGCCCTGTTGCACGCCAATATCAGTGAAGCGGGCCGGAGTGTGCTGGAATTACCCTGGGTTTGGCGTCGGCCTTTGTCGCAGGTGGTCGGCAGAGTGCGGCAATGCCATGGCTGGGAAGCATTCGAAACTGCGCGTGAAAATGGCAAGGGCGTGATCGTATTGACGCCGCATATCGGATGCTTCGAAGTGATTGGTTTGTATGTGGCGGAAAAGTATCCCATGACTTGCATGTATCGCCCGCCGCGCTACCCTGCGCTGGACAAAATGATGCATCAGGGCCGTGAACGCGGCCAAATGAAGCTGGCACCGACCGATCTGGGCGGTGTCCGGCTATTACTCAAAGCGCTCAAGCGAGGGGAGGTCATAGGTGTGTTGCCCGATCAGGCGCCGGGTAACGGTGAGGGCGAATGGGCACCTTTCTTCGGACGGCCGGCTTACACCATGACTTTGCTTGGGCGTCTGGTTCAATCCAGTGGTGCGGCGGTCGTGATGTGTCTTGGAGAGCGACTTCCCGGCGGCGAAGGATATGCCCTGCATTTTTCCCCCTTTGAATTCGAGTCTGGCCGCTCTGTGGCGGTACAGCTGAATGCCGCGCTGGAAACACTGATACGCCAGCATCCAGAGCAATATCTGTGGAGCTATAACCGTTACAAAGTGCCGCGTGGAGCGAATCCTCCGCCGGTGGAAGGGGAACATTGATGTTGGCAAGGCTGGGCGTGTTCATTCTGTGGCTGATCCACTTTTTCCCATTCCGTGTGATCGTGGCTATCGGTAATGGACTTGGAGAACTGGCTTACCGCTTGGCGGGAAGTAGGCGTCGGGTCGGGCGTATCAATCTGGCGCTGTGTTTTCCGCAGATGAGTGAAGCAGAACGTGAACGCTTGCTGCACGATCATTTCCGCATGTTCTTCCGGGGACTGGTCGAGCGCTGCATCCTGTGGTGGTCGAGTGCGGCGCGCATCAACTCTCTCATTCGAGTGGAAGGCATCGAACACTTTGAGGCCGTGAAGGGTGCCCCCATGATTTTGCTCACGCCGCACTTCGTCGGTATGGATGCGGGTGGTCAGTGGGTGGCGCAGCAGGCGGATACCGTGTGCATGTATGCCAACCAGAAGAGTCGCTACCTGACCGAGCTGCTGCTACAGAAACGCGCACGTTTTCGCGATCAACGCTTGTACTCCAGGCAACAAGGCTTGCGCCCCATTTTGAAGGGCATGCGCAGTAACATGCCCTTCATCTATCCGCCGGATCAGGATCAGGGCGTGAAAGATGGCGCGTTCATCCCGTTCTTCGGTGTGCCCGCGGCGACCATGACTTCCTTGCCACGCATCGCGCAGATGACCGGTGCCAAGGTGGTGCCCAGCATCACACGCGTGCTGCCGGGCGGTGGCGGCTATGTACTGACCTTTTATCCTGCATGGGAGAACTATCCGAGCGGCGACGATGTCGCCGATGCGCGGCGCATGAACGAATTCATCGAACAGCGTGTGCTGGAGATGCCGGAACAGTATTTCTGGCTGCTTAAACGGTTCATGACGCGCCCCGAGGGCGATGAGAGTTTCTACTGATGGAATATAAAGACCTGCGCGATTTCATCGCACAACTGGAAGCAATGGGTGAACTCAAGCGCGTCACTATTCCGGTCTCAACGCATCTGGAGATGACCGAGATATGCGACCGCGTGCTGCGTGCACAGGGGCCGGCGCTGCTGTTTGAGAACGTGGCCGGACACAACATGCCGGTACTCGCCAATCTGTTCGGCACGCCGCGTCGCGTGGCACTGGGCATGGGCGAGGAAGATATCGGCGCATTGCGCGAAGTGGGCAAACTGCTCGCGTATCTGAAAGAACCGGAGCCGCCCAAAGGACTGAAAGATGCTTGGGACAAATGGCCGATCCTCAAACAAGTGATGACCATGTCCCCCAAAGTCTTGTCATCAGCGCCGTGTCAGGAAGTGGTGTGGGAAGGTGCGGATGTCGATCTGTCAAAACTGCCGATCCAGCACTGCTGGCCTGGTGATGTCGCGCCGCTAATCACCTGGGGGTTGGTGGTGACGCGCGGGCCGAACAAGGCGCGACAGAATCTCGGTATCTATCGCCAGCAGGTGCTGGGACCGAACAAGGTGATCATGCGCTGGCTGGCCCATCGCGGCGGTGCGCTGGATTTTCGCGACCATTGCGAAAAGAATCCGGGGCAGCCGTATCCGGTCGCGGTCGTGATCGGCGCCGATCCGGCCACCATCCTCGGTGCCGTGACGCCGGTGCCCGATTCATTATCCGAATACCAGTTCGCCGGATTGTTGCGCGGCAGCAAGACGGAATTGGTGAAGTGCCTCGGCAACGATCTGCAGGTGCCCGCTTCCGCAGAGATCGTGCTCGAAGGCGTGATCCATCCGGGCGAGACCGCGCTGGAAGGGCCATACGGTGACCACACCGGTTACTACAACGAGCAGGACAAGTTCCCCGTGTTCACCGTCGAGCGCATCACCATGCGCAAAGACCCGATCTATCACTCCACCTACACCGGCAAGCCGCCCGACGAACCCGCGATGCTGGGGGTGGCGCTGAACGAAGTGTTCGTGCCCTTGCTGCAAAAGCAATTTCCCGAGATCGAGGATTTCTATTTGCCGCCGGAAGGTTGCAGCTACCGCATGGCGGTGGTGAGTATCAAGAAGCAGTACGCCGGGCATGCCAAGCGCGTGATGTTCGGTATCTGGAGCTTTCTGCGTCAGTTCATGTACACCAAGTTCATCATTGTGGTGGATGACGACATTGATGTGCGCGACTGGAAAGAAGTGATGTGGGCGATCACCACGCGCATGGATCCGGTGCGCGATACCTTGCTGGTGGAGAACACGCCCATCGACTATCTGGACTTTGCTTCGCCGGTGAGCGGCTTGGGCGGCAAGATGGGGCTGGATGCGACCAACAAGTTCCCCGGCGAGACCCAGCGCGAATGGGGAACGCCCATCGTGATGGATGCTGAGGTGAAAGCCAAAGTGGATGCGATGTGGGGTGAGCTGGGTTTGTGATCGTTCAGAGCGGCCGGCTGAATTCCAGGCCGACTTCCACCGTCTTGTTATGCGGTTCCAATCCATAACCGTGCAGTACGCCATTCCGATAGACAGGATTGACGGCGGAATCCGCGATGTTCCAGTAATGCAGATAGGGGCCGAGCGACCAGCGCGGCGTCACATAGCTTAGTCGCAACTTCATGCCGTAACCATCCGACTGTTTGCTATCCAGATCGCTATAACCGAGTCCCGTGTCCGAAAGTTTTGAGAACTGATTGCCGGAAAGCAGGTGATCGTATTCGATAACACCAAGCATCTCGTTGCTGTTTCTCAATGCTGTGCGATAGATGAATCCGACCGGTAGATAGATGTAGGTGCTCCGGCGCCGGTATCCTGCTGCACCGGTGCTGGTGATGCCGCGGCCATCATTCGACAGGAACCTGTAGCCGATTCCGGCATAGCTGGAGAGGGTGGATGACTTGAGCAGCCAATCGTTGCCGATCAGCGCACGGCCCTCGATATACCAGTCAGGCTCTCCGCTGCTGCTGCCGGAGTCTTTGCTGGTGTAATCCACCGTGCCGCCTGCATATCGTAATTCTCCTCGCAAGAAAGTGCGGCGGCCGGGATAGGACTTCGTGGTGCGCAGATCGAAACCGCCTTTGATGCCCTGCAAAGCCATCAAGCCGGGTTCTTCGTAGCGATATTGGCCAAGGGAAACGGCGAATTCGTTGCCGCCAGGGGTCAAGCTGCCTGCTTGGATCGATGAGCAGATGATCGAACTGAACAAGGCAAGTGCGCACGCGGAGAATCTGGGCATGATGAAGGTAGTGGCTTGAGATTCAGTGGGTGGTGGCAAGCCACTCGATCAGTGCATCCTGCGCATCTTGGCCGTGCTTGGCATTGGGATGGTTGATCAAGAACACCACCACCCAATCTTTGTTGCGCATCGAGTGCACGTAACCGGAGAGTGCTTTGACGCCTTCCAGTGTCCCTGTTTTGAGATGGGCGTGACTGGCGACCGGGGTGTCGCTGAGACGGTCCTGCACCGAGCCGTCAACGCCGAGGATGGGTAGCGAGGATTGCAACTCGGCGCTCAAAGGATTTGCGGCAGCATGTTCCAGCAGCTGTGCCAGATGTGAGGCGCTGATGCGTTCGATGCGCGACAGGCCGGCACCGTTCTCCAGCACCAGTTCCTTGAACTCCATGCCTTCACGGGTCAGCCAGTTCTGCATGGCGAAGATGCTGCGTTCGATGCTCATGCGGCGGCTGGTTTCGCTGCCGGAGAATACGGCCGGCATATCGCCGGGCTCATTTTCCAGCGGCAAGGTCTCGCCCAGTGTCAGGAACAGTTGGCGCGCCATGACATTGTTGCTGTACTTGTTGATGTCGCGAATGATCGAACTCAGCGGTTCGGAGCGATGTGTGGAGAACAATTGCGCACTCGGTGTGACCGGCGCTTCGCGTTGTACGCCATTCAAGGTGCCCCCCAGCTCTTGCCAGATGGCGCGGAATACCGCTTCCACATAACGGGTGTGCGGCATGATGGATAAGCTTTGTTCGCGTTCGCCGCATTCGATGGGATAGTCGCCCTGCAACACGACGCTGTCGCCGCCGGGCTGCACCGAGAACCGCCCGTCCCAGTCATGACAGTTGTACTTTCCGCTGGCCGGCTCGAGCTGGTTCTCAAGCGTGAATCCGGAGATGGGCGGCTGGCTCACGACTTTCAGGTTCTCGCCATTCGGCAGGTAGCGCAGACGCAGGGTGTTGAAGTTCAGCAGCAATGCATCCGCTCCGACGTTGTAGGCGCGCAAAGGATCATTGTCGAATTCGGCGGGATCGTGCGGCTGCAGGTCGTAGTAGCTACGGTCGAGTATCAGGTCACCCTTGATGTCACGCAGGCCGCGGGCGCGCAGATCGGAGAGCCACAGCCAGAATCTCTCAATGGTGAACTTGGGGTCGCCATAGCCTTTCAGGATCAGGTCGCCATCGAGTTCGCCATCTTTCAGCTCGCCGTCGATATACGCTTCGGTCTTCCATGTATAGGCCGGGCCGAGCAGGTCGAGACCGGCGTAGGTGGTCAGCAGCTTCATGTTGGAAGCCGGGTTCATGGGACGTTGGGCATTCAAACTGAGCAGGACGTTGTGGCGTCCGACCTCGCGGATCTCGATGGAGACCGCGGAAACGGGAATGCGTGCCTTCTTTAGCTCTTGCGTGACGCTGGATGGCAACGACGCCGCGCTGGCATTGAGTGCCAGCATGGAAGTGGTGAGTAATGTGACAAGCAGTTTCATGGCAGTTCGTTGATGACGGCCAGAGTGCGCGCGACCATCAATTGCATTTCCTCTTCTGTGATGACGTAAGGCGGCATGAAATATACCGTCTCGCCCATCGGGCGCAACAACAATTCCCGTTCAAGGCCGAGACTGAAGCAGCGCTGGGCAAAATCTGTGTGCGACGAGTCTACCTCGAATGCCCAGACCATACCGGTGTTGCGGAAGTTGCGCACGCGCGGGTGCGTGCGCAGCGGTTCGGCGATGCGATTCAGGAAGGCGGCTTTGCCGCGATTTACATTGAGTACATCGTCCTGCGCAAAGATATCCAGCGTCGCCAGTGCGGCACGGCAGGCCAGCGCGTTGCCAGTGTAGGACTGCGAATGCAGGAGGCCGCGCGCAGTCTCGTCGGCATAGAAAGCCTGATAGATGTCTTCCGTTGTCATCACCACCGACAGAGGCAGGTAGCCACCGGTGATGCCTTTGGATAACAGCAGGAAGTCGGGGCGGATATCTGCTTGTTCGCAGGCGAACAAGGTGCCGGTGCGGCCCATGCCGACCGCGATCTCGTCGGCAATGAGGTGTACTCCGTATTGTGAACACAATTCGCGCGCACGATACAAATAGGCGGGGTGATACATCGCCATGCCCGCCGCGCCCTGTATCAGCGGTTCGACGATCATAGCGGCGATCTGTTCGTGGTGCTGTTGCAGATGCTGGTCTAGCGCCCCGGCACAACGTAGTGCAAAGGCCTCTGCGCTTTCGCCCTGTTGGGCGTTGCGCCAGTCCGGACTGGGGACGGTGGCATTCTGCCGGATCAGTGGGCCGTAGGCATCGCGGAACAATGCCACATCGGTTACCGACAAGGCTCCCAGTGTCTCGCCGTGATAGCTGTTTTGCAGGCTGATGAACTGTGTTTTTCCCGGCTGGCCGTTGTTGCGCCAGTAATGCGCGCTCATCTTCAGCGCGATCTCGGTGGCCGATGCGCCGTCCGAGCCATAGAAGCAATGGCCGAGACCGGCGGGTGCCAGTTCGCGCAGCCGTTCCGATAGCTGTACCACCGGTTCGTGGGTGAAGCCCGCCAGCATCACATGCTCCAGCTTGCCGAGCTGGTCGGTGAGTGCGGCATTGATGCGCGGTTCGCTATGGCCGAACAGATTCACCCACCAGGAACTGACCGTGTCCAGATAGCGTTTGTCGTCGAAATCATAGAGCCATACGCCCTTGCCGCGCGCGATGGGCACCAGCGGCAGGATCTCGTGGCGCTTCATCTGGGTGCAGGGGTGCCAGACGGCGGACAGGCTGCGCGTCAGCAATGAGGTGTTGGATGTCATGCGGGCAATCATAACGTAAGATGAAGCCTCACCAGAAACGAGGAGGCAGCCATGAACATCCTCATCACCGGTGGTACAGGTCTGATCGGCCGCGCCCTGTGCCCTGCTTTACTTGCCGAAGGCCATTCCCTGACTGTGTTCAGTCGTCATCCTGAGAGCGTGGTTAGTAAATGCGGTGCCGGAGTGCAGGCGTTGGTCTCACTTAATGACTGGCGACCTGATATGCACTTCGACGCCGTCATCAATCTGGCGGGCGAACCCATCGTTGATGCAGCCTGGACTGAGCGTCGAAAGCAGGTATTGCGAGACAGTCGCATCGCGCTGACCCGGCACCTGGTCGAACGCATCGCTCAGGCTGAACATAAACCCTCCGTGTTGCTGTCCGGTTCCGCCATCGGCTATTACGGCGGCCGCGGCGATCAAGCGTTGGTAGAGACCTCCGGGCCGGGGGATGACTTCCCGGCGCAGCTCTGCATCGACTGGGAGGCGGCTGCGTTGGAGGCTGAGCAATACGGCGTGCGCGTCTGTCTGCTGCGCACCGGCCTGATCCTCAGCAAGGAAGGCGGACTGCTGGCGCGTATGTTGCCGCCGTTCCGCATGGGACTGGGCGCGCGGCTGGGCGACGGCAAACAATGGATGAGCTGGATCCACATCGATGATTATGTGCAACATCTGCTGCGTTTGCTGCACGACGAGCAACTCAGCGGCCCGTTCAATATGACTTCGCCCCAGCCGGTCACCAATGCCGAATTCACGCGCATCCTGGCGTCGGTGCTGCGTCGTCCGGCTGCGTTTGTGGCCCCGGCAACCATGCTCAAGCTGGCCATGGGCGAGCGTGCCGCTCTCGTGCTGGAAGGCCAGCGCTTGTTGCCGGCGCGACTGGAAGCCAAAGGCGTGCAATGCGGCCACCCTGAACTGGAATCCGCTTTGCGCGCCATTCTGGACTGACCCCAAAAGAAATTTCCCGTGTGCCCTTGAATTGCGAGAGGGCCGCCCCTATTATTAGCAGTCGCTGGCGGAGAGTGCTAACTTTTCGCCTTCGCAAATCATCAACTCACTGATTTAGGAGAAATAAGCATGAAGATTCGTCCTTTGCATGATCGCGTCATCGTCAAGCGCATGGAAGAAGAGCGCAAGACCGCTTCCGGCATCGTCATCCCCGACGCTGCAACCGAGAAGCCAGACCAAGGCGAAATCATCGCTGTGGGCAATGGCAAGATCGGTGACGACGGCAAAGTGCGCCCGATGAACGTCAAGGTCGGCGACAAGGTGCTGTTCGGCAAGTATTCCGGCCAGTCCTTCAAGATGGATGGTGTCGAGCTGCTGCAAATGCGCGAAGACGACATCATCGGCATCATCGAAGCCTAAGCATTCAACGAATCCAGGAGAAATAAGACATGGCAGCTAAAGACGTTAAATTCCATGATGCAGCACGTGCCAAGATGGTCGTGGGTGTCAACATTCTGGCCGACGCGGTCAAAGTGACCCTGGGCCCCAAGGGCCGTAACGTAGTGCTGGACCGTTCCTACGGTTCTCCCACCATCACCAAGGACGGCGTGTCCGTCGCCAAAGAGATCGAACTGAAAGACAAGTTCGAGAACATGGGCGCACAGATGGTCAAGGAAGTCGCTTCCAAGACCTCCGACGTGGCTGGTGACGGTACCACCACCGCGACCGTGCTGGCACAGTCCATCGTGCAGGAAGGCATGAAGTTCGTAGCCGCCGGCATGAACCCGATGGACCTGAAGCGCGGCATCGACAAAGCTGTGCATACGGCTGTTGATGAGCTGAAGAAGATCTCCAAGCCTTGCGCCACCAGCAAAGAGATCGCCCAAGTCGGTTCCATCTCCGCCAACTCCGACACTGCAGTCGGCCAGAAGATCGCTGAAGCGATGGACAAGGTCGGCAAAGAAGGCGTCATCACCATCGAAGACGGTTCCGGTCTGGAAGACGAACTGGACGTGGTTGAAGGTATGCAATTCGACCGCGGCTACCTGTCTCCTTACTTCATCAACAACCAGGATCGCCAGATCGCTGCGATGGAGAACCCCTACGTGCTGTTGCACGACAAGAAGATCTCCAACATCCGTGATCTGCTGCCTATCCTGGAACAGATCGCCAAGACTAGCCGTCCGCTGCTGATCATTGCCGAAGACGTAGATGGCGAAGCACTGGCCACACTGGTGGTGAACAACATTCGCGGCATCCTGAAGACCGTTGCCGTCAAGGCACCAGGCTTCGGCGACCGTCGCAAAGCCATGTTGGAAGACATCGCCATCCTGACCGGCGGTACCGTGATCGCAGAAGAAGTCGGCCTGACACTGGAGAAAGCCACTCTGGACGATCTGGGCCAAGCCAAGCGTATCGAAGTGGGTAAAGACAACACCACTATCATCGACGGCGCAGCCAAGGTAGAGACGATCCAGGCGCGCATCGCCAAGCTGTCCTGCGGCGTGGCAGTGATCAATGTCGGCGCTGCGACCGAAGTCGAGATGAAAGAGAAGAAAGCACGCGTGGAAGATGCATTGCACGCGACACGTGCTGCCGTTGAAGAAGGCATCGTGCCCGGAGGCGGCGTTGCATTGCTGCGTGCCAAGGCTGCAGTTGCCAAGCTGAAGGGCGACAACCACGACCAGGACGCTGGTATCACTATCGTGCTGCGCGCGATGGAAGCACCGTTGCGTGCCATCGTGTCCAACGCGGGTGATGAGCCTTCGGTGGTCGTAAACAAAGTGCTGGATGGTAAAGGCAGCTTTGGTTACAACGCAGGCACCGGCGAGTATGGCGACATGCTCGAAATGGGCGTGGTCGATCCGACCAAGGTGACGCGCACTGCACTGCAGAACGCATCCTCCATCGCAGGTCTGATGCTGACAACAGCATGCATGGTCGCTGAACTGCCGGAAGAGAAGCCAGCTGGCGGCATGGGCGGAGACATGGGCGGCATGGGTGGTATGGGCGGCATGATGTAATTGAACCTGCTGTGCGGTTCGATTGCGGAGTTGTATTTAGCACTCGAACCGCTCGCTATGGCTCAACAGTAGTAACAAACGAACCCCGCCCAGTGCGG
>JBDRPZ010000023.1:0-2022 GCA_043826585.1 Pseudomonadota bacterium
GCTGCCAGAAGCACGTTGCATCGCCAGCCCCTCCTAGCTGCCGTCGATCTCGGGTCCAACAGTTTCCGACTACAGGTCGCACGCGTCGAGAACGACCCACGCTCCATGCTGGACGGTCTGCGCGAGGCGGTGCGACTCGCATCCGGCATCACGGCCGACAAGCGTCTGGATCAAGCTTCACAGAAACGCGCACTCGAATGTCTGCAACGCTTCGGCGAGCGTTTGCGCGACCTGCCGCGCGAAGCGGTGCGTGCCGTCGGCACCAACTCCCTGCGTGTCGCCAAGAACGCCCCCGAATTCCTCGAGTTGGCAGAGGAAGCACTTGGTTTCCCCATTGAAGTCATCGCCGGTCGTGAAGAAGCGCGGCTGATCTATCTGGGTGTCGCACAGGGACTGCCGCAAGACGAGGGCCGGCGCCTGGTGATGGACATCGGCGGCGGCTCCACCGAATTCATCATCGGTGAAGGCTTGCAACCCATCCATCTGGAAAGCCTGTACATGGGCTGCGTTAGTTACAGCGGACGTTTCTTCGCCGATGGCAAACTCAGCAAATCAAATCTCAAGCAAGCCGAGCTGGCCGCGCGCAACGAACTGCAAGCCATCATCTCGGAATATTCACACGGTCACTGGGGCTTGGCACTGGGCTCTTCCGGCACCGCGCGGGTGATCAGCGACGTACTTGAGCAAAATGGTTTCAGCAGCTCCGGTATCACCCGCGAGGGCTTGGAAAAGTTGCGCGCAAAGATGCTGGAAGTGGGTGATATCAGCAAGCTCGATCTGCCGGGTATGAAAGCGGATCGGGTTCCGGTATTCGCCGGTGGTTTCACCATCATGTACGCGGCTTTCTGCGAACTGGGTATAGAACTGATGCGTCCCGCACTGGGTGCGCTACGTGAAGGCGTGTTGTACGACCTGCTGGGCCGCTTCACCCACAACGATATGCGCGAAGCGACGGTACAGCAATTCATGCGCCGCTATCACGTCGATCATGCCCAGACAGAGCGAGTATCCAAGTTGGCCGCGCATCTGGCGCAAGCATTCGCCGACGGCCATGCCGATGAAGAAGATATGCAGCTACTGGCCTGGGCATGCGACCTGCACGAGATCGGCATCAGCGTCGCCCATAGCGGTTATCACAAACACTCCGCCTACATCCTTGCCAATGCAGATATGCCCGGCTTCTCGCGCAAGGCACAGCAGTGTCTGAGTCTGCTGGCACTGTCGCACCGGGGCAAGCTGGAAAAGGTGCGTGACCAGCTGACCGAGTGGCAGGTGACAGCCAAGGTGATGGCTTTGCGGCTCGCTGCCTTGTTCTATCGCAATCGCAGTGATGTGGTACTGCCCGAGATGCGGGGCCAATTCAGTGGCACGAAATTCCATCTGCATCTGAGCAGCGATTGGCTGGCACAGAATCCGCTGACCGAGACCGCCTTGCAGGCCGAGGCCAAGCAATGGAAGTCTGTTGGTATCAGCTTGCAGGTTGAAGCAAGCTAGACCATCGGTGTGAAGTAAAGCCATCCCATTTTGTATTCTCTGTTGTAGCAAAGTCCGGGTTCCCGAACGCTGTTTGACTGCCGTGCCAAACTCCGCCCCGAAGCTGGCTAGACAGTCGCAACATAGAGCGTTTATGCAGAGGATAACGTCAGTTACAGTGCAGACTCATGCGCGTAGCGCGTGACGTCGGAACTAAAGTCCGGGTTCCCGGACGCTCTCCATTCCCCGTGCTAAACTCCGCCCCGAAGCTGGCTAGACAGTCGCTGCATAGTACGTTTATGCAGAGGAAAGTCCGGGCTCCATAGAGCGGGATGCCGGTTAACGGCCGGACGCCGTGAGGCGATGGAAAGTGCCACAGAAAATACACCGCCTAAGCTCCTTCGGGAGCCGGTAAGGTTGAAATGGCGAGGTAAGAGCTCACCGCGGACGTGGTAACACGGACGGCAGGGTAAACCCCATCCGGAGCAAGACCAAATAGGCTGGCTATGACGTTGCTCGCGTCGCCAGCGGGTAGGTTGCTTGAGCGTA
>JBDRPZ010000024.1:0-10323 GCA_043826585.1 Pseudomonadota bacterium
TGCCGTATGGAGGAAAATTAAATGATTGCCCAAGAACTGGAAGTAAGCCTGCACCTCGCCTTTGTTGAGGCGCGCCAAAAACGTCACGAGTTCATCACCGTGGAGCACTTGCTGCTTGCGATGCTGGATAACCCGTCCGCCGCGCATGTGCTGCGTGCCTGCGGGGCCGATCTGGAAGAACTGCGCATCGTGCTGTCGCAGCATATCGAGTCACACACCCCCATCGTGCCCGGCACCGGTGAAGTCGATACACAGCCGACAGTAGGATTCCAGCGTGTGATCCAGCGCGCTATCCTGCACGTGCAATCCACCAATAAAAAAGAAGTGACTGGTGCCAACATCCTCGTCGCCCTGTTCGGCGAGAAAGAGTCTCATGCCGTGTACTTCCTCAACCAGCGCGCCATCACACGTCTGGACGTGGTCAACTACATCGCCCACGGCATCAACAAAACTGCCGAGGCACAGCCTTCCACACATAGAGCTGAAGGCGATCCCGAAAATGAGTCCCCACAACAGGGTGACAGTGCACTGGCCAACTACACACAGGATCTCAACGCCTACGCATTGGACGGCAAGATCGATCCGCTGATCGGACGCGCGCTGGAGCTGGAGCGTGTGATCCAGACCCTGTGCCGCCGCCGCAAGAACAACCCACTACTGGTCGGCGAAGCAGGCGTCGGAAAGACTGCCATCGCTGAAGGTCTGGCACGACGCATCGTGGAAGGTGAAGTGCCCGACATCCTCAAAGACGCTCAAGTCTATGCATTGGACATGGGCTCCTTGCTGGCCGGTACAAAGTATCGCGGGGATTTCGAGCAGCGCCTGAAGGCCGTGCTGAAGGAATTGAAAGAAGCTCCGAACGCAGTGCTGTTCATCGACGAGATTCATACATTGATCGGCGCGGGTGCTGCCTCGGGCGGTACCATGGATGCATCCAATCTGCTTAAGCCCGCTCTCTCCAGCGGACAGCTGAAGTGCATAGGCGCAACCACCTATCAGGAATATCGCGGCATCTTCGACAAGGATTCCGCACTGTCTCGCCGTTTCCAGAAGGTTGATGTCCCTGAACCATCGGTGGAGCAGACCATCGAGATCCTGAAGGGATTGAAGTCGCGCTTCGAAGATCACCACAGCATCAAGTACAGTGCAGCCGCCATCACCAGTGCTGCAGAACTGTCTTCGCGCTTCATCAATGACCGCCACCTGCCGGACAAAGCCATCGATGTGCTGGATGAAGCCGGTGCCGCACAACGCATCCTGCCCAAGTCGAAACAGAAGAAGACCGTCGGCAAGCACGAGATCGAAGAGATCATTGCCAAGATCGCCCGCATCCCGACACGTACCGTGTCGCACGACGACAAGAACGCTTTGAAAAATCTGGATAGAGACCTGAAAGCGACAGTGTTCGGTCAGGACAAAGCCATCGATATGCTGGCCCGCGCCATCAAGATGTCGCGCAGCGGTCTCGGCAACCCGCTAAAACCCATCGGCAGCTTCCTGTTCTCCGGCCCCACCGGCGTCGGCAAGACCGAAGTGGCACGCCAACTGGCCTACATCATGGGTATGCCTATCCATCGTTTCGATATGTCCGAATACATGGAGCGTCACGCCGTATCGCGTCTGATCGGCGCACCTCCGGGCTATGTAGGTTTCGAACAAGGCGGCCTGCTCACCGAAGCGATCAGCAAGCAGCCACACAGCATCTTGCTGCTTGACGAGATCGAAAAAGCGCACCCGGACATCTTCAACATTCTGTTGCAGGTGATGGATCACGGCACGCTGACCGACAACAATGGCCGCAAGTCAGATTTCCGCAACGTGGTGATCATCATGACCACCAACGCGGGTGCGGAAGCCTTGAACAAGGTACATATCGGCTTCACCAAGAGCGAGTCTGCCGGTGATGAGATGGGCGACATCAAACGCCTGTTCACCCCCGAGTTCCGCAACCGTCTGGATGCCATCGTCTCCTTTGCGGCGCTAGACAAGGAAGTCATCCTGCGCGTGGTGGACAAATTCCTCATGCAACTGGATGAGCAGTTGCACGAGAAGAAAGTGGATGCCATCTTCACCGACGCACTCAAGGACTACCTCGCCGACAACGGCTTTGACCCGCTGATGGGTGCCCGCCCGATGGCGCGCTTGATCCAGGACACCATCCGCGCCGCATTGGCCGACGAACTGCTGTTCGGCAAGCTGGCGAACGGCGGCAAGGTCACCGTGGACGTGAAGGACGGCAAGGTGGAATTGGAGTTCGAGGAAGAAGAAGCTGTCCCTGCATAAGGCGCACTACCGGGGGCGCTTCGCCCCCTCCCCCACCGGCCCGCTGCACTTCGGTTCGCTTGTCGCGGCAGTCGGCAGTTTTCTCGAAGCAAGACATCACCAAGGCATCTGGCTGGTACGCATGGAAGACCTGGACACGCCGCGCTGTGTGCCGGGTGCCGCGGACGACATCCTGCGCACGCTGGATGCCTTCGGACTGCATTCCGACGAGCCTATCATCTACCAGAGTCAGCGCACGGCGGCATATGACGAGGTGTTGCAGCATTTGCGCGATAGCGGAGCGGCTTATCCCTGTTGCTGTACGCGCAAGGAGATAGCCGACTCAGCGCTGCACGGTATAGAAGGTTTCGTCTATTCCGGCACCTGCCGAGACGGCATGGCGCATCAGCGCGCAACACCCGCCTGGCGGGTGCGCACCAACCGCCCCTCTTCCCCGATTGCATTCGATGATGCATTACAGGGCCCCATCAGCCAGAACCTCGAAAGCGACATCGGCGATTTCGTAGTGAAGCGCGCAGATGGCTTGTTCGCATATCAGCTGGCCGTGGTGGCGGATGATGCGTTCCAGCACATCACACACATCGTGCGCGGTGCCGACCTGCTCAACTCCACGCCGCGCCAGATCCATCTGCAAAATCTGCTCGGCCTGCCCACTCCAAACTACATGCATCTCCCTATTGCAGTGAATGAGGCGGGCGAGAAATTGAGTAAACAGACACTCGCCCAAGCCGTGAATAGCGAGCAAGCAGTTCATGAATTGTGGCGCGCACTCACTTTTCTGCAGCAGCAGCCACCTCATGAACTGAAATATGAGGATATGGACAGGGTGTGGGAATGGGCGCGCCAGAACTGGCGGCCCGATAAATTAGTTGGCTTGCGCGCTTTGTCGGCGGTGACGAATGAATTGGATCATCGCAGGCACGAATGAGATGAACACGATAACCAGGATCATCAGGGTGAGATTGTTCTTGATGACCGGGATGTTGCCAAAGAAATAGCCCGCCAGTATCAAACTACTGATCCATGCCACCCCGCCAACAATGCTGTACATCACATAATGGCGATAATTCATAGTGCCGATACCCGCCACAAAAGGGGCAAAGGTGCGAAGTATCGGCAGGAAGCGTGCGAAGATCACCGTTTTGCCGCCGTGCTTCTCATAGAACGCATGAGTCTTTTCCAGATGCTCGTGCTTGATGAAACGCGAGCCAGCCCGATCCAGCAATCGCAAACCCAGCAGGCGCCCGATCCAGTAGTTGGTGTTGTCCCCCATGAATGCAGCGAGGATCAGCAAGGGGATCGCCACCTCTAATTGCAGCGAACCCATACCGCACAAGGCACCGATAACAAACAACAGTGAATCACCCGGCAAAAAAGGAGCCACCACCAATCCGGTCTCGGCGAAGATGATCGCAAACAGGATGGCATACACCCAGACACCATAATCTTGCACCAAAGCCAACAGGTGCGTATCCAGGTGCAGGACGATGTCGAGAAATGCAGCGAGGAATTCCATCGCTTACGGCAGCACTTCTTCGGATTCGGATTTTTCCGGCTTGATGAAGTCTTCGCGGCAAACGCCGAACATCATCAGTAAGGGACTGGCGACCAGCACCGAAGAATAAATGCTGAACATGATGCCGATGGTCAGGGCCAGTGCGAAGAAATGCAGCGTCTCGCCGCCCAGCAACAGCATGGCCAGCACCATCAGCTGCGTGGAGCCGTGGGTGATGATGGTACGCGACATGGTGCGAGTGATCGCGTTGTCGATGATCTCGGCGACCTCGGTCTTGCGCATCTTGCGGAAATTCTCGCGGATACGATCAAACACCACCACCGACTCGTTCACCGAGTAACCCAGCACCGCCAACACGGCAGCCAGCACCGACAGCGAGAATTCCCACTGGAAGAAAGCGAAGCAGCCGAGGATGATGACCACGTCATGCAGGTTGGCGATGATGGCGGCCAGACCGAACTTCCATTCAAAACGCAGCCACAGGTAACCGACGATGCCCAGCGAAACCAGCAGCAAAGCCATCGCGCCGTCCTCGACCAGATCCTTGCCGACCTGCGGACCAACGAACTCGACACGGCGCAACTCGACTTCCGCATGTGCACGCAAAGCGCTCAGCACTTGCTCGGACAGGTTGGCGCCCATCTTGTTGTGTTTGAGCGGCACCTGGATCAGCACGTCATGCGTGGTGCCGAAATGCTGCACCAGCGCATCCGGCAGACCGATGCCCGCCAACTCTTCGCGTACCTTGTTGGTGTCGCTGGGCTGTGCGTAGTGGACTTCGATCACTGTGCCGCCGGTAAAGTCCACGCCGAAGTTCAGTCCCTTGGTAGCCAGGAAAAACACTGCCAGCAGGAAAGTCACCAACGAGATAGTCGTTGTGAGCTTGCCGTAGCTCATGAAGGGGATGTCTTTTTTGATGCGGAAGAATTCCATGTCTATTTCCCCTTAACCGATGGCGACTTTGTTCAAACGCGCGCGGCGTCCGTAGAACAGATTGACCAGTGCGCGCGACACCATGACACCGCTGAACATCGAAGTCAGGATGCCCAGACACAACACCACGGCGAAGCCTTTGACCGGGCCGGAGCCGAACATGAACAGCGCCACGCCCGCGATCAGCGTGGTGATGTTGGAGTCGATAATCGTCGCGAAAGCGTTCTCGTAACCGGTGCTGATCGCCATCTGCGGCGGCACGCCGTTACGCAACTCCTCGCGGATACGTTCATTGATCAGCACGTTGGCATCGATGGCCATACCCAGTGTCAACGCGATACCGGCCATACCCGGCAGGGTCAGTGTCGCCTGCAGCATGGACAGCAACGCGATCAATAGCAGCAGGTTGGCACCCAGCGCCAGTACCGAGATGGTGCCGAAGACCAGGTAGTAGGCGATCATGAACACCGCGACCATGATGAAGCCGATCTTGGTCGAATCGAAACCGCGTTGGATGTTGTCCGCGCCCAGGCTGGGGCCGACGGTACGTTCTTCGATGATCTCCATCGGCGCAGCCAGCGCACCGGCACGCAACAGCAAGGCGATGTTCTGTGCTTCGGTGGTATCCATCTGGCCGCTGATCTGCACACGTCCGCCGCCGATCTCTTCGCGGATCACCGGTGCGGTGACCACTTCGCCGCGGCCTTTTTCAAACAGAATGATGGCCATGCGCTTGCCCACGTTCTCGCGAGTCGCTTCCTTGAATTTGCGTGCACCTACTGCATCCAGATTGATATGCACGGCAGGTTCATTGTTGCGACTATCAAATCCGGGCTGGGCGTCGTTGATGCGCTCGCCGGTGAGGATCACGCTCTTCTTCACCACCAAGGCAGTGCCGTCACGCTCTTTGAATATCTCGGTACCAAACGGTGCTGCACCACTCGCGCTGATCTGGCGATCATCATCCACCAGACGCACTTCCAATGTGGCGGTACGACCCAGGATGTCCTTGGCGCGCGCAGTATCCTGTACGCCCGGCAACTGCACCACGACGCGATCGACACCCTGTTGTTGGATGACCGGCTCGGCCACACCCAGTTCGTTCACACGGTTACGCAGAGTGACCAGGTTCTGTTGCAAGGCCGAGTCCTGCAAGCGCAGTTTCTCTTGCTGCTTGAGCGTAGCCCGCAACAGGTAGTCGCGTCCCGCATCCTTATCTTCGAACTGCAATCCACCGAAACGCTGCTTGAGCTCCGCTTCGCCCTTGCCGCGCGACTCCGCATCGCGGAACTTCACAAAAAGAACATCGCCATCACGGCTCACGCCCGAGTATGGGATGCGCGCCTCGCGCAATGTGCTGCGGATATCGCCGGAAGAAGACTCCAGCGCCTTGTCCAACGCCGCCTTCATATCAACCTGCATCAGGAAGTGCACGCCGCCGCGCAAGTCCAGCCCCAGATACATAGGCAAGGCGTTCATCTCGGTGAGCCAAGCGGGTGAGCGCGACAACAGGTTCAGCGCCACCACATAGTCTTCGCCCAATTTCGCATGCAGCACATCTTTGGCTTTGAGTTGGCTGTCTGTATCGGAGAAGCGAGCTTTGATGCTACTGCCATCGAGTGAAATGATTTCCGGTGACAGTTGCGCGTCGCGCAGTGTCTGCTCGACGGTTGCCAGCAGTTGCGTGTCAGCCTTCAGGTGGCTGCGCAGCGGCATGACCTGCACCGCGGGCGATTCGCCATAGAAATTCGGCAAGGTATAAATGAATCCGGTCACCAACACGACCAGGATCAACAGGTTCTTCCACAGCGGATAACGGTTCATTGCAATACCTTGCTTTGAGGGGATTACAGGGACTTGATCGTGCCTTTTGGCAGAACGGTCTGGACGGCAGGCTTCTGAACTTGCACTTCCACACCGGAAGCGATCTCCACCATCACATTTTCTTCGCCGACCTTGGTGACTTTACCCAGCACACCGCCGATGGTCACGACTTCGTCGCCTTTTTGCAGTGCGGCGACCAGCGCTGCATGCTCCTTGGCACGCTTCTGTTGTGGGCGCAGTACCAGAAAGTAGAACACTGCCAACAGAGCGATCAGCGGCAAAAACTCCATGAAACCACCACCCTGAGGGGCTGCTGCACCTTCCGCGTAAGCGTTGCTGATGAAAAATTCGCTGATCGAAGTCATTTATTACTCTCCAGATATTGGTTGGGTGACTAAAAAGAAGGCGCGCATTCTAGCACGGAAGACATGACGGTTCAGTTACCGGGCAAGGCCCCGCCCCCGGCCCGCGCCGCATGGAATTCAGCCATGAATTCGTCATATCGATTGGCTTCGATGGCAGCGCGGATGCCCTGCATCAATTCCTGGTAGTAATGCAGGTTGTGGATGGTGTTCAGGCGCGCACCGAGAATTTCTCCGAGCCGGTGCAGGTGATGCAGATAGGCGCGACTGAAGTTCTGACAGGTGTAGCAAGTGCACTGCGGATCCAGCGAGCGCGTATCCAGACGGTGTACGGCGTTCTTGATGCGCACATCGCCATTGCGAGTGAACAGGTGGCCGTTGCGCGCATTGCGCGTCGGCATCACGCAATCGAACATATCCACACCGTTGGCCACCGCCTCCACCAGATCCTCCGGCGTGCCCACGCCCATCAGATAGCGTGGCTTGTCTTGCGGCAGTTGCGGTGCGGTGTGGCGCAGAATGCGCAACATATCTTCTTTGGGCTCGCCCACCGACAGTCCGCCGATAGCAAAACCGTCAAAACCAATCTCTTTCAGGCCCGCCAGCGATTCATCGCGCAGATGCTCATGCATACCGCCCTGCACGATGCCGAACAGTGCGTTCGGATTGCCTTCGTGCGCCTTCTTGGAGCGCTTTGCCCAGTCCAGCGACAAGCGCATGGACACGCCCGCGACTTGCTCGTCGGCCGGATACGGGGTGCATTCGTCGAAGATCATCACGATGTCGGAATTGAGCACCTTCTGGATGCGCATCGATTCTTCCGGCGACAGGAAGCATTTATCGCCATTCACCGGCGAACGGAATTCGACACCGCCGCCGGTGATCTTGCGCAACTCGCCCAGACTGAATACCTGAAAACCACCGGAGTCGGTGAGGATGGGGCCGTCCCAACCCATGAAGTTATGCAAGCCACCGTGCGCTTCGATCACTTCCAGCCCGGGACGCAGCCACAGATGGAAGGTGTTGCCGAGCACGATGTGCGCGTCGATGTCTTTAAGCTCCTGCGGCGACATCGCTTTGACCGTGCCGTAAGTGCCCACTGGCATGAAGGCGGGGGTCTCCACCTTGCCGTGTGCCAGTTCCAGTGTACCGCGACGCGCAGCGCCGGATGTGTTGTGTAGTGTGAATTTCATGATTCTCTCTCGATCAGCATCGCGTCCCCGTAACTGAAGAAACGATATTCCTGTTGCACCGCATGCTGGTAGGCCTGCAGTAATCTTTCCATACCGCCGAACGCACACACCAGCATCAGCAAGGTGGAACGCGGCAGATGGAAGTTGGTGAGCAACACATCGATCACCTTGAAACGATAGCCCGGTGTGATGAAGATGTTCGTCTCGCCGGAACCAGCGTGCAGCTCGCCGCTCATTGCCGCGCTTTCCAACGCGCGCAGGCTGGTGGTGCCGACCGACACCACGCGCCCGCCGTCCGCCTTGGTCTGATTGATAGCATCCACCGTCTCTTGCGGCACGGTGTAGCGTTCGCTGTGCATGACATGGTCGGCCACATCCTCGGCGCGCACCGGCTGAAAGGTACCAGCCCCCACATGCAAAGTGACATAGGCGATGTTGACGCCCTTGGCACGCAAACTGTCCAGCATCGCCTCATCGAAATGCAAACCTGCCGTCGGCGCGGCAACCGCGCCCTGCTCGCGCGCGAACACGGTCTGGTAGCGCTCGTCGTCCTCTTCGCCTGCAGCATGGGTGATATAGGGCGGCAGCGGCAGCTTGCCGTAGCGCTCCAATATCTCTTCTACCGGCGCCTCACCCGCGAAACGCAGATGGAAGAACTCGCCCTCGCGCCCCAGCATTTCGACTGTCACGGCCTCTGAAACAACGAACGAACTGCCTGTCTTGGGCGTCTTGCTGGCACGTACCTTGGCCAGCACTTCGTGTGCGCCCAGCACACGTTCCACCATCACTTCGACCTGCCCGCCGGTCGCCTTTTGCCCGAACAGGCGCGCTTTGAGCACGCGCGTGTCATTCAACACCAACAGGTCGCCCGCGCGCAGGAACTGCGGCAGATCGGCGAACGATCGATCTTCCAGACCAGCCACTGCTACGCGCAGCAAACGGCTGCCCCCACGCTGCACGGGGGGATGTTGGGCGATCAAATGCTCGGGAAGTTCGAAGTCGAAGTCGTCGGTGCGCATACCTGAAACAGGGGTAGAAAATTCAGGCTGCGCATTGTAGTTGATGACACAGCACGTTTCATGGATAATTCGCGCCCTTCGCGTGGTATTGACCGCGCAAGACTACCCTTGCCGGGGTGATGGAACTGGTAGACGTGCCGGACTCAAAATCCGGTGCCGCAAGGCGTGCGGGTTCGAGTCCCGCCCCCGGCACCAAATTTAAAGGCAGGATGATTCCTGCCTTTATTCGTTAGAATCCCGCCATGATCTGGAAACCGAACGCCACTGTTGCAGCTATCCTCGAACAGGATGGCAAGTTCCTGCTAGTCGAGGAGGAGACCACACTAGGTCTGCGTTTCAATCAACCTGCGGGGCACTGGGAACCGAACGAGACGCTGGCTGCGGGCGCGGCACGCGAAGTGCTCGAAGAATCGGCCTACGATTTCAAACCTGAATTCCTGATCGGCATATATCGCTGGCACTCAACGAATGCCGACACCACCTATCTGCGCTTCGCATTTGGCGGCGCTATCGTCGGCCATCATCCTGAACGCAAACTTGATGAAGGTATCCTGCGCGCAGTGTGGATGACGCCGGACGAGATCCGCGCCACACAGGATAGACATCGCAGTCCGCTGATATTGCGCTGCGTGGAAGACTATCTCGCCGGCAAACGTTATCCACTCGACCTCATCACACACTATGAGTAAAGGCTGCGTCGTCGTCGGCATGTCCGGCGGCGTGGACTCTTCTGTCACCGCACTCCTGCTGAAACAGCAGGGCTACGAGGTCATCGGCCTGTTCATGAAGAACTGGGAAGACGATGATGACAGCGAATATTGTTCCTCGCGCCAGGACCTGATCGACGCGGTCGCCGTGGCCGACACCATCGGCATCCCCATTGAGGCGGTGAACTTCGCCAAGGAATACAAGGATCGCGTGTTCAGCTATTTCCTGCGCGAATACGAAGCCGGGCGCACACCGAACCCGGACATCCTGTGCAATTCCGAAATCAAGTTCAAAGCCTTCCTCGACCACGCCCTCCGTCTCGGCGCAGAAAAGATCGCCACCGGGCATTACGCCGGTGTGCGCGAACAGGATGGTCTGTTCCAGCTACTCAAGGCAGCGGATGCCAGCAAGGACCAGAGTTACTTCCTGCACCGCCTGAACCAGCAACAATTGTCGAAGGCGATGTTCCCGCTGAACAACATCCC
>JBDRPZ010000025.1:0-8849 GCA_043826585.1 Pseudomonadota bacterium
TCAAGAATCGGACGCGCACTTGGATTTTCTACTGGCATGGTCATCCTTGCAGCAGCCTGATAGGTTTGAGATACAAACTTGAAAATCTCGAAATCAACGGGCAATAACATATCATCGAGCCAGTTTTCGTCTTGCCTCAACTCTTCTGGCGCCAATTTCTTACGCTTGTGTTCTCCCATCCCCTATTCCTCCGTCCATGTCCGCGCGACATAACTTGCCGCGAGAATCTGAGCTATTGTAGTTAATTAGTCGAATTACTGGTAGAAACGATGCGTCATTACGACCTATCACTTCATATCTATCCAGTTCGGAAACTTGGATGGAAGTGCTCTGGTTATCCAGAATCGCATCAAATGTCCTGTTGGATCCTGTTATTCGATGCCCTCTCTGAAGAATTTCAGAAAACCTGGTGCCGGGCGGCTCGTACCCCAGTTCTTCTATGAACTTCAACAAGTCACTCAAAGCCTTTTCCGCATTATCGAACAGCGCAATCATGCGTTTGGCTTTGTCGATATTCCCATTTCCGTCGATTACAACCTCTTTGTCCATGATGATCTCCTGTTTGTTGGCACACGCGGAAGTCCGCGTGATTGAACAAGCTATCACGGCTTTTTGAAACCTATTTCCTACGGCTCGATTTCCAACTGCAGACCACAAATAGCCCTTATGAAAAACTATACGGTATGAAAAATTATATGGTCCCCGAACGCAAACGACGGGTGTGAAAAAACCCGCCATCCATTCGTGACTGGCGGGCTCTCACAAAGTTTTGCAGCTTACTTCTTGCCGCCGTTCACGGCTGCTTTCAGCGTAGCGCCAGCCTTGAATGCCGGAGCCTTGGAAGCCTTGATCTTCAGCTCTGCGCCGGTGGCTGGATTGCGGCCGGTACGTGCTGCGCGCTTGCGAACTTCGAACGTGCCGAAGCCAACTAATGCAACGTTGTCGCCCTTCTTCAGGGTGCTGGTGATGATTTCGATCAGTGCTGCGATGTTGCGATCTGCGTCAGCCTTGCTGCTGCCGGTCTTGTCTGCCAGTGCGTCAATCAGTTCTTTACGGTTCATGCGTTTCTCCTGTGTGGTTGTACTACGAAATGGACTGCTACTTCTTCTTGTTCCTGTTCTTGCGCTTGGAGGCTGCCACCATCTTTTTCTTGTTCTTGGAGACCAATCTCTTGCGAGTGGTTGTTTCGCCGCCCAGGCCACCAAACCCCTCTATCTGAGGTTGATTCTCCGGCAGACGCGAGAACTCGAGTGCGGATTCAATGATCGGGTCCGGGTATTCTTGCAAGTACGCCTCGACCGAATGGAAGACATGCTCACGCATATCCGGATCGCCGAATAGGTACTCTGTGGAAATTCCAGTTGCCACTTCATGGAATTTTGCCTCTTCCGTGAGTAGTGAGCTGTCGTTCTCATCAGCACTTACCTGCAATGCAAGATCCCTGGCAGCTATCAATGAAAAAATCCTGCTATGAGGCGAAGAATGCGGCTCTGAAACGCCAAACTTGAATTGCCCCATCCCCTGCATCTGAAACATCTCTGACATTGCTTTATCCTCGCTTGGCCTTAATGGAGTGTCTTTCCTTCGTCGCCCTTCAGTGATTCTTCAACGTCTTTCGCATCCTCAAGCAGCAGCTTCAGATCTTCGTTGGCCAGCTTGGCTTCTTCCATCATCTGCGCAGCATCCAGTGAGTTCTTGACCACGACCAGTTCGACCCGATGGATACTCTCATACTTGTCCGCGATGTTTTTCAGCAGGACATCGAGCTTTTTCTGAGTGTATGCAAACAGAAGTCGCTCAGGAAGAAAAAGCCGCATGAGAAAGAAACTGTGATCAGTGGCTTTGCGCTGGATATCCTCAGCCTCGGCCCTCAGGAAGCCGCGAAGCTTCAGGGCCGAGATTTCCTCCGGCACGTTCACCAGAGAGATTCTAAATTGAACATTTGGCATTTGGGCGATATTTGTAAGTCGGTTTGATTGGTCGATTATATGGCCACTTCCGTACAATCAATACCTTTCAAATTGATCCTAGTGAACAGTTTCCTCTAACGAGTCAATCAAAATGAAGTGCAACACTCCGTACCAGAGACGCAGATTGTCATCCGGAAGTCCCGCCATATATGCAGCGACCTGAAGAAACGCATATTCAGTTTCCTCTCCTTCGATCAGAAGTCTTGGTTCGTATTCCGATGGATCGCGCTGACCGGGTATATCTGCGAATTGTTGCTTTGTGATATATGTTTCGTCGCTGAACTCATCAAGTGATTCTCGCAGCAGAGGTTGATAATACGGGATGAGTTTTTCGAGCTCATCAAGAAATTGCTGTGAATCACCCTGAAAGGTGGAAATTCCACCAGATAGATTCCGCAGGATGTCATTATAGGAATCGATAAGCTTCAATTTTTCAGATCGGCTTAATGCGTCGAGCAATCCATCCAGGATGACAGAATCAATGCTCAAGAATTCTGAGTTGTTTTGCGTTGCTGGTGTAATGTTTTCTGGCTTACCCTGCAGCACCTCTTTGGCCTGCTTATAGTATTCCTGCTCAGTGATGACAAAGGCAGACTCTTCTTTGCTAAGGATGATATATCCGGTCAGTTCGCCTTCATCGGCGCACAAAGACGAAACAAGAATCCGCCCGTCACTCAATCGTTCAGCATCAAACTCGTTGCCTAGATATTCACTGAAGCCAAATTCAGTGCAATGCACAGGGTAACCTCCGCAGCTCCGAATCACTTCATCCAGATGAATATCAATCTCCTGTGTTTGCCCCATGTGGTTATGGAATGTCGCCATTTACTTACCTCCGGTAGATTTCAAAACTGATTTGTTCGTATTACTTACAAGCGAGTCGCCTCGACCGCTCAGTTCAAGCGGTGGATTCTGTCAGTTGGAATCGTAGGGAATGGACTCAATCGCTTGTGTATTGAAAGGAATGGCCAGAACAGAATCGCCACGCGTGGATGGGTCTGATTGGCAATGTGTGCTACTGAATCCATCATCGCACCCGGATCGCTGGCCATTTTTGGAATATGTGCGCAACAGTTCTTGAATTTCAATCCAGAGCCACAAGCGCAAGATTCATTCCGGCCTTGTTTTTCTTTCGCTGCGTTTTTGGCTATTTCGGTGGATAGTTTTGTCCCGAGCGAGGACAGCCACCGCACGTAACATATAAAATAAATAATCAGTACCAAACTGCTTACAATTATGTCGGCAACAATCGTCGCCCATGCATGCGTTGCAACAAAATCTCGCACTGCTTGGTGGGTCTCGGCATCTACGCCATATATCCAGTACGCCGTGCCAGCCATTGCTACATAAAAGGTCAAATTCAGTAAATTTTTCATTCTATGCCTCCATAAATTTGTACTTACGCAGAAATCCATCTCCTGCCTCAGTCATGTATATGCTGTACACCAGAGTGCGGCCTCCGTGGCGGACTTGCTCGATCCTGATCAGCCCGATGGTTTCAAGAAACACCAAGTCATCGCGCTTGGCACCCGTATCTTTCTGCGACAGGCCCGGGGTCGCCTTGATGCGCTGTAGAACAGGAAACAGCTCATCGGCGAGAGCGCCTTCGGTCGTGAATGCACTCTCTCTGTGGTCGACACAAAACCAAATCTCCTGCGCTGCCTGCCTTTCGGCGCGCAACATGTCCGCAGGATTGCCATAGAACAGTGGCTTGCTTCTCCTGCATCCTCCGGCATGATTGCACTCGACAGAGACCCCGATTCCGAGCTTGTTCCGTTCATACCTGGCCAACTCCTGCGTGGTCACCCCAAAGCTCTCCGCAATGGCGCGTCTTGATGCATCGATGTCATCAATGCTTCTCACCGGGATCTCTTTCAATCCACCGTCCCACATCACATTGACGAATCGATTTCCATCCTCCCGCGCCTCCAGAGAATGCAGTGCGTACCACAGCTCGCGCCCATCACCCACAATGACATCCAGCTTGTCGGCGAAGGCAAGCAGGCGCACGATCGCATCTTCTGCTTCACCAAACAGACGGTTCAACTCAGCAGATTTGTTTGGAATTTTGGTGATGTCGATGCTTGCAGCTTCGGTTTCCACTCGATTGCTCACAGGTCACCCCAATCGTATGCCTCTCCAACATCTTTCCCATCAGCATCGAGGACCAGTCGCCACTCGTTGTCCCTTACGTCTTCTCTCCCTTCCCGCCCATCTATGTAGAACTGGGCAACTTCGAGATATGCGTCGCTCCAATACAGGGTGAGGTTGTCTTTGGCCCCCTCCTCGCGCGGCTTGTCATGATGGACAAGGGAAAAAATGCGCCCCTCGAACTTGTATATCCGGCCATGGATTTCAAATGTCGGGGCCAACATGGCTTCAATCATGCTTCGAACATGAGCATCTGCTCGATCCACTGTTCTGTGTTCGCTGATGCGCAACCATCCTGTGTCTGCTGGCGTGTTGCGACAACGAATAGGCTCTGACGCTAAAACCTTCCTTCCAGTCTCAAAAGGAGCGTCCTTTGACAAGGAGTATCGGAATGTCTGGTAATCGTGGGAGGCATCTGGCTGTCCGTTTGCGTCGTAGCCTTCACAGAGAAGCGTTTGACGATAGATTGTTGGCCAGTTGAATCCGTACTTATCACACCGAATAACAGGCACTTCTTCTGAGAGCGTGGCTTGGGTGATCCGGTTACTGCTGATCACTTGCACTTCAATCAGAAGCCTCTCGATCTCGTTCTGATACTGATGGCTCAAAGTTCTGAAGCCTTTTGAGCTATCCGGCAGCATCCAGGCATCCAATGAACGCTTGGAGATCTTCAGCAGGTCTGCAAACTCACTACGACTAATCCCTAACGTCTGGATGGCGTGTCGTAGCAGCTTCTGTTGGGTCGGGCGGGCAATCGTCGTTTTAATCAAGTCCAGTATGTCCGTCATTTGCGCATATACCTTTTGTCGTAATGACGACCAATATATACACATAAGGTACATTCTGCAAGTGTTGTTTTCTTCCTTCCCCTATCCCCAATGCTCCACTGCCCAATATCCTCCCGCCACACATAAAATCGCCGGCAGCGCCACCACCCAGTCCTGGCGTGACGGCAGACTCGCGGCAATCAGCGTACCGGCAATCCACACGTGGACAAGATTCCATCCATCCGTAACTGCGGGATGGGCAACGGCATACCAGATGCCAAAAGGAAGGAGCGCAATCGGTGCCAGTGCAATCGGGATGCGCGTCAGGATGTTGGGGGTCATGCGAACAGATCCCAACGTCCATGTGCTGCCCTCCCGCTTAGGAATGATGTTCGGGAAGCTAGGCTTAGCTCCCAGCAGTAGTGCAACAAGCCAGTGACTCAGCTCGTGCACCGCGGTACCAGGCAAAGCAAACAGGCTAAACGCCCACATCCCCAATCGAGGAGCGATTACGAAATGAATCACCAAGATGCCACCAATCAGCAGGTGCGTGATGGTCCGCAGCGCAGTGAATTGGTCGAGCAAGCTTGTCACTACCTACCCGCACTTCCTCAATTCGGAATAGGGAATGCGCTCGTTCCAGCGCAACTCCGCAAGCTCCCGTGATTTCGCTATCGGACCAGTCGTCTTGCAGTCGCGGCATTCAACTGCCCAACCATCAAGATCGGCCTCTATGATTTCTGTGCGCTCGCTCGCGCAAAATGGACAGGATGCGGTCATGACTTGCCTTTTAAGGAGAGGAATTGAATCCCGGTCCGCCTCACCAGCTCCTCATAGCTGATGGGCTTTCCAACCTTCGCGGAATTTGAATTTTCAATCCAGTGCGCCCACATCTTCCCCGCTGCAGGGGCATAGACCAGCTTGAACAGGTAGCGCGGCACCCAGACCTGATTTCGGCCTATCGTCGTTGGTCGTTCATCGTAGACAGGGCCGCTGAACACATAGACATCGCCAGCGGCACGCATCACGTACTTTCGCACATCCTTCTCGATCTTGGCCCAAGCCTTGCGGTTATTGTTCGGTGCCTGGGGAACCATGTTGGCCAGAGAGAAGCTTTGAGCCATCGCCGCCGGCGTTGCCATATCGGCGGCTGGAGCCATGTGGCCACGGTCGAACCCAGAACGGCGATAGTCATCCAACGACGCCCTCTCTGCTGCCGGTAATCGCGCCTCTTCGTAGAATCTGTCGGTTCGTTTGATCTCGGGTGCCAGAATTGAACGGTTCAAACGCTCGACCACGTAGATCGGGGTGTGGCTCTTTCCGGAGTGAAGCACTGCGAAGCCGTCGAAACAAAGTGCTCTAGGCTTCATTTCCGGCCGAACTTGAACAATCGGCGGTTCGCCCTGTGGAAAATGCTGGCGACAATTGCTGAATGCGGCCTCGTCTGCGATAGCAACGCCAGAAAACAGCAATAGGGCTGCAATGAATGGATGGAGGATCGTCATTTCCCTTACCCTCTTATCGAGTTACCAGCTCAAAACAGGAGTCATCTTCCGGATGCCATCCAGACATGACATATCCCTTCGCAGGATCTGACTCACTGACGTAAGTGGCCGTGGCCAGCTGGTTCTTGTCGCCGTAAGGCTCCAACCGCACAAGCCTGATGATTTCCCCGGCCTCGAACACCTTGCCGCCGTTCGTAGTGATGGGTTTCAGGACGCGCAGCCTGCCCCCATGCCAGAGCCAATCACCAATCCGCCCGGTCTCAGATCGTTCAGAACTCATCTGCCTAGGCATCGCATTCCGCATATTCATCCTGCCACCATTTGTGAGACCAACTCCCTTCGGTGAACGGGTTATCGCTCAACGAATATCGTCCACTCTCCCACGCGGCCCGAGCTTCTGTTTGAGCCTGCTTTTTCAGGTCTCCATATGTGAACTTGTACTCTGGGTTCACAATGGCGTTTAGGTCAGGCTCGGCCCGAATGTCGTCCACCACGTTCGGTAAATGCCTCCCGCAGCCATTGGCTTTGCGAGGCGATCGGACTAATTGATGGTTTTGTGCTTCCATTTCGTCCACCCTTTCCTTCGTCATGCAACCTTTGGCAGGACCGGCTCATTGAACGATGCAGACTTCAGGAACTTGCCCTTCGGGAAGTGTTCGCCATTGATGTCATCCTGATCCTTGCTGGATTTCAGGCAGACGTATGGATAACCACCCTCGACGTAGTATTCAACACCCAAGGCGTTGTACTTGACCTTGGTGGCCTCCAGATCGGCTTCGTCCTTACAGAAGCGAGTCAGCACACCATCAACCACAGCATCCATGTCCGCATCGGCATCAATACCCATGAAGTGGTGCGCTCCCAGCGAGAACACGTTGATGTCGCACAGGGCATCACGCACTCCATCCAGATCTCGCGCTTCAAGTGCCTCCAGCAGTTCCTTGTACTCGCCCAGGATGTTCTTGCACTGTTTTTCGAGGCGATGCCAGTCAATGTTCACTGGATCACCCTTCTGGTTTCCAAATGCCGTGTTCATGTCCGACACTCGCTTGAACATTCCTTCCTTTGTCATGCCTCTCCTCCTCTAACATTGATCGCATATACATCCACCGGAACAGACCCGAAGTGCGGATGCGAGATCTTCCGCTTCACAAACCCGCGCCACGGACGCACCAGACGGCGCTCAGAATCGTCTTTCGCTGGATACCCAAGGGTCAACTCCACTAGGTCATACTCGCGACCTTCAAGCCGCTTTGCCCAATACGGCGTACACAGCCGAAACTCTTCCGGCTTCTCTCCGGCCTTGATCTGTTCGAAGTATTCACGCTTGAGCGGCAGTACCAGGTCAGCCATCAGTACACCTCAACCTTTATCCCCAAGAATCCGCCTCATTGCCCACCACATCAGCGGGTGCACGCGCCGGTTGTTGCCAGATTCAAGTGGTGATTCCCATTTTTTTACCGTATTGATAGTCGTCATCCAGCTCTCTGCCGCTTCTGTCTGTGTCAGGCCGTGGCGCTCGCGCAAGGCGATCACCTCTTCCGGTAGCGGCTGATAAAAGGAGTGCCTATCAACGCTCATTGCATAGTTCCATATTTCATCGCTTGATGAGGGCTCCACCCGCCTGAACGCTCTTCTCCTGGAAGGCTTGAAACTCTACTGTTGTGTAATATCCGCCAATCAGCAGCAGGCCAATTGCGATAATCCGAACAAATAACTCCATACAACCTTTCCGGGCCGGTTATGCAGCTTTCGCTGCCGCCTTTGCTATTGCTTGAGTAGCTATCTCGCGTGCCGTGGCTTCTTTTGCTGCCAGGTCTTTCGCAAGCATTGCATTCCCAGCGTCCCGAGCGGCACGCGAAATGCCGTTTCTTTCGTGAAGCCTGTCAAAGTGGGTTTTCCTCGGCACAGTAACCTTTCCTACTTCCAATGAGAGACTGCGTAAAATACCAGCACAAAAGGCATAGCGAATGCGGCGACAGCCAGCGCGAAATAGGCACTTGCCGCCAGAATTGCTACGCCATATAGCTCCGTGCGCTTTACTGGGTTTGATTCACGAGACGATAAATTTTGCGTATTCATGAAATTCCTTTCTTATTGCAACTTCACTGCTTCGTGGTCATCACCCAGAAATGCCGCTTGAGCGTCGGCCTGCTCATAATTGAGCGCGATCCAAGCCATCTCCAAAGGGCCGTAAACCGGTTCCTGCGTATCCGGATCGAACTTCGTCATCCTCAAATACAGCCCAGTCGATATTTGCCGCACAACGTGAATCGTATTCATTCAATTTCCTCCAGCGCATCAAGAATCACTTCACCGGACAAGCAGGACAATGATCTACTTCCGCCATATTGCCGCGCCCGAACTATAGTCACATTGGTTATATGTGGCAAGCGATAATAATTAACTTCAATCTCTCTTCATCATTCCTGCAAACTCCTGCCTATACTGCCAAT
>JBDRPZ010000026.1:0-5583 GCA_043826585.1 Pseudomonadota bacterium
ACGCGTGCGACCTGTAGTCTGAAACTGTTGGAACCGAGATCGACGGCAGCTAGGAGGGGCTGGCGATGCAACGTGCTTCTGGCAGCTTAGCGCTGCACTTCCCGCTCGATCTCTTCGACGGTGACGTGACGTACGTCGCGACCTTTGACCATGTAGACCACGTATTCGGACATGTTCTTGGCATGGTCGCCGATGCGTTCGATGGCCTTGGCCACGAACAGGATCTCCAGCGAGGTGGAGATGGTGCGCGGGTCTTCCATCATGAAGGTGATGAGATAACGCATGATGGCGCGGAACTCTTCGTCCACCTGCTCGTCCTGGCGAACGACTTCGGCGGCGGCGGTCAGGTTGAGACGTGCGAAGGCATCCAGTGATTTGCGCAGCATGTCGAGTGCGAGTTCGCCGGCATGCTTGATCTCGTTGTAACGCGGCAGATGCAGACGCTCCTTCTGCGACAGCAGCTTGGCCATACGCGCGATCTTCTCTGCCTCGTCGCCGATACGTTCCAGATCGGTGATGGTCTTGATCACGGTCATTACCATGCGCAGATCACCCGCGGCGGGCTGACGGCGCACCAGGATGTGGTTACAGCTCTCGTCGATCTCGACTTCCATCAGGTTCACGCGATGGTCGTCTTCGATCACCTGTGTCATCAGCGCGACATCGCCCGTGACCAGAGATTCGATCGCCAGCTTGATCTGGTTCTCGACCAGTCCGCCCATCTGCAGTACGCGTGCGCGTACAGCTTCCAGTTCCGCGTCGAATTGTTTGGAGGTGTGTTCGGTGCCGACCATGATGATTCCTTAATGGATTAATACAAATTACACATGTTACCGATGCTTCGTTACGCTTATGTTACCGGGCTGTCATCGTCTGCACGCCATCCGGTGTGCCGAGCAGCAGCACATCGGCGGGACGCAATGCGAACAGGCCGTTGGTCACCACACCGGGCAAATGATCCAGCTTTGCTTCCAGCTCGGTCGGATTCATGATGGACAAGCCGTGCACATCGAGGATGACGTTGCCGTTGTCAGTGGTGAAGCCTTCGCGCAGCTTGGGCTGACCGCCCAGCTTCACCATCTCGCGCGCGATGTAGCTTTGCGCCATCGGGATGACTTCGATCGGCAGCGGGAACTTGCCCAGCACATCCACCAGCTTGCTTTGATCGCACAGACAGATGAACTTTGCGCTCGCTGCCGCGACGATCTTTTCGCGCGTCAACGCACCGCCGCCGCCTTTGACCATGTGCATGTGTTTGGTGATCTCGTCCGCGCCGTCGACATAGACCGGCAGATCGCCCGCGTCGTTCAGCGACAGCACTTCGATACCGTGGCCCTGCAAACGCTTGGCGGAAGCTTCCGAGCTGGCGACTGCGCCGCGGATCTGATGTTTGATCTTGCCCAACTCGTCGATGAAGAAGTTGGCGGTGGAACCGGTGCCCACACCCACGATGCAATCTTTGGGAACATAGGCGATCGCCGCTTGGGCGACTGCGCGTTTCAAATCGTCTTGTGTCATTGCCATATCTATTCTCTTTGTTGTCTCTCTCGGTGCGCCGATTATTGCAGGAATTCGTCGAATAAGGAAACGGATGCCATTGTGTCGGCGGCCAGCCACTTCCCAATCTCACCTTCTGCGATTAGGATTTCCCTGCCGCGGGGGTGTAGCTCAGTTGGGAGAGCGTCTGGTTCGCAATCAGAAGGTCGTCGGTTCGATCCCGATCACCTCCACCACGTCACCCTTCGCTCATTTCTGTTTTATTCCATATAGCGCCTGCAAGCGCAGACATTCCGGATTCTGCGTTCCGTCCGACATCAGTGCGGGGAATTCGCGACAGACTGAGGGACGGTTCTCGTAAATGCTGCACAGACCATCTTCACCCAATGCGATACAGCGGCCCGGCGCGCGTTCGGTTCCCTTCATGCAGGCACGGAACGGCGTCAGCGATACCGCCATATCCGACGGCACATAACCGCCCGGCTGGCAATCCATCTCCCCTTGGTAGAACGAGACGCGGTAGTGCATGCAACAGACCGCGCATCCGAGGCAGGGATTGTCGCTCCCGGACATGTCATAGAACATCCGGCCATCGTCAGTCTGAATTGATTCTTGGCTCATTTGATTAACCGCGTGGATGATGCTGGGAATGCAACTGCTTCAGGCGCTCGCGCGCCACATGGGTGTAGATCTGCGTAGTCGAGATGTCCGAATGGCCGAGCAGCATCTGCACCACGCGCAAATCTGCGCCATGGTTGAGCAAATGGGTAGCGAAAGCATGGCGCAATGTGTGTGGGGACAACGGTTTATGCAGACCGCCCTGTTTGGCGTGTTTCTTGATCAGATACCAGAACATCTGCCGCGTCATCGCATCGGCTCTCTGGGTGACGAACATGGCATCGCTGACTTTGCCGGCCAGCAGTACCGGCCTGGCTTCGGCAAGATAGCGCTTGATCCAGTCGAGCGCTTCTTCCCCCAGCGGCACCAGACGTTCTTTACTGCCCTTTCCCATCACCCGCGCCACGCCCATATCCAGGCTGACCTGCGCAATAGTCAGGTTGACCAGTTCGGAGACGCGCAATCCCGAGGCATACAGCACTTCCAGCATGGTGCGGTCGCGCATACCCAGCGCCGTCTCCACATCGGGTGCGTTCAGCAGCAACTCAACATCTTCTTCGGTCAGGCTCTTGGGCAGACTACGTGGCAGTTTGGGTGTAGCGATCTGCAAAGTGGGATCGACAGTGATACGGTTCTGCCGCAGCAAATAACGGAACAATCGTTTCAGACTGGAGATGGCACGCGAGGTAGAGGTGGCTCGGGCTTTTTGTTTACTCACCAGATAGGCAAGAAAACCCTGAATGTCTGCATGCGTAGTTGCCAATAGCCCACAACCCCGTTGCTCGGCCAGCCATAGTGCGAATTTATTCAGATCGCGCCGATAGCTTTCCAGCGTGTTGCGCGATAAACCGTCTTCCAGCCACAGCGCATCACCGAACTCATCCAGCAGTTCAACGTCGCTCATGGGCTAGCAGCCACCGTTTGATGTTCAGGGCATCGTCATCCGCGCGATGCATGAAACCGCCCAGTCCCTTCTTGCCTACCACGCGATGACAGGGGATGACGAGCGGAATGGGATTGCTGCCGCAAGCCTGACCGACTGCTTGCGCACTGGAACCTATCTTGGTTGCCAGCTCGCCATAGCTTTGTGTCTGCCCGCTGGGGATGTCCAGCATCGCTTGCCAGACATTGCATTGGTGATGCGTGCCGTCGAGTTCAAAAGGTAAATCGATCTCATGCTGCGGATCAGCCAGATAGGCTGCCAATTCAGCGCAGATCGTTTTCGCCATTTCGCTCGCCGGGGCCTGGAGTTTTGCACTCAGCGGCAGGAATTCGACACCCAACAGATCCGTGTCGGAACAACGGATGCCGAGCTTGCCGAAGGGGGCGGAAATGATGGCCTGGTATTTCATGCGCGCATCATATCTGAACTGCAAAAATCTGCTGCACTACCGGCAGACGAAAAAAAACAGGAGCCGAAGCTCCTGTTTTCCTTGTTGCCGAAAGTCGCGGCTTAAGCCTTGACTTTGCGTGCCGGCAACTTCTCTTTGATACGTGCGGACTTGCCGGAGCGATCGCGCAGGTAGTACAGCTTGGCGCGACGTACGTCACCGCGACGCTTCACTTCGATGCTGGCGATCAGCGGAGAGTAGCTTTGGAAGGTACGCTCGACGCCTTCGCCGGAAGATACCTTGCGCACGATGAAGCTGGAGTTCAAGCCCTTGTTGCGCTTGGCGATCACTACGCCTTCGAACAACTGCACACGCTTGCGCTCGCCTTCGATCACGTTCACGCCAACGACAACGGTGTCGCCAGGTGCGAATTCGGGGATGGTCTTGTTCAGACGCGCGATTTCTTCTTTTTCAAGAATGCCGATCAGGTTCATTTCATTTCCTTTTCTTTTGCGGAAGCTTGTTCCTGCTGGTACTCAGCCAGTAGCCGAGCTTCCTGTTTAGTCAACTGGCGGTCTGCCAGTAAATCCGGACGACGTTCCGCAGTCCTGCCTAATGACTGCTTCAATCGCCACTTCTCTATCTCGGCGTGGTGCCCGGACATCAATACTTCCGGAACGCCCTCGCCGTTATAAATCTCGGGCCGTGGGTAGTGCGGACAATCCAGCAATCCTTCCACAAAGGAATCCTGCTGCGCCGATGCGTCGTCACCCAATACGCCGGGGATCTGTCGCACCAGGCTATCCATCACCACCATTGCTGCCAACTCGCCACCGGACAACACATAGTCACCGATGGAAAGCTCTTCATCCACCTGGCTGCGCAACAGGCGTTCATCCACGCCCTCGTAACGACTCGCCAGCAAGATCAAACCTTCATCCCGCGCCAGCAACTCCATCACCACTTCGTGGGTGAGCTGCCTGCCTTGCGGCGAGAGGTGGATCACACGACTCTTCTTCACACCGCTTGCGGCCTGCGCTGCTTTCGCTGCGCTGATCGCTTTTTCCAGCGGCTCCGCCAACATCACCATGCCGGGACCGCCACCATAGGGGCGATCATCGATAGTGCGGTAGTTATCGGTCGTGAAATCCCGCGGATTCCACGTTTGCAAATCGAACTTGCCCTTTTCTACTGCCCGCCGTGTCACACCATATTGTGTGAGCGCTTCGAACATCTCGGGGAACAACGTGACGACGTCGAACCTCATTTAAGGTAATCCGCCTGCCAATCCACCCGGATCATCTTGTTGGCCAGATCGACATCAGGCACCACACTTTCGATGAAGGGAATCATCAGTTGCCCGTGTTCGCCCTGTATCACTAGCACATCGTTGGCGCCGGTCTCCAGCAGACTTTCGACAGTACCCAGCACCTCGTCCTGCAGATTCTGTACCGTCATGCCGATCAGGTCGGACCAGTAATACTCGTCCTCTGTCTGTTCCGGAAACTCCGCGCGAGGCACAGCGATCAACTGACCTTTCAACTTTTCAGCTGCCGTACGGTCTGGCACACCTTCCAGTTTGGCGATCAGCACCTTGCCGTGTACCTTGGCACCCAACACCTTCGTGGGCTGCCAAGCTGCTTCACTTCCTGCGTACCAAACATCATAATCAAGCAGGCTATCCAGATACTCGGTGTAAGTCTGCACCTTCACCCAACCCTGAATGCCTTGCGCCGCTACGATCTTTCCCATGACGACCATGGGACTTGCCTCATCAGGCCTTTGCAGCTGCACCGGCTTTTTTAACCAGACGGCCTACAGTCTCGCTCAGTTGCGCACCGCGCTCTTGCCAGTGAGTAACGCGATCCAGAGCGATACGCAGACCTTCTGTACCTTCAACAGCCAGCGGGTTGTAGAAGCCGATGCGCTCGATGAAACGGCCATCACGACGATTGCGAGAGTCGGCAACAACCACGTTGTAGAACGGACGATTTTTCGAACCGCCGCGAGAAAGACGAATGACTACCATAATGATTTCCGATATAAAAAGTTGATCTGGCCCGTGCCAAAGGGCGCGAATTCTACGACACCTTGCCGAAGTAAGGCAAGGACAGAATTTTTCAGGGAAATCAGCGCT
>JBDRPZ010000027.1:0-5703 GCA_043826585.1 Pseudomonadota bacterium
CCCGCCTATAAAAGGCATAATTCGCGCCCTCAGTGGGCCATACCATAATGGTCCATTTTGGGCGGTTAGCTCAGCGGTAGAGAGCACTGCCTTCACACGGCAGGGGTCACTGGTTCGAACCCAGTATCGCCCACCAATTTAAAAAGCCAGCAGGTGACCCTTGCTGGCTTTTTCTTTGCCTACTGCTTACGTTCCTTTGATTTTACATAATATACATTCTGCGCAATAATATAAATCAGGACTAGGGCGGGAAAGGCATAATTAAGCAGTTACACTAATTTAAACAATCTGTTGAAGTTCTGGCTGGTCGCCGCCCCGACTTCTTCCAACGAGATATTGCGCAACTTCGCAATCTCTTCAGCCACATGCTTTACGAATGCTGGCTGATTGGTCTTACCGCGGTGCGGCGTCGGCGCAAGGTATGGCGAATCAGTCTCGATGAGCATCTTATCCAACGGAATGTTCTGCGCGACTTCTTTGATGCTGGTTGCCTTCTTGAATGTCAGAATGCCAGAGAACGAAATATAGAAGCCCAGATCTATGGCAGCTTTGGCCACATCCAGACTCTCAGTGAAGCAATGCATCACCCCTCCAACCTCGCCTGCATTTTCCTCGGCCATGATGCGCAAAGTATCTTCCGCAGCCGAGCGTGTATGAATGATGAGCGGCTTGCCGCTTTCACGGGAGGCCCGGATATGGGTTCGAAAACGCTCACGTTGCCATTCCAGGTCGCCAGTCAGGCGGTAATAGTCCAAACCCGTCTCTCCAATGGCGATGACTTTGGGGTGTTGCGCCAACTTTACGAGTTCAGCTTGAGTAGGTTCCACCTCCAATTCATAGTCGGGATGGACGCCTACAGAGGCATAAAGATTGTCATGCGCCTTGGCCAATGCCAAAACAGCAGGAAAGCTCGGCAAATCAACCGACACACAAAGTGCATGACTAACCTGATTCTCCTTCATATTGGCCAACAATTGGTCGAGTTGCTCGACCAAACCGGGGAAATTCAAATGACAGTGGGAATCTATAAACATGCTCAGTTATTAAACAGCTGACGATAGGACATCAGCAGGGATTCAAGGAAAAGTCTGGGGTTAAGCGGATGGTAAGCAGCACGCCGTGCTTCCTGCAATTCCTTCTGGAAACGCAGCAAGGCTGGCGTGGTGGTGCCTTGCGCCAATTTCTCCAATACCTTTGATTGTTCGGGGAAATACCGAACAGAACCGGCAAGTTTTGCCGAGGCCAAATCGTGACTCCATTGCTGCAGGCAGTGGATGATGTGAACCGGAATCCCGCGCTGTAGCTTTTCAGCCAGCGCCAAAGCATCCAGCCTGGAAGGCTGGCGAATAGCTTCCAGCAAGGTATTGCGCTCGTCAGCCCCCTCGCCCGATTCTGCCCAGTCCAGCGCCTGCAAAGGCGCAAAACCGGTTTGGGCCAAGGCTTGCGCCGGATCTTTCACGCCCTGTTGCGACAACCAAGCCATTCCGACTTCCTTGCTGGGCGTAGCGACTGGAAACGCCAAGCAACGACTGAGGATCGTTGGCAAGAGTTGCTGGGGCTTGTGCGTAACCAATAGAAACAGCAGATTATCAGTCGGCTCCTCAAGCGTCTTGAGCAGGGAGTTTGCTGCATTGTTGTTCATCGACTCTGCCGGATAGACAACTACGATGCGGTACCCACCTCGGTGTGCCGAAAAATTGGCGAAGCCAGATAAGGCTCGGATCTGATCTACTGAAATCTCACGCGATGGCTTTTTGCTACCTGATTTCGCTTCAGTTTCATCTGAGGCGGACAAAGCATCTGGCTGCACCAACCGGAAATCCGGATGACTTTCTTGCTCGAACCAGCGGCATGAGTCACAGTTTCCACATGGCATGCCATTCTCAGTAGGCGCATCACACAGCAAAGACTGGGCAAAATTCAATGCCAGATCCAGCTTGCCGATACCTTGAGCTCCCTTCAGCAACACGGCGTGCGGCAACCTGCCGCGCAAGTTGTACAGAGACTGCCAAGAATCAAGCTGCCATGGATAGAGTTGTTTCATATCAAAGTGCTGCGAGGATATCTGCGAGTTGTTGCTGAACTTCGTTCAGCGACTTTTCAGCACGAACCACGGCATAGCGTTGGGGTGTTTTAGCGACTCTGGCCAGATAGGCTTGACGGACTTTGTCGAAGAATTCACCTTTTTCACGCTCGAATTTATCCAGACTCACATTATTGGATAAGCGCTCTCTGGCTACTTCGATGGGAATATCGAACAGCAGGGTGAGGTCGGGTTGCAGGTCACCGTGCGTCCATTGCTCCAATTGCTCCAGCTTGGCGACTGACACTCCCCTACCCCCGCCCTGATAGGCAAAACTCGCATCGCTGAAGCGGTCGGAGATGACCCAAGTGCCGCGCTGCAATGCAGGGCGGATGACTTGCTCCACATGCTCACGGCGCGAGGCAAACATCAGCATGGCTTCAGTCTCGGCATGCATGGATTCATGCAGCACCAGTTCGCGCAGTTTCTCGCCCAGCGGTGTGCCGCCCGGTTCGCGCGTTACCAGCAGGTCTATGCCGCGCTCACGCAGGGCATTGGCGAACCATTCCAGTCCGGTGCTCTTCCCTGCCCCGTCTACGCCTTCGAATGTGATGAATCTGGCTTTACTCATTTTTTTTTCAATTGGTACTGTCTGACTGCCTGGTTATGTTCGATCAGGTTGCGGGAGAAATGGGAACTGCCATCTCCTTTTGCCACGAAGTACAACTCTTTTCCCAACGGGGCTTGCATGACAGCCCTTATCGACTCCAATCCCGGCAAAGCGATCGGTGTCGGCGGCAAGCCATAGCGAGTATAGGTGTTGTAGGGCGTATCCGCAGTCAGATCTCGCCTGCGCAGATTGCCATCGAAAGCCTCACCCATGCCATAGATGACCGTCGGATCTGTCTGCAGTCGCATCCTTCTACGCAGGCGATTCTGGAATACCGTCGCAATCATAGGCCGGTCGCTGGCTTTGCCGGTTTCCTTTTCAACGATGGAAGCGAGAATCAAGGCCTCATAGGGGGATGCAAGCTGAGTCTTGGGATCACGTTGCTGCCACGCTGCTTCCAGATGCTGCTGCATGGTCTCGTAGGCGCGCTTCAATACCGCCAGATCACTACTTCCAGTCGAGAAGTGGTAGGTATCCGGGAAAAACAGCCCCTCTGCCGCCAGCTCCTTGGCACCGATACGTTGCAGCAGCTCGGCTTCAGTCAAATCCTTACTGTCATGGCGAAGTTTGGGGTGCGCATCCAGAATCTTGCGAAGATCCTTGAAGGTGATGCCCTCGATGATTCTGATTTGAATCTGGCTCTGATCGGTTTTGCCTTCGCTGATCATATCCAGCAGCCCATATCTGGAAACAGGCTTTTCCAGCAGATAGTTGCCGAACTTTATCTGTTTTGCCTTGCCCGTCACGCGGGCCAGCAAACTGAACGACCAGTCGCTCTCCAGCACCCCGGCTTGCTTCAATCTCGCAGTCGTCTGCTTGAAGCTACTGCCTTGCTCGATCTCGAACTCTATCGGCAGTTTGTCCAACGACAAGTCTGAAAACAGGTGATAGCTTATGAATGCCACGATCAAAGTCAGGGCAACAAGCAGGAAGCGGATCGCATTCAGTTTATTTGTTCTTCGCATCATTTAACCATGTTTGGATAAGCAGCGAGACTTGCCGCTGCTTAAAGTCATTATCTTGCAAGCGGGCGATAGGCCACAGGCCGAATACACTGTTAACTAGGAATAATTCGTCCGCCTCAAGCAGATCAGCCATCTTCATTCGAGTGATGGTGCATTCAACGCCATTCTTCTTAGCCCAGGCAAATATCCGATCCCGCTGCACACCTGCCACGCCACTGGCTGACAGGTCGGGGGTCAACAATCGGCCTCCGGAAACCGCAAACAGGTTGGAACGCGTTCCTGATATGACAAAGCCATCTTCGTCTTCCAATAGTCCTTCGGCAGCACCTGCTGCCTGACATTCACCTGCGGCGATGACGTTTTCAAGGCGATTCAGATGTTTGATGCCAGCCAATCTGGGTTGGCGTGACAGTTTCAAGTCACAGAGATGGGGAGTGATGCCTTCCGCATAGATTGCTTCGTCATATACGGGGGCCGGATGAAAGCTGATTACTCGCGTAGGATCGGCTTGCAATGAAGGCGCATATCCACGAGTTCCGATTCCGCGCGTCACTGTGATCTTGGCTATACCGCTTCCAGTACCGGCCAGCATCTTCAATTCCTGCAGGAGGACATCCGCGGCAGGGCATGCAATCTGCAATGCATCACAGTCATGACGCAACTTATCGTATTGGCGTTGCCAACAAAATGGGCTTCCCTGTTGGACACGTAGTGTTCGAAACACGCCGTCGCCATAGGAAAGCCCACGATCTGCTGCTGATATTGTGTCAGCCGGTTTGCCGTTGACCAGCATCACGGTCTGGGAGGTTAAACCTTACGGAACACCAGCGTGCCGTTGGTTCCGCCAAAGCCGAAGTTGTTGTTCACCGCCACATCGATCTTCATTTCACGTGCCGTGTTGGCACAGTAATCCAGGTCACATTCCGGATCTTGCTCGAAGATATTGATAGTCGGTGGAGATACTTGATTATGAATCGCCAGCACGCAGAACAGTGATTCAATACCGCCTGCGCCACCCAGCAAGTGCCCTGTCATGGACTTGGTGGAGTTCACCACCAGATTCTTGGCATGATCACCAAAGGCTGCCTTGATGGCCTCGGATTCGTTCTTGTCACCCAGCGGGGTCGAAGTACCGTGCGCATTGACGTACTGCACGTCACTTGCATTGATGCCTGCATCGCGCAAAGCATTCTGCATACTGCGTTTTGGGCCATCCATGTTCGGCGCGGTGATGTGGTAAGCATCTGCGCTCATGCCGTAACCTGCCACCTCGGCATAGATCTTGGCGCCGCGTGCCTTGGCATGTTCATACTCTTCCAGCACCAGCACACCGGCACCTTCACCCATCACAAAACCATCACGTTCCTTATCCCAAGGACGGCTGGCGGTTGCGGGATCGTCGTTACGTGTGGAGAGCGCACGGGAAGCTGCAAAGCCGCCAACTGCCAATTGGCAGATAGTTGCTTCGGCACCGCCAGCGAGCATCACGTCAGCATCACCATACTGGATCATGCGCATGGCTTCGCCGATACTGTGGGTGCCGGTAGTACAGGCTGAGACCACAGCAAAGTTCGGGCCGCGCAGACCAAACATGATGGATAGATTGCCGGAGATCATATTGATGATGGTTCCGGCAATGAAGAATGGGGATATCTTGCGCGGACCCGCGGCAAGATAATCGTTCTGCGTTTGTTCAATATTTGGCAGGCCGCCGATGCCGGAGCTAACACAGACGCCAATACGGTCTGCATTCGCTTCGGTCACTTCGATCCCGCTATCCTTGAACGCCTCTATTCCGGCAGCCATACCCAAATGGATGAATCTATCCATCCGTCGGGCCTCTTGTGCCGGAATAAACTGCGTCACATCGAAATCCTTGACTTCGCCCGCTATCTGGCTGGCCAGCGCTGAGGGGTCGAATTGAGTGATTCGAGTGATCCCAGACTTGCCTGCCACGATGTTTTGCCATGTTGCGGCCACCCCGTTACCTACGGGAGTGAACGCACCGAGGCCGGTCACTACGACTCTACGCTTAGTCAAACTGG
>JBDRPZ010000028.1:0-24998 GCA_043826585.1 Pseudomonadota bacterium
GAAAGGGCTCGGAGGCTCACAAAGCAGCCGTCACCGGCGATACGGTAGGCGACCCCTACAAAGATACGGCGGGCCCGGCTGTGAATCCGCTGATCAAGATCATCAACATCGTGGCGCTAATGATCGTGCCCTTGCTGTAACCGCGACGGTTCTGCCATATAAAAAGGCCGACATATCGTCGGCCTTTTTATCATCACCATTCAAGGCAACGTAAATATCATGCGGCCTTCCAGACTTCCCACCATTTTTTGGAAGCGGACATGAGCGCGAATTCGGCTGAGGCTTCACGCTCCCAAGCCGTCACGGAGAATCCAGACTGCTGCAAAGCAGCGCTGTATTTCGTATCCACGCCTTGAATGTGCTCCCTCAGCCAAGACTTGAGAAAGCTCAGCATCTCAAAATAGATCGGCTTTTCTTCCATCAAGTGCTTGTTGCATAGCTCATCAAGTTGCGCGATCAGCTTGCGGTGCTCTTCCATATGCGGCACCAGATCTTTGTAATTTGCTTCGCGCATCAAACGCTCCTCCAGCGCGAAATGTGTCTTGGTATAGCTGGTCAACGCATCCAGTATGCCGGCGATGGCTTTATCCCCTTCCCGCTTGGATACCGCGACAAAAAGTCGATTCAGGATATTGACCAATTCCTGATGTTGGTCGTCGATAGTTTTGATATTGACACTGTAATCGGGCAACCACTTGAAGAAAACTTCATCGTTTGTCATGTGCACCTCCGCTGAATAATCCAGTTACTGAATGCTCCCCCGGAACACGCGCCCAGGCATGTGGAATGGGGAATGATATCTTCAGCCTCGGAGAGATATAGCTACGGTAATAACAGTCACAGGACAGAGTCGTCTCTGCGGCAGTCCCGCTACCATAGTTTCCCTTAGGCCGGAGACTTTGCGCCCATATCTTTAGATATGTTTGCCAAGTGCGCGAATAATACCCCCCTTCAAGAGTATGGACAATTTTTTCTGCATCGGGCTTTCGCCCTGAACGGGAACCGGCCAAGTGACTTTGCAATCGGCTGAGAATTCCACTCTGCAGACAGGCTTATTTGGTTTATCCTTGCCGGCCTGAAATTGTTCCAACAATCCCTGAGTGTTGTTTACCGGTACATGAATAGCGTCGATTCTCTTACTGGATTCCTGAATCGCTTCGGCTGTTTCCATACAGCCATGCGTTTGGCTGCCGAAGCAACCGGCAACCACCAGACATTCGCAGTGATCTGGCTGGATCTTGACCGTTTCAAACAGATCAATGAGTCGTTCGGCCACCTGATCGGTGACGAAGTGATCGAGAACATTGCCATGCGCTTCCGCCCGTGCGTATCCGGTCGCGCTGAAATCTCCCGGGTCGGCGGAGATGAGTTCGTGTTACTGGCTCCGGGTTACGACCGCACTCAAGCGCTACAGTTTGCCATTGAACTGGCAGATATCGTGCAGGAGCCCCTCAATATCGGCAGCCTGACGCTACGACCGACAGCCAGTATCGGCGTCGCGATCCACGAGCCCAATGAAGACCCTCTCACCCTGCTTGAGCGCGCCGACCATGCCATGTTCGCCGCCAAATCCAAAGGGGGGAACAACGTCGTCTGCTCAGGGGATGAGCCCATCCCGGGTCGTCTGGGTGTCACACTGGCCCGTGAGGAACTGTCGATTGAAAGTACCTTGCATGATGCACTCGAATCAGGTGGCTTTTGCCTTCACTACCAGCCGATCATTCACGCCGATGGAACAGTCGAGGCAGTGGAAGCGCTCATGCGCTGCAAGCTCAATGGCGAGAACATCTCCCCCATGAAATTCATCCCGGTCGCGGAAAAGACCGGGGTCATCATCCGCTTGGGAGAATTCAGCCTGTTGCAGGGGGCGATGCATGCCCGTGCACTGCATGATGCCGGACATGAAACCAAGGTCGCCATCAACGTATCTCGTGCTCAATTGGTCTCGCCGGCATTCACCCAGGCTTTGCATGCCGCCCTGCTATGTTCTAACGTCAGCCCAAGCTTGATCGAGCTGGAATTGACGGAATCGCTGTTCATGGATATCTCTGAAACTGTGCAGCAGAACCTGAAAGAGATCATCGCCACCGGCGTGAGTCTGTCCATCGATGATTTCGGCACCGGCTATTCATGCCTGGCGAGTCTTAAGGATATTCCTGCAGGAAAGCTCAAACTGGATCGCGCCTTTGTGACTGTATTGCCCGATGACCGTCGCGCACTGTCAGTCGTCAAAGCCGTCACCCAGCTGGGGCATGAATTGGGCATGACCATCGTGGCCGAAGGATGCGAGAATCAACAACAGATAGATGTACTGCTGGAAGCAGGCGTCGATGCCATTCAGGGCTTCTTCTACGCAAGACCCATGCCCGAGGCGGAATTGCTGCCATGGCTGAAAGCAAGGAGTAACAAGATTTGAACCTGCACACCCTCAACCCTACGCCCGTCGATCAAATGGTCGAAAAGGCGGTACTCGACCTCGGTATCCCCCCGTGCCCCGCCATTCTGAATCGATTCATGGTGGAAGCACGCAAAGACGAGCCCGACTACCACCGCTTGGCAAGCATCATCTGCTCTGACGTCAGCCTTTCCGCAAGTCTTATCAAAACGGCGAACTCACCATATTTCGGTGCCCGGCAGCGCGTGCGTTCGATCAACGAAGCATTGGTGGTCCTTGGCTTGAACATCGCCAGCCGTGCCGTGGCCGGCATCATCCTACGCAAATCGTTCCCCGATTTGCCGAACATGGAACGTTTCTGGGATGCTTCATCGCGCTTCGCGAGACTGTCGGGCTGGCTTGTCCTGCAGCTCGACCACCCCGAACTGACTGCCGAAGATGCCTACACTTTCGGGCTTTTCCGCGACTGTGGCATTCCCGTATTGCTCAAACGTTTGCCCAGCTACAGCTCAGTTCTGAATTCTGCCAACAACGAAGTTGAGCTAGACTTTACCCAAATCGAAGATGCCGTACTCCCCACCAACCATGCCATGGTCGGATGCGTACTGGCCCAGAGTTGGTGGTTGCCGGAAGAGCTCTGCTTGGCTATACGCCACCACCACGACCGTGCTGTGCTGCTGACCACCGCCGCCCCCCCGCCTTTGCTCAGCCGGAAACTCATCGCCGTCACCCAGCTCGCGGAGTACCTCGTCCAGCAGCAACTCGGCCTCAGCCTCACCCAGGAATGGGGCAAGCTGGGTACAGCCTGTTTGAATCTGCTGAATCTGGACGAATCTCAGCTGGACGCCTTAGCGCTCGAGGCCGCCCCGGTCATTACAGCCAACGAGTAGGCAGTATTGGGCATAACCCTGCCCGGTGGTACAATCCGCGCCTTCATTTTTTATCGCAAAGGTGGCGCATCATGGGTTTGAACAAAGTACCTTCCGGCAACAGTCTTCCAGACGACTTCAACGTCATCATCGAAATCCCTCAACACGGCGAGCCAGTCAAGTACGAAGTGGACAAAGACTCCGGTGCGATCTTCGTTGACCGCTTCATGAACACCGCGATGCACTACCCTTGCAACTACGGATACATCCCCCACACCTTGTCGGACGATGGCGATCCGGTCGATGTGCTGGTGATCACCCCGGTCCCGTTGAACAGCGGCGTGGTCGTGCGCTGCCGTCCGCTGGCCGTGCTGAAGATGGAAGACGAATCCGGCTTCGACGCCAAGGTGCTTGCCGTGCCGGTGGACAAACTCTCCACCCTGTATCGCGGCTTGAAGAGCTACAGCGAACTGCCCGAGATCATCCTCAAACAGATCGAACACTTCTTCGCGCACTACAAGGATCTGGAGCCCAACAAGTGGGTCAAGATCGGCGGCTGGGAAGGTATCGAAGAAGCACGCAAAGAGATCATGGAAGGCGTTGATAACTACAACAACGCCAAAGTAAAACCCGAGTTCTGATCAGGAGCACAGAGATGACCGCACGCATCATTGACGGCAAGGCAATTGCACAGGAAGTGCGTGCCGAGTGGAAGGTTCGCGCCGACGCATTAAAGGCGCGAGGCATCACGCCCGGTTTGGCGGTCATCATCGTCGGCGAGGATCCCGCCTCCAAGGTCTATGTCGCCAACAAAGTAAAAGCCTGTGCCGAACTGGGGCTGCACTCCGAACACATCGCCCTGCCCGCCGACACCAGCGAAGCTGATTTGCTGGCACAGATCGATGCACTGAACAATGATCCGAAGATCCACGGCGTGCTGGTGCAGTTGCCGGTTCCCAAGCACATCGACAGCGACAAGGTGCTGAACGCGATCGATCCTGAAAAGGATGTGGACGGCTTCCATCCTGTGAACGTGGGAGCGCTGGCCACAGGCAACATGCGTTTCGCACCCTGCACGCCTTACGGTTCGCTGGTGCTGCTGCAGAAGAGCGGCGTCACTATCGAAGGCAAACATGCTGTAGTGGTGGGCCGTAGCAACATCGTGGGCAAACCTATGGCGCTGTTGCTGCTGCAACACAATGCCACAGTCACCATCTGCACTTCCAAGACGCAGGATCTGGCCAAACACACACGCGATGCAGACATCCTGGTGGTTGCCACCGGACGTCCGAAAATGATCACCGGCGACATGATCAAGCCCGGTGCTGCCGTGATCGATGTGGGCATCAACCGTATGGAGAATGGCAAGCTGTGTGGCGATGTGGATTTCGAATCTGCCAAGGAAGTGGCTGGTTGCATCACACCGGTCCCCGGCGGGGTGGGCCCGATGACCATCACCATGCTGGTGGCGAACACCGTACAGTCTGCGGAACGTACTGCCTGATAGGACCGAGACAGGAAGTCTTACAGAAGGCCGGACGTTACAGAAACGTCCGGCCTTTTTTTATAGGCCGAAAGTCTGCTTGAACTCAGCCAGTGGCAAGGGTTTGCTGAACAGGTATCCCTGATACAGCTTGCATCCGTTCCACTCCAGAAAGTCGCGCTGTTCCTGCGTTTCCACGCCCTCGGCGATCCCTTCCATCCCCAGATTGTTGGCCATGCCGATGATGGTCTGGATGATGGCCGCATCGGATGACTTCGTGCCAATGTGCTGCACAAAGGATTGGTCGATCTTGAGCTGATCCAAAGGCAATTGCGTCAAATACGCCAATGACGAATATCCCGTACCAAAGTCATCCATGGCAAAGCTGATGCCTAGTTCTTTCAGGGAGTGCATCTTGGCGATACTGTCGCCGATGTCATCCAGCAAGATACTCTCGGTCAATTCCAGCTTCAGTCGGCTCGGGTCGATAGCCGTCTTCTCCAATATCTCATGCATCTGCCGCACGAAATCACCCTGACGGAATTGCCGCGCACTGACGTTGACCGCCAGCATCAAATCACGTGTCGCATCATCTTGCGACCATGTGCTGATTTGTTCGCAAGCGGTTTCCAGCACCCACCTGCCGATAGGCAGGATCAGACCATTCTCCTCCGCCAAAGGAATGAACTGCAGCGGCGGGATCAAGCCGCGCTGGGGATGTATCCAGCGCAACAGCACCTCGGCACCGATAACGTGCCCTAGCTGGTCGACTTGGGGCTGGTAATACAGTTCAAATTCATGCAGACGCAACGCTTCACGCAAGCCGACCTCCGTCTGCGCACGCGATTCCAGCTCTTGCTGCATGGCCGGATCGAAGAAACGCAGGGTGTTCCGGCCGGATTTCTTTGCTTCATACATGGCGGTATCCGCCTGTTTGAGCAACTCATCCATCGTGTCTTTGTAATTGATGAACAGCGTGATGCCCATGCTGGAAGAGCTGTGGAATTCAGAACCTTCGAGCTGGTAGGGCTCACTAAGCGACTGCAACACCTTTTCACCTATCGCACGGGCCTGCACGGCGGCGTGTGCACTGTCTTCACTCAAACCTTCCAGCAGAAGCACGAATTCATCCCCGCCGAAACGCGCGACCGTATCACCCTCGCGCACACAAGCTTGCAAGCGCCTGGACACTTCGATCAGCAACAGGTCGCCTATGGCGTGCCCTTTGGTGTCGTTCAGTGTCTTGAAGTTATCCAGATCGATGAACATGAGCGCGCCGCCCGTGTGGTTGCGCGTGCCGGTGGCGATCCCCTGGTGCAAACGATCCAGCAAGAGTCTGCGATTCGGCAATTGACTGAGCGGATCATAGAACGCGAGATGATGGATCTCGTTCTCAGCCTTCTTGCGTTCGGTGAAGTCAACGTAGGCACCGACGTAGTTCGTCACTTTGCCATCCTTATCCACCACGGCCGTGATACTGAGCCATGCCGGGAATATCTCACCGTTCTTGCGGCGATTCCATATCTCACCCTGCCAGCTTCGATCGCGCTTCAAGCTGGCCCACATCCGCTCGAAGAACACGCTGCTTTGGCGTTCCGATTTCAAAATTGAGGGACTCTTTCCTATGACTTCTTCGGCCACATAACCGGTCAGGTCGGTGAAAGCCTGATTGATCTGGATGATGTTCGCGTGTTCATCGGTGACCATCATCCCTTCTTCGGCCTCAAAGGCCGTCGCTGCGATACGCAATGCCGCTTCTCGCTCTTCCAGCTCGGACATCATGCGATTGAAAGCGTGTGCCATGCGTGCGATGTCCCGCGGGCCGCCCGGCTTCGCCCTTACGCCGATCTCCCCACGCTGAGCACGCGCCATGCTTTCCGATAAATGATCCAGCGGACGAGACAGGTTGCGAGTCAGCTTGCTGATCAGATAAAGGAACAACAGCGCGAAAGAAAATGAAGTCAGCAAATTGGTGACGAAGATATTGGTTGTCGTCTGGACAAGAGAAGATTTGCTCATCACCACCGAGACATATCCGAGCAACTCCGGTTTGCTCGCATCGCCGAACGGCGACTCTTCCGCCGGTTGTGAATACACCGGCGCGGAGAAGTGCCATGCTTTGTTGCTTTCCGCATTGAGCATCGAATCGGCGTGCAACCCGCCCGATTCCTGCCGCTGCATGAACTGCGCCAGATCGTTATCGCCTTGCGCAAGCAATAGATCTCCGTTGGCATGCCTGATCTCCATGCCGATCACACCGGGGAAAGCCATGGTGGCGTGCATCACCTCGGTAGCGTTGTCCGCCGAAGAATAGATGAGTGCCAAGGTACTTTGATGCGCCAGATTGTCCGTTATGCGGCGCCCCTGCGAGATCATGTCCTCCCGCACCTGCTCGTTTACCTGCCATGATCCTGCGACCGATGCGAATAGCGCCAGGAACAATATCCCCAGTGTGATGGAGATGCCGATCTGCCGCTTGAAAGTGAATTTCTGAAAGAAGGCGCTGAATTGTTGTTTCATTTCGGCGCGCCTTATTGCTCTGGAAATGCCATATCAAAACTCTGCAACCTACTGGTATTGACCCCCAAATGACGGGCTGTACGCAGATTGATCGCCATCAACACTTCACGCAAGGGCATCAGTCCCGAGCCATTCCCGCCGTTCGCCATCAGGCTCAATGCCGAACCGGCCAGGCTGCGCCCCAGATCAACGTTGTCCGGATAGAGCGAGAACAAGACCCCGCGTCGCACATGGCTGAAGCTGCTGGAGAACATCGTCAGGTTTCGGCTCCAGGATTCCTGCAGCAGCATGGGCATCACCGAGCTGTCCTCGACGGTGGTGGAATCCTGTGGCAACCACAATGCATCCTTTTCAACATCCGCGGCAGCCAGTATTTCCTGGTAGGCGCGCATTGCGCTACGCAGATCCTGAGCCTGATATGTCACCAGTTCCAGACCCTGCTGGCGGGCGGCATCCTTGGCCAGACGGATCAGCCATTCGTTCTGCCTGGGATCGTAGACGGTTAATACGCGCCGTACTTTGGGCATCATGCTTTTCAGGCGGGCGAACAACAGCGCCGGATCGGGCGATAGACTGTTTATCTGCGCGGATTGAACTTCATCATCGGAAGCAGATAGAACACCGCCAACCACCAAACCCAGATCGCTTTCCAGTGAGCGGGCGACTCTTAATCCCTGACGTCCGAGCGCAATGACGACTTTCGCGTCCTGGCGGCGCATGGACTCCTTCAATTGGCCGACATCGACATCCTTGCCGACCGGAAAATTTCTGACCCTGCCCCTGGCCTTGTCTTCTATACCGTCGATGATCTGCGTGAATACGCTGCGGTATGGCTCGCCGATATCGGGATAGATCACCGCGATCCCGCCCGCACCACTGGCATCGGCCAGTTTGTTGGCGAGTTTGCGTTGAACCCCGACATTCACCAGCCCCGCCACCCGGACCGGCACGATCAATACTTCCTGGAAATCATCGAGACGTTCGACATCGAACAGCGCTTCACCGATCCACACTGGCTGATCACGGGATATTTCGTGGGTGGCTTCTCTATTGGCCTGCGCGGAAGAAGAGAGGCTAACGAAGATCGCGAACAACAGAGCACTGATCCCCATGCGGCGCATGGAGCTTGTTTTCCGGCTGGTTTGAGGTGAAGAGTTTGGCATAGTCACGATTGCGTGCAGTGTCATTCAAAGACCATTACAGTACAAGTGAAAATTCCAATCAAAGCCATCCTGAAAGTCTTCCATATCTCCTCACCAATCTACAAGAGGCCGTTTCCATCCATCGATATGGATTGATATCTCCCCCTCTCAATCGCCCGAATTTTTCTATCTTCCATTTTGACATCCATCGGCTTGCGACTGATATTAACAGGCTTTACACTCACCATTCTTCCGACATGGTTATTGTCGGTCGTCCGTCACGGAAAAACAACAATAACGGCTAGTTGAATACAGCCTTGGGAGGAAGTAGATCAAATGAACGATGCTGTATCACTAAGCCCCCCTTCATCTCAAACCTGGAGCGTCCAAGCTCAGCCCATAGAGATTGCAGATCTGCTCGTTGCCTACCTAGAGCAGATCGGCGTCGAATATGTATTCGGCGTCCCGGGTGGCGCCATTGAGCCACTTTTCAATGCCATGGCGCGCAGTCAACGCCGCGGCGGCTTGCGTGTCATTGTGGCCAGACACGAAGCGGGCGCGGCATTCATGGCAGACGGCTATGCCCGAGAGACAGGACGACTGGGCGTGTGCTGCACCACTTCCGGCCCTGGTTCGACCAATATGATTACTGGCGTGGCTTGTGCCCACGATAACAATGTCCCCCTACTCGCTATCAGCGGACTCCCTGTTCTTTCTTCATTCGGCAGAGGCGCATTACAGGAATCATCCAGCACCGGTGTCAATGCTTTTGCAATGTTCGACCACTGCACCAGCTACAACGTAATGGTGTCCCACACCAGCCAGTTTGAAAGAAAACTGACCAATGCCTTGATGAAAGCACATCACGATCCCGGCGGCCCTGTTCATTTGGCGATACCCCTCGACATTCTGCGTGACGTAGCGCCGTGTGCCACGCCCACATACAATCTGGCAGCCCTGTATGCACAGGAGCCAGTCCTGATCGACATACTTGCCGTACAGCGCCTCAAAGAAGAGTTGGTGCGATCACCGAGCATAGCCTTCGTGATCGGGGCCTCATGCATCGAAGCTATCGAAGCGATCATGGAGCTCGTCAAACTGACCGATGCGCTTTTCATCACCACCCCCGATGCCAAAGGCTACATCAACCCTCGCCACAAAGCCTATTGCGGCGTATTCGGTATGGGCGGCCATGCCAGTGCACACAATCTTCTGGCCAGTGCGCCTGATGTCGTGCTGGCATTCGGCACCGGCTTCAGCGAATTCGTCAGCGGAGGCTGGTGCGATTCGCTGCTCAATGAACGCCTGATACACATCGACAACTCCGAAGACAACCTGATGCGTTCGCCGATGTCCAAGTTCCATGTACGCGGCGACATCCGCTCGGTATGTGAACACCTGATCGAACTACTTAAAGGTGATACTTCATTCACCATAAAAGATGCTAAAGAACCCGTGGGGAACTTCAGTCGCCGCCAAGCCGGCGTAAGTTTGATATCGCCAGAAAGCTACAACTCGGAAGTCACGCCGATCAAACCGCAGCGCCTCATGAAGACATTGTCCGAGCGCTGCCCGCCCGGCACACGTTTTCTTGCAGACTCCGGCAACAGCATGGTGTGGACGACACACTACCTCCAACCCCGCGACAGGCGGAGCGAACAAGAGCGGAGAACTATCGATCGGCAGAAACATGACCAACGCTCGGGAACAGCCAGTTGGCTGCGTGTGATGATGGACTTTTGCCCTATGGGCTGGGCCATCGGCGCGGCGGTCGGCATCGCGCGCGGCAATCCGTGCTGCCCGGTCGTTTGCATAACCGGCGATGGCGCATATTTGATGAGCGGCCAAGAGATCACCGTCGCCGCCGCAGAAGGGCTCTCCGTTGTATTCGTCATACTCAATGACAGTTCACTGGGCATGGTCAAACATGGTCAGCGCCTGGCGGGCGCCGAGCCTATCGGTCACGAACTGCCAAAAGTCGATTACCGTAAACTAGCCGAAGCCATGAACATCCCCGGCCACGTCATCCACTCCCCGCAGGAACTGGACGCGCTCGATTTCAATACTATCTTGCAACGCAAGGGCCCGACACTGCTTGATATACGGGTAGATGGAGAAGAAGTTCCGCCCATGATGCTGCGCATGAAAACACTTGGAAGCATGAAATGAGTAACGAACATATCCACACACGCATCTGGCGTGAAGAACCCGAACCAGACAACCCTTATGCGACTCGGGCAGCTTATTGCCACGGCTACGACGTATTTGGTCAGATGCTGGGGCAAGCTCGCTGGGTCGAGATGCTTTATCTCCTGTTCCGCGCCGAGGCACCTACGGCGGCTCAGGCTGACATGCTCGAAGCACTGGCAGTCGCGCTCGCCAACCCCGGTCCGCGCGATGCCTCGGTGCATGCGGCCATGTGCGGCGGCGTGGGCGGGTCCAGTGCCGCAGCCGCATTGATCGCGGCACTTTCTGTCGGTGCGGGTAGTTATCGCGGGGCACGCGAAATCTTCGATGCGATGCATGTCTGGGAAAAATGCCAGACCGATCTTGAGGCCTGGCGTACCCATATCCATCGCGACACGCGTGACGACCTGGTAGACACATGGCCCGCACGGGAGCATCCGCCCGGTTTCGATCCATACGGGATGTCTACCGCCACCAGTGTCCGCAAATTGCTGGAAAAACTGACCAGGATGGGCGCAACCCCCAGACTGGGCTGGCTCTCCTCACAACGCGAATCACTGGAAACGATCGCAGGTCATCCGCTGGACATCGCCGGCGTTTCCGCCGCCGCATTCGCCGATCTTGGTTTCCAGCCCGAAGAGGGAGAGATGCTTTACCTCATGCTGAGGCTGCCCGGTGCCGCGGCACATGCACTGGAGCAGGGACGCTATGGATTCAAGCGCTTCCCCTTCTATCCGGTCGAATTGGAAGACGACCCCGCCGCAAAGGAGAACGCATGAACGGTCCCGATCTGCTGTCTGCCCATGCCGATATATTGCGCACCAAGGTCGGTGCTTGCTGGCCGGGTACGCGCGCCGTGTTTCGCGGCCATGATCTGCATCAGGATCTGCACGATGCTGACTGGCTCGAGTTATATCTGTTTGGCATCACCGGACGCCGCTTTACACCGCAACAGGTCAGGTTGCTGCACGGCATCTGGGTGATGACCAGTTATCCCGATGCGCGCATCTGGAACAACCGTGTCGCTGCCCTTGCGGGCAGCTCGCGCAGCTCGCCCGTACTGGGCCTGAGCGCCGCGTTGGCGGTTTCCGAAGCACGGATCTATGGCGGCGGCCCGGGCCTGCGCGCCATTGATTTCTTCCAGCGTGCCGCCAAGGCCATTGCAGCCGGGCTGCCGCTGCCTGACTTCATCAGCGAAGAACTCAAGTCGCGCCACATCTATGGTTACGGGCGTCCCATAGACTCATGTGACGAGCGTTTACCCTGGCTTGCGGCATTGGCCAAAGAACAAGGGCTGGATCAGGGCACGCATTTCAAGATGGCGCTCGAAGTAGAGCGCATCCTGCTGGAAATGGGGAAAAGTAACCTGCGCATGAATTACGCGGGCATGACAGCCGCCCTGGGCGCCGATCTGGGACTGACCCCCAGAGAATTCCATCTGTTTCGGGTGCCCATGTTCCTCGCGGGGATGCCACCGTGCTGGGTGGAGGCTGCAGAAAAGCCGGAAGGCAGCCTGTTTCCGCTCTCATGTGAAAAAATTGTCTATGAAGGCGTGCCAATTCGCCCCTGGCAAGGTAGTATCCCCGGACAATAATTGTTGGCATGGCTGGGTCTTTTTAAAGCAATGCCAGATAAGCTGCCGGTCAGCACATGGGAGGCTAGATGAAGCAAACATTCAGTAAGTCCTATCTGCTCATATTGGCGCTGTTTTCAGTTAACAGTGCATGGGCACAATCCAGCGACGAGGAAGAGTTGGCGCTGATCTACGGCGACAAGGCCAACATCAGCATTGCAACCGGTAACCAGCAGCCCCTGCGTCAAGCTCCCTCTGTCGCCTCGGTGATCACCGCCGAAGATATCGCCGCCATGGGCGCGACCGATCTGGATGAAGCGCTGGAATCGATTCCGGGAATGCATGTTTCGCACAGCAACCTCAGCTATACCCCGCTCTATACTTTCCGCGGCATCTTCAGTGCCAATAATCCGCAGACACTGATGCTACTGAACGGCATCCCGACCACGACCATGTTCACTGGCAGCAAGGGCAATGCCTGGGGCGGATTGCCGCTGGAGAACATCGCTCGCATCGAGGTCATCCGAGGCCCCGGTTCAGCCTTGTACGGCGCGGATGCCTATGCCGGTGTCATCAACATCATCACCAAAACGTCGTCTGAATCTTCCGGGACACAATACGGCGTGCGCTATGGCTCGTTCAAGACGAGAGACGCTTGGGTGCAACACGGCGGCAAGTGGGGCGAAGTCGATGTGGCGGCATACCTCAGGGTTGGAGATACAGACGGATTCAAACGTACTATCACGGCAGATGCGCAGACACGTTTGGACCGTATATTTTCCACCTCTGCCAGTCTCGCTCCCGGCAATACCAATCTCGCACATGATGCGACCGATGCCAGTCTGGATCTATCCTACAAAAAATGGCACCTGCGCACCGGATACAAATTGCGCAGCAATCTGCAACTGGGTGCCGGCGTGGCTTCTGCGCTCGATCCCACCGGTTCGGAAAAGAGCGAGCGCATCACCACCGAACTGTCATGGACAGACCCGGACTTCGCAGGCGATTGGGGCGTCGGCTTCAATGCCAGCCTGTTGCAATACAACGACACCATCCTGAGTCCGCTGGTGATCTATCCGGCTGGCGTGACTTTCCCCACCGGCACTTTCCCGAACGGCATGCTCGGCTCGCCTGAGAAGTGGGAACGGGATGCAAGGCTATCCAGCTACGCGACCTACACAGGATTCTATGGTCATCAGCTGCGCTTCGGTGTGGGGCACGACGATCTGAACATGTACAAGACAGCAGAAAGCAAGAACTTCACGCTGACATCGACAGGCTTGCCGGTTCCGCTCAGTTCGATGATGGATTTTTCCAGCACGGCCCCCTTCATGCGCCCTCAGCGACGCAAGATCGATTATGTCTATGTGCAGGATGAATGGAATTTTGCGACGGACTGGGCACTGACTGCCGGTGTGCGCCACGATAACTATTCTGATTTCGGCGCCACCACGAATCCGCGTTTGGCGTTGGTGTGGGATGCCACACTCGATCTGACCGCCAAACTACTCTACGGCCGCGCCTTCAGAGCCCCAGCTTTCGTAGAGCTATATTCCATAAACAATCCGGTTCAGCAGGGCAATCCGAATCTGCGCCCGGAAACCAACCAGACGCTTGAAGCAGCATTTTCTTGGCAAGCGAAAAAAGACATCCAGGTCAATCTGAACTTCTTCCACTATGAGATGAAGGACATTATCCGACTGGTAGCGAACACCGCACCAGCCGTCGGTTCGGCGTATATCAACACAGGCAAGCAGCATGGCAACGGTATGGAACTGGAGTCGGTCTGGGACTACAACAGCAGCACGCGGCTGACGGGCAACTACTCCTATCAGAACTCCATCGACGACGCGACTGGGCAGGATGCTGGCTACGCCCCCCATCATCGTATCTACCTGCGATCCGACTGGCGCTATGCAAGCGGCTGGCTTTCCAGTGCGCAACTTAACCGGGTGATGGATCGCAGGCGTACCTCTGGCGACACCCGCCCCAAAGTGCCTGATTACACAACGATAGATCTGACCATTCGCAGTCCCGGCTATGGGAAATGGCAGTTCTCTACTTCAGTTCGCAACCTGTTCGATGCCGATGTGCGCGAACCTAGCCTCGCACCGGGCACATCCATTCCCAACGACCTACCGATGGCACCACGCTCACTATGGGTGCAGCTTACCTACAAGCAGTAAGACTGCCCTAAAAAACGCCGAGTACTCGTAAGTCCGTCACCATAAATCCCCATTTGAATCCGACGCATCGCATCACTCAATTCGACATCAAATCACCGGCACACCTTGTTGCCGAATGGATCAATACCGCAACGAATCTTTTCACGGATCTCCTCGCGACGCTTCGCCTCCGCTGCCGACACGCCTGATGCACTCTGACCGGCATCGTCTTTCAAATAGTCCGGGGACACATTGAACAAGACGCCATCCTTATCCATGCACACAATATTGCCGAACGAATCGGTGCCACATCGGCTTTTGTCTGCAGCCGATGCGTAGCCCGGCATCGCAAGCAACAGCAGCATCAAAAGCCCCTTCATATCCTTCCCCTCACAATGGCATAAAACAGATGGTGCATTATGCCCTCACCTTCTTGCTGTTCAGACTGATGATCAGTACACCCGTCAGCACCAGCGCAGAACCCGCGATCTGCAACAGCGAGACGTTCTCACCCAAGAACAAATACGCCATGTAGATGGTGCTGACCGGCCCCACCGTACCGATCAGGGATGTGCTGCCGGAACCTATGCGGTGAATGGCGAACGACAACAGGAACAACGGCAACACTGTGGAGAACACCGCCATCGCGATGGCGCACTCATACACCTGCAGCGGTAATTCCAGCGCACTCCATGGACGCATCACCAAGAATTGCAGCACGCAGGCCGCACTCGCAACCAGCGATGCATAGGCCGTGAAACGCAAAGCACCGATGCGTGCGATGGCATGCCCTGCTCCCACCAGATAGATGGAATAGGACAAGGTACTGGCAAATACCAGTGCCGCACCGATCAGCACCGCATCGCTCTGGCTCACCCCCACGTCATGCAAGAACACCAGCGCGATACCGGCATAGCTCAAGGCCATCGCTGCCAGCACTTTTCGTGTGATGCGCTGCTTGAAGATCACCGCCGCGAGGATCACCGTCATGGTCGGATAGAGGAACAGGATCAAACGTTCCAACCCCGCTGTGATGTATTGCAAGCCAAGAAAATCGAGATAGCTGGACAGGTAATAGCCAACCAAGCCCAGCCCCACCACCAGCCAGCGATCATGCGTATTCATAGGTGCGGCATGGTGTCGTCGCGCCCAGACCGCCACACCGATGAAGAACGGCGCAGCGAACACCATGCGCAAAGCCAGCAAGGTCACCGCATCCACATTGCCCAGATAGGCCAGCTTCACCAGGATCGCCTTGGCCGAAAAACCGACCGCAGCCAGCAGTGCGAAGACGACACCGAGCAATACATCCCGTTGTGCGAAGGTGGTACGAGTTTGATTTGTCATGGTGTAAGACCCTGAAGTTCGGCTAGGCGGGTCTTGTTTCGAAACAACTGCGGAAGACCCGCCGTTGCCTGAAAAATAATATGAAGCGTTAAAACAGGAACGAGCGGCAACTGGTGGCTAGCATGGCTAGCCACAGTCGCTTGGCGTTGATTGAATTTGAGTGTATCGATCGCATGGGCTGGAATATACGTTGCCGTCTCAGGGCCGGTCAACTACCCCGCCAAGCCCACGTACACGTTCTGCACATCGTCGTCTTCGTCAATCGCTTCGAGGAAAGCTTGCACCTCTTCGAGTTCCGCTTCGTTGCTGATGGTGACGGGATTCTTGGGGCGATAGCCCAGTTGGGCAGAAACGACGGTGAAGCCCTGTGCGGGCAAGGCTTTGCACACGGCGTCCAGATCGGTGGTGTCGGTGATAAAAAGTGTCGCGCCTTCTTCGGATGGCTCAAGGTCTTGCGCACCGGCTTCGATGGCGGCGACTTCCGGGTCCGCATCCGCCGCATTCGGTGTCGCTTCGATCATGCCGACATAGTCGAAGTCCCAGGACACGGAACCTTCCACACCGAGCTGACCTTTGCGGAACAGCACGTTCATGCTGGACTTGGTGCGGTTGATGTTGTCGGACAGACATTCGACGATGACCGGCACGCGGTGCGGGGCGAAACCTTCGTACACCAGACGATCCAGACTCGCACCGCCATCCAGCAAGCCCGCGCCTTTCTTGATGGCGCGATCCAACGTGTCCTTGGGCATGGAAGCCTTCTTGGCTTGCTCGACGACCAGACGCAGGCGCGAATTGGTATCGGGATCGGCGCCGCCTTTGGCGGCGACCATGATCTCTTTGGCAAGCTTGCCGAAGATCTTGCCTTTGGCGTTCGCTGCGACTTCTTTATGTCTGGCTTTCCACTGTGCACCCATGTCTGTTCTCTTTTGTTGGTTGATACGAATTCGTCAGGGGACGCATCTTGCCCTATCTGTTGCCGCGCTTCAATGCTGCGGCTTCATCTGCCGTTGGCAGCATCCTCCACCACCTGCAAGAAAGCATCGCCATACTTCGCCAGCTTGGCCTGACCGATACCGCTGATACGCCCCATCTCGTCCAGCGTCTGCGGTCTTTGATTGAGGATCTCCAGCAAGGTGCTGTCATGGAAGATGACATAGGGCGGCACGCCCTGCTCCCGTGCCAGTTCCATGCGCTTATCCTTGAGTGCTTGCCACATGGGATCTTCGTTGGCTCCGGCGAACGCTTCGCGCAGACGAGAACCGCGCTCCGCTTTGCTGGTGCGCCGTTTGGCTGGTTCCGCATCGCGGCGCAACCACACTTCCTGTTCACCGCGCAACACAGGACGCGAAGCTTCGGCCAAACGCAAACCTCCATAGCCCTCGATATCCACTTCGATGAATCCGCCCGCAGTCAGCTGACGATAGACGCTGCTCCATTGTTGCTGTGCAAGCTCCTTGCCGATGCCGAAAGTGCTGAGTTGTTGATGATTGAATTGCTCGACCTTGGGCGTGGATTTGCCGAGCAATACGTCTATCAGGTGCGCCACACCGAAACGCTGCCCCGTACGATAGATACAGGACAGCGCCATCTGCGCAGCCTGCGTCGCATTCCAGGTGTCAACGGGAGTCAGACAGTTATCGCACTGCCCACAATCGCCGGGATGCTCTTCGCCGAAATAACGCAGGATGGTCTGGTGACGGCATGCGGTGGATTCGCAGAAGCCGAGCAGCGCATCAAGCTTTTGCAGTTCGACGCGCTTGCGTTCTTCCGGCGCATCGCCGGACAACAGCATCTGCCGCATCGACACCACATCGCCCAGTCCGTAGGCCATCCAAGCATTGGCGGGCAGGCCGTCACGACCAGCGCGACCGGTTTCCTGATAGTAGCCTTCCATGCTCTTGGGCAGGTCCAGGTGAGCGACGAAGCGCACGTTTGGCTTGTCGATACCCATGCCGAACGCGACGGTTGCGACCATGATCACTCCTTCTTCGCGCAAGAATCTTTTCTGGTTCTTGTTACGCACTGCGGCATCCAGACCGGCGTGATACGGCAAAGCATCCCAACCTTTTTCTTTAAGCCAGGCGGCAGTCTCCTCCACCTTCTTGCGCGACAGGCAATACACGATGCCGGCATCGTCCGGATGCTCTGTTTCAAGAAAGGTCTGCAGCTGCTGGCGCGCATTGTTCTTCAGCGCGACGCGGTACTGGATATTGGGACGGTCGAAACTGGAGACGAACTGCTGCGCCTGCTCAAGCGCAAGACGTTCGATGATCTCACGCCGCGTCGGCGCATCGGCCGTGGCGGTGAGTGCGATGCGCGGTACATCGGGAAAGCGCTCGTGCAATACCGTGAGCGCGCGGTATTCTGGACGAAAATCGTGCCCCCATTGCGATACGCAATGCGCCTCATCGATGGCGAACAGGCCGATGCCCGCCTCCTGTTGGATGCGCTCCAGCAGGTTCAGGAATCCTTCCGTCATCAAGCGTTCCGGCGCGACATACAACAACTTCAATTCACCGCGCATCAACTGCCGCGACACCTCACGCGCGGTATCGGCATCCAGACTGGAATTCAGGAAGGCGGCGGACACACCAAGCTGCTTGAGCGCATCCACTTGGTCTTGCATCAACGCGATCAGCGGCGACACCACGATGCCGACGCCATCTCGCAGCAACGCAGGTATCTGGTAGCACAGTGATTTACCGCCGCCAGTCGGCATCAGAACCAACGCATCGCCGCCGCCGGTCACATGCTCGACAATTTCCTGCTGCGCACCTCTAAAGGCATCATATCCAAAGGTGTCGCGGAGTATCTGATGTGCGGTATCGGATTTCATTCGTTTGGTCTGAGTTGCGGGCAGGAGATTATCTCGCACATCCCCTATTGATGACATGGCCGTTGTCATTTTCGACTTATTGCGATGGTATGATGACTTCAAATAAGACCCAAACGAGGAGTGACATGAGTATCCGTACCGTTAACACCCGGCCCTTCCCCGATCAGAAACCCGGCACGTCCGGCTTGCGCAAGAAAGTCCCGGTATTCCAGCAACCGAACTATCTGGAGAATTTCGTACAGAGCATCTTCGACAGCATCGCTGCGCCGCAGGGTGCAACGCTGGTGCTGGGCGGCGATGGCCGCTACTACAACCGCGAAGCGATCCAGATCATCCTCAAGATGGCTGCGGCAAATGGCTTTGGCGAAGTGCTGGTCGGTCGCGGTGGCATCCTGTCCACACCCGCTGCATCATGCGTGATCCGCAAATACAAAACCTTCGGCGGCATCATTCTTTCTGCCAGCCACAACCCGGGCGGCCCGAAAGAAGATTTCGGCATCAAGTTCAACAGCAGCAACGGAGGCCCCGCTACCGAAACCGTGACCGATGCGATCTTTGCCAAGAGCAAAAGCATCTCCACCTATCGCATCCTTGATGCGGCGGATGTCGCGCTGGATACATTAGGTGAGACGATGCTGGGCAGCATGAAAGTCAAAGTGATCGACCCGGTCGATGACTATGCTGAACTGATGGCGTCGCTGTTTGATTTCGATGCGATTCGCGCTTTGCTGCAAGGTGGTTTCCGCATCAAGTTCGATGCCATGCATGCCGTGAACGGCCCGTATGCGACAGAGATCATCGAGAAGCGACTGGGCGCCGCTAAGGGCAGTGTGATGAACGGCATTCCCCTGGAAGATTTCGGCGGCGGACATCCCGACCCGAATCTGACTTACGCACACGACCTGGTCGAGATCATGTATGGGGAGGATGCACCTGATTTTGGCGCTGCCTCTGACGGTGATGGTGACCGAAACATGATTCTGGGCAATCACTTCTTTGTGACGCCTTCTGATAGCCTTGCTTTACTGGCGGCCAATGCCACGCTTGCACCGGGATATAAACAGGGCCTAGCGGGAATCGCGCGTTCGATGCCGACCAGTGCTGCAGCAGATCGTGTCGCCAAAGCTTTGAACATTCCCTGCTACGAAACGCCGACCGGCTGGAAATTCTTCGGCAATCTGATGGATGCGGGAAAAGTCTCATTGTGCGGCGAGGAAAGTTTCGGTACCGGTTCAGATCATGTGCGCGAGAAAGACGGACTTTGGGCAGTGCTGTTCTGGCTCAATATCCTCGCAGTACGCCAGCAATCCGTAGCAGACGTCGTAAAAGAGCATTGGGCCAAGTTCGGCCGCAACTTCTACTCTCGTTACGACTATGAAGGTTTGCCGACAGAAGCCGCCAATGGCGTGATGCAACATCTGCGCGACAACTTCGCCTCGCTCACTGTTTCGACATTGGGCAACTACTCTGTAGCGACCTGCGACGACTTCAGCTATACCGACCCAGTCGATGGCAGCATCAGCAAGAATCAGGGTGTCCGCATCCTGTTCAGCGACGGCTCACGCATCATCTATCGCCTTTCCGGCACGGGCACCGAAGGGGCAACGTTGCGGGTATATCTGGAAGCTTATGAAGCTGATGCTTCACAACATCATCTCGATGCTCAAGACGCATTGAAGGAACTGATTGGAATCGCTTTGAATATTTCAGAGCTGGTGAAGCGCACAGGACGCGAGCGTCCGACTGTGATCACTTGATATCAGGCTGAGCGGCGGTCACCGCAGAGGTGGCCGCATTCTCGCCTATGATCTGAAAGAACACTTCTCCCTGCTTGACCATGCCGAGTTCGCTGCGCGCTCTTTCTTCGAGCGCATCGCTACCGGCCTTCAAGTCTCGCACATCGGCATCCACCACAGCATTGCGCTGTCGCAGAAGTTCATTTGCCGATTTTTGTGCTTCGAGCTGGTGATTGTTGTCCCACACCTTCAGCCAGCTTCCCTTCCCGAACCAAAGCGGATATTGCAGCAGCAGGAGAAGGGCAAGCAGGATGTAGGTTACGGCACGCATCAGCCTAACTGATAATAAGCCTCACGACCGGGATAGGAAGCGCTGTCGCCGAGATCTTCTTCGATGCGCAGCAGTTGGTTGTACTTCGCCATGCGGTCCGAACGCGACAGAGAGCCGGTCTTGATCTGCATGGAGTTGGTCGCCACAGCCAGGTCGGCGATGGTGGAATCTTCAGTTTCGCCGGAGCGATGCGAGATCACGGCGGTGTAACCGGCGCGCTTCGCCATCTCGATGGCCGCGAAGGTCTCGGTCAATGTACCGATCTGGTTCACCTTGATCAGGATGGAGTTGGCGATACCGCGCTTGATGCCTTCGCGCAGGATCTTGGTATTGGTCACGAATACATCGTCACCCACCAATTGGATCTGCTTGCCCAATCGGTCGGTCAATGCCTTCCAGCCGTCCCAGTCATGCTCACTCATACCGTCTTCCAGCGTGATGACCGGATACTTGTCTACCCAGGAAGCATACATGTCGATGATCTGTGCAGCATTCAATGTCAGACCGTCAGCCTTCAGATGGTACATGCCATCCTTGTAGAACTCGGAAGCGGCAGCATCGATACCGATCGCCACGTCAGCACCGGGCACGTAACCAGCTGCTTCGATCGCTTCGACGATGACTTTCAGAGCTGCTTCGTTGGAACCCAGTGCCGGTGCAAAACCACCTTCGTCGCCGACAGTCGTAGTCAGACCGCGATGATGCAGAATCGCCTTCAGGGCGTGGAACACTTCAGCGCCGCAACGCAGTGCTTCGCGGAAGCTCTGTGCGCCGACAGGAACGATCATGAATTCCTGGATGTCGGCACCGCCGGTAGCGTGCGCACCGCCGTTGATGATGTTCATCATCGGTACCGGCATCTCCATGCGTGCTGCGCCGCCCAAGTAACGATACAGCGGCAATCCGCTCTCTTCTGCTGCGGCACGTGCCACTGCCATGGAAACCGCCAGAATCGCGTTTGCCCCCAAACGTGATTTGCTATCAGTACCATCCAATTCGATCATGGTCTGGTCGATGAAGGCTTGGTTCTCTGCATCCAGACCGATGATCGCTTCCGCTATCTCAGTATTCACATTCTCAACGGCCTTCAATACGCCCTTGCCCAGATAACGCTGCTTGTCGCCATCGCGCAGTTCGATCGCCTCTTTTTCACCGGTAGAAGCTCCGGAAGGTACTGCGGCACGTCCCATGACGCCCGATTCCAACAACACATCTGCTTCTACAGTCGGATTCCCACGGGAATCCAAAATCTCACGCGCTATGACATCAACAATTGCACTCATCTCTTTTCCTTCTCTCTCTTCACACACTCTTCAAGTTAACGTTCTCTTCAATGAACCCTTGTTGTTTCACCAAGGCATCAATCGCCTTCAGTGTCTGCAACATGTCTTTCAAATGCCCCAACGGGAAAGCATTCGGGCCATCGGACATTGCTTTGGCGGGATCAGGATGTGTTTCCATGAACACACCTGCCACACCTGCCGCCACCGCTGCACGCGCCAAGACCGGCACGAACTCACGCTGACCACCGCTGGAAGTACCCTGCCCACCGGGCAGTTGCACAGAATGCGTGGCATCGAACACGACCGGGCATCCTGTATTGCGCATTACGGCCAGGGAACGCATATCAGATACAAGATTGTTGTATCCGAATGAAGCACCGCGCTCGCACACCATGATAGTGTCGCCGCCGCTGACTTCGCGTGCTTTGTCCACCACGTTCTTCATGTCCCAAGGGGAAAGGAACTGACCTTTCTTGATGTTCACCGGTTTGCCTGACTTAGCCACCGCATGGATGAAGTCAGTCTGGCGACATAGAAAGGCTGGCGTCTGCAACACATCTACCACACTGGCTACCGGTGCGATCTCATCCTCGTCATGCACATCGGTCAGCACCGGCACGCCGATCTGCGCTTTCACTTTTTCCAGTATCTTCAAGCCTGCTTCCATACCAAATCCGCGGAAGGTCTTGCCCGAGCTACGGTTAGCTTTGTCATAGGATGACTTGTAGATGAAAGGGATACCAAGTTGCTGGCAGATTTCTTTCAACTGGCCGGCTGTGTCTATCGCCATCTGTTCCGACTCGATTACACACGGACCGGCAATCAGAAATAGCGGCTTATCCAGACCAGCTTCGAAGTTGCACAGCTTCATGCTGCTTCCTTGTGTTTCACTGCCGCTTCCACGTAAGCTTTAAACAAAGGATGTCCATCACGCGGAGTGGAAGTGAACTCGGGGTGGAACTGCACGCCAACGAACCAGGGATGCATACTCTGCGGCAACTCCATTATTTCCGGCAGATCCTCAGACGGAGTGCGCGCTGAAATGATCAAGCCTGATTTTTCTAGTTCGGGAACATAATGGTTATTTACTTCATAACGATGACGGTGGCGCTCATTCACTTCGTCGCCGTATATACTTTGCGCCATCGTGCCGCTCTTGATCGGGCAGCGCTGAGAACCCAAACGCATCGTGCCGCCGACATCAGAATCAGCACTACGTTTGGCCACCTTGCCGTCGCGATCAAGCCACTCCGTGATCAGCGCGACTACAGGATGCTCGGTTTCCAGATCGAATTCTGTACTGTTCGCATCCTTCATATTTGCTACATGCCGTGCATATTCAATGACAGCTAACTGCATACCCAAACAGATGCCCATATATGGAACTTTGTTCTCTCGTGCATAACGGATAGCGGCAATCTTTCCTTCCGTACCACGCGCACCAAAACCGCCGGGGACTAGAATAGCGTCAAGGCGCTTCAAACTGTCTGTGCCCTCGGTTTCTATGACTTCGGAATCAAGATACTCAATATTTACGCGCGTGGAGGTATGGATACCAGCATGACGCAACGCCTCAATCAATGACTTATATGATTCGGTGAGATCGACATACTTGCCAACCATGCCGATAGTTATCTCATGTTGCGGATTATTCTGGGCCTTGATCAGATTCTGCCAAACCGTAAGATCTGCTGGTGGTGCATTCAGCGCCAACTCTTCACAGATTATTCGATCCAATCCTTGCTCATGCAGCATCTGAGGAACCTGATAGATACTGTCTGCATCCCACATCGAAATCACACTATCTTCACGCACATTGGCAAATAGCGAAATCTTTGCGCGCTCGTCGTCCGGAATACGGCGATCTGCACGGCACAGCAATGCCGTAGGAAAGATACCAATCTCGCGCAACTTCTGTACGCTATGCTGTGTCGGCTTGGTTTTCAGCTCGCCGGCAGTCGCAATATAGGGCACCAGCGTCAGATGCACGTACGCAACCTGATTGCGCCCCAAGCGCAACCCCATTTGACGAGCGGCTTCCAAGAACGGCAAAGATTCGATGTCACCTACCGTGCCACCGATCTCTACGATAGCGATTTCAGCCTTGCCATCAAGCGAAGCAGCTGCGCCGCGCTCTACGAAAGCTTGTATCTCATTGGTGATGTGTGGAATAACCTGCACCGTTTTACCCAGATACTCGCCGCGGCGCTCCTTACGAATCACGCTCTCGTAGATCTGTCCGGTAGTGAAGTTATTGGCCTTGCGCATCTTGGCCGAAATAAAACGCTCATAGTGACCGAGATCCAAGTCAGTCTCGGCACCATCTTCAGTGACGAAGACTTCGCCATGCTGAAAGGGACTCATCGTGCCCGGATCGACGTTGATGTACGGATCCAACTTGAGCATCGTGACCTTCAGACCACGTGACTCGAGGATCGCTGCAAGTGAAGCGGCGGCAATGCCTTTTCCAAGGGAAGAGACAACGCCGCCGGTAATAAATATGTATTTGGTCATGGGCCGCGATTGTATCGCAAATTAGTTATGCTCTCAAAAGAAGAAGCGCTTCTAAAGAGCGTCATCCTTTAAATTTCGAGCGCAATAAAAAAGCCCAACTTTAGGTTGGGCTTTTTTACTTATAAGGAGTCTGACGATGACCTACTTTCACATGGGTAATCCACACTATCATTGGCGCGGGGTCGTTTCACTGTCCTGTTCGAGATGGGAAGGAGTGGGGCCAACCTGCTATGGTCGTCAGACATAACTGTTATCAATCGCTGAATCTGTTATTCAAACTCAGCGCCTGATGTAATTTTGGAAGAAGTAAAGTGTGTTTCGATTGTGCGAGTCATTCATAACTTGCGCTTGCCTAATGTTATAGGATCAAGCCTCACGGGCAATTAGTCTCGGTTAGCTTAATCCATTACTGGACTTCCACACCCGACCTATCAACGTGGTGGTCTTCCACGACCCTACAGGGGCATCAAGTGCCCAGGGAAGTCTCATCTTGAGGCGAGTTTCCCGCTTAGATGCTTTCAGCGGTTATCTCTTCCAGATATAGCTACCCGGCGATACGACTGGCGTCATAACCGGTACACCAGAGATCTGTCCACTCCGGTCCTCTCGTACTA
>JBDRPZ010000029.1:0-15244 GCA_043826585.1 Pseudomonadota bacterium
GTCGGCCCCAGCGGCTCCGGCAAGAGCACGCTGCTCAAGTGTCTGGGCGCGGTGATCGAGCCCACCGCCGGACGCATGACGCTGGGCGGGCAGACCATCTTCGACGGGAAGTGGCTGATCGACGATCTGCGCGAACTGCGCCGCGACCGCATCGGCTTCGTGTTCCAGGCACCGTACCTGATCCCCTTCCTCGATGTTACCGACAACGTCGCCATCCTGCCCATGCTGGCGGGAATGGCGGATGCGGACGCGCGCAAGCGCGCGCTGGAACTGCTGCAGGCGCTGGACGTGGGCCACCGCGCGCGGGCCGTCGTCTCGCATCTGTCGGGCGGCGAGCAGCAGCGCGTCTCTATCGCGCGCGCGCTGGCCAACCATCCGCCGGTCATCCTCGCTGACGAACCGACTGCGCCGTTGGACAGTGAACGCGCGCTGAACGTGGTGCGCATCCTCAACCAGATGGCGGAGCAGTACCAGACCGCGATCATCGTGGTGACACACGACGAGAAGATCATCCCGACTTTCAAGCGCATCTATCACATCCGTGACGGGCGCACCTACGAGGAAGCGGGCGAGGGCAAGCAGGTTTAGGGAGGCAGGATATGAACCAGGAAACAGTGAGAAGAAGACTCAGTTCGGAGGAACGGCAGAGCGAGATCATCCGCGTGTCGATCGAGTTGGCGGCGGAGAAGGGCGTGGACAGTGTCACCACGCAGGACATGGCCGATGCCATGAACCTGACGCAGGGCGCGATCTTCCGCCACTTCGCGACCAAGGACGATATCTGGGTCGCGGTTATCGTATGGGTGCGCGAACGGCTGATGAAGGTGTTGGACAAAGCAGCTGCCGATGCCTTCAACCCCCTTCAGGCTATCGAGCTGATGTTCAATGCTCACATCGCGTTCATCAGCAAGCATCCTGCCATCCCGCGTCTGCTGTTCTCCGAATTGCTGCACAAGAAGAACAGCAAACTACGGCAACTCATCGAAGGCATCATCTCAGGCTACGAGGCCAAGGTGGCCGGCCTGCTGGAACAGGGCAAGGCTCAGTCACTGGTGCCCGCCGACCTCGATAGCCAGAGCGCGGCTGTGCTCTACATCGGCATGATCCAGGGGCTGGTCATGCAGTCGTCCATCTTCGGCGGCAAGCGTGCCTTGCAGCGGGAAGCGGAAAAGATATTCCAGATATTTTTACATGGCATAAAAAAGCGCAGTTAACACTCAATACACATCAGGAGTCTTCATGAAAAAGCTATTTACCTTTGTCGCATCCATTGTTACGTTGTCTTTGTCCATCTCTCAAGTGCAGGCAGCCGAGCCTCTCGAATTGCAGAAAGTGATGAAAGAGCTTGGCAAGAACATGCAGGTCATTACAGATGGAATCTCGCGTGAAGATTGGGAGTTGGTCGCCAAGACTGCTCCTTTGATTGCATCACATCCACAGCCGCCGGCAACAGAGAAGATGCGCATCATGAAATTCATGGGGAGCGATATGACCAAGTTCAAGGCATTTGACGGCAAGACACATGAGGCCGCCCATGGTCTGGAGCATGCAGCACGTGAGAAGGATGGGCACATGGTTATCGCTGCATTCCAGAATGTGCAAACCACCTGCCTGAATTGTCACCAGACATTTAGAGGTAAGTTCGTTGAACATTTCTACGGTGCTGCGACCAAGTAAGCAGGTTATCGGTGCGCCTCACATAAAAAGCAAGTCCTAATGTCTTGCTGTTGGAGATGCTCGTCTGGTTTCATAGGGCGCAGGGCATCTTGGTTGCCGCATCGGCAAAATATTTGCGGTCGTTAAGGCTGCCCAAGACTACGGCGTGAAAGTCGAAGCCGATATATCAGGTGTATTGTTCAGGAAATCTCCCCGTCGAAAATGAAGGCGCTGGGTTTAGATACACGAAGCAAGTTCGATGGCATAGCTGCTGTGGCAAAGCAAAAGACAGCAATCACACCGTTTGGCTTTAATTCAATAGAAAGGCGATAAATCATGACTGCTGTAAAAAAATCCAGAGGAATGCTAATCAGTTTGATTTCGGTCGTGGCAATCCTGTTTGGTTTGATGACAATCAAGGAAGGTGGTGCGGTATTGCTGGGGAATGAGACAGCAGTCGCAGCTGCCGGCAACTATGTTTCATTCGTGCTCTGGTTCAATTTTCTTTCTGGAATTGCCTATATCGCTGCTGGTATTGGCCTATGGCTCCAGCAACGTTGGGCAGTTTGGCTGAGTGTGGCACTGGTTGTCGCCATTGCCATAACATTTGCGTCATTCGGCTTGCATATATATTCCGGCGGGGCGTATGAGCCGCGCACTGTGGTCGCGATGAGTATCAGGCTACTTGTGTGGTTGGCGATCGCTGCAATATCCTTTATGAGTATTGGTCGTTCAAGATTGCGCGAAGGCTAATAGCATGAAGCTTTCGCCCCGAGGGATTCTATGCGCGATCTTGCTCTTCCACTGCTCCTTGGCGATGGCAGGGATCGGGTCGGATGCCACATGGATTATCGCAACCGACTCTGGAGAGGTGTCTCGTGGCGAGTCGATTGTTCTGACGGTCATTCGGCCCGCGGGTATCACCGTCTGGCCTGATTCATTACAGGCCAGGATCAGGTGGGGTAGTAAAGCTGAGACTGTCACCCTGCTGCAGGGAAAGGAACAGCACGAAACTGAAGCGTATCGCTATTACAAATTCGAAGGGACTGTGCGTCATTCTGGATTGGTTCAAATCGAGCTGGACGATGTGAGGTCCAATCGAGTACTGATTCGGGTCATGGAAACCGCAGTTCCGGGCGAAGCGTTGGCAGGCAATGAGACTGCGGGCGTACCGGGACGTTTCGAGCCGATGCCAGAAAGCGAACCTGCACTTTCCGCGTTGGAGCCTGTGTACTTGCTGGCAGGTATAAACCATGGCATGGATGCGCGCTTTCAGCTCAGTTTTAAATACCGTCTGTTCGACCCTGAATCCACGCCTGTGCAGTGGATTCCCGCAATGGGTAAACTGCATTTCGGCTACACCCAGACTTCAATCTGGGATCTCGGGGCTGATTCGAAACCGTTCCATGACACCAGCTATCGCCCCAGTCTCTTTTGGCAATCCAGGTTGGACGAGAAATCATTCCACCCCTCTTATCTTCGCACCGGATATGAGCATGAATCCAATGGCAAGGATGTGCCCGACACACGTAGTATCGATATCTATTACGTGCAGCCCGTGTTGCGTAAGGACTTCCCTGACGGCAATTCACTGTTCTTCGCGCCGCGTTTCTATACCTATCTGAACCGTGATGAGAATCCGGATATCGCACACTACCGCGGCTATGTAGATTGGCAAGGTAGATACGGCCAAGAGCAGTCGTGGATGTTGACGGGGCGCGTGCGAACTGGGACTGCGGGGTATGGCAGCGTACAACTCGATCTCTCTGCGCCACTGCGCAAACCCCTCTTCGCGCGTACCGGTGGATTCATTCATTTGCAGATGTTCAGCGGATATGGAGAGAGCTTGCTCGATTACAACGTTCGCAGTCCTTTCCAGCTCCGCATCGGATTCTCAATCATACGTTGAGCATTTTTTCAGTGCACGCGTCAATTCAGACTTGGCTATGATTCACTTGATTATTTTGTCTGCTATGCGCGTTACACTGGACGTTGGCAACCTGAGCCAAAAACTTCCGCAATGGCCGAGAAGGTGTCCTGGTCAGGAGTTCGGCCTTATGGAAAGCTTTGCATAAGGCCGATTATGTAACCACCTCGATTATGTGGACTTGATACTCTGCACCCAGCCTAAGCCTTGGCTGGTGCGTAGGACGTTCATGCAATGATCTACATAATCCAAAATACACCAAAGGCAGGGAGTTATTGTCGGGGTCGTCTCAGAAAACGGAAAATAAAGCACGCTAAGCCGGTTGCAGAGGCCGTAGCGGCCTGAACTTCCCCGCGCCGATCTTGGCGCTGCTGCGCCATAGGTAATCACCGGTCAGGTTGATGTGCTCCCAGCCGAGTGGCGACAGGTACTGCAATAGCGAGTCATCGACGGCATGACCATTGCCGCGCAACGCATGCGCCGCACGCTCCAGGTAGACCGTGTTCCACAGCACGATGGCCGCCGTCACCAGGTTGAGGCCGCTGGCCCGGTAGCGCTGCTGCTCGAAACTGCGGTCACGGATTTCACCAAGGCGGTTGAAGAACACGGCACGGGCCAGCGCATTGCGCGCCTCGCCCTTGTTCAGCCCGGCATGCACGCGGCGGCGTAGCTCGACGCTTTGCAGCCAGTCGAGGATGAACAGCGTGCGCTCGATGCGGCCCAACTCGCGCAGCGCGACGGCCAAGCCGTTCTGGCGCGGGTAGCTGCCGAGTTTCCTGAGCATCAGCGAGGCCGTCACCGTGCCCTGCTTGATCGAGGTGGCCAGCCGCAGGATTTCGTCCCAATGGGCGCGGACGTGCTTGATGTTGAGCGTGCCGCCGATCATCGGCTTGAGCGCGTCATAGGCGGCATCGCCCTTCGGGATGTAGAGCTTGGTGTCGCCCAGGTCGCGGATGCGCGGCGCGAAGCGGAAGCCCAAGAGGTGCATCAGGGCGAAGACGTGATCGGTGAAGCCCGCCGTGTCGGTGTAGTGCTCCTCGATCCGCAGGTCGGATTCGTGGTACAGCAGGCCGTCGAGCACGTAGGTTGAGTCGCGCAGGCCGACATTGACCACCTTGGTGTGGAATGGCGCGTATTGGTCGGAGATGTGGGTGTAGAAAGTCCGTCCTGGGCTGCTGCCATATTTTGGGTTGATGTGCCCCGTGCTCTTTGCCTTGCTAGCGGTTCGGAAATTCTGTCCGTCCGATGATGATGTGGTGCCATCGCCCCAGTGCCCAGCAAAGGGATGCCGAAACTGAGCGTTGACCAGTTCAGCCAACGCTGTCGAGTACGTTTCGTCGCGGGTATGCCAGGCTTGCAGCCAAGCGAGCTTCGCGTAGGTCGTGCCGGGGCAGGACTCGGCCATCTTGGTCAGGCCCAGGTTGATCGCGTCGGCCAGGATCGTGGTCAACAACAGGTTCTTGTCCTTGGCCAGATCGCCCGATTTCAAGTGCGTGAAGTGCCGGGTGAAGCCCGTCCACTCATCGACTTCGAGCAGCAGTTCGGTGATCTTGACGTGCGGCAGGACCATGGCTGTCTGGTCTATCAGCGCCTGCGCGGTGTCGGGCACCGCCGCATCCAGCGGCGTGATCTTCAAGCCCGACTCGGTGATGATGGCATCCGGCAGGTCGTTGGCTGCCGCCATGCGGTTGACGGTGGCAAGTTGTGCTTCCAGCAGCGTCAGCCGCTCATGCAGATATTGTTCGCAGTCGGTGGCCACGGCCAGCGGCAATTCGCTGGACTGCTTGAGGCTGGTGAACTTCTCGGGCGGTACCAGGTAGTCCTCGAAGTCCTTGAACTGGCGTGAACCCTGCACCCAGATGTCGCCCGAGCGCAGGGAGTTCTTCAACTCGGACAGCGCGCACAGTTCGTAGTAGCGCCGGTCGATGCCGGCGTCGGTCATCACCAGTTTCTGCCAGCGCGGCTTGATGAAGCCGGTCGGTGCATCGGCTGGCAGCTTGCGGGCGTTGTCGGTGTTCATGCCGCGCAGCACCTCAATGGCATCAAGCACGTTTTTGGCGGCGGGCGCGGCCCGCAGCTTGAGCACGGCAAGGAATTCCGGTGCATAGCGGCGCAGGGTGGCGTAGCTCTCGCCGATGCGATGCAGGAAATCGAAGTCATCGGGTTGCGCGAGCTTCTGCGCCTCGGTGACGCTCTCGGCAAAGGAATCCCAGGACATGACGGCCTCGATGGCGGCAAACGCATCGCGGCCTGATTGCTTGGCGTCGATCAGCGCCTGACCGATGCGCCCGTACAGACGTACCTTGGCGTTGATGGCCTTGCCTGACGCCTGGAACTGCTGCTGATGCTTATTCTTGGCAGCGTTAAACAGCTTACCCAGGATGCGGTCGTGCAGGTCGATGATTTCGTCGGTGACGGTGGCCATGCCCTCGGTGGCCAGCGCCACGAGAGTGGCGTAGCGCCGTTGCGGCTCGAATTTGGCCAGGTCGGCGGGTGTCATCTGGCCGCCCTCGCGGGCAATCTTGAGCAGGCGGTTCTGGTGAACCAGCCGCTCGATGCCGGTAGGCAGATCGAGTGCCTGCCATGCCTTGAGGCGTTCGATGTGTTCCAGCATATGCCGCGAATTTGGCTTGGCCGGAGACTGGCGCAACCAAGCCAACCAGGTCGTCTTGCCGTTGTCCCGGCGCTTGAGCAGATCGTCGAGGCGGCGGCGATGCGCGTCCGCCAGTGGTTCGGCCAAGGCGTCGTAGATGCGCCGGTTAGCACGGGTGATCGCCTCGGCACTCGCCCGCTCGACGGCGTTGAGGGCGGGCAGAATGACCGACTGCCGCCGCAGGTGCCCGATCAAGGCGCTGGCCAGCACGATGCCTTTGTCGGTTTGCATCGCCAGCTCGGTCAGCATCTGGACGGCCTGCCGGTAATGGCTCATGGTGAAGGGCCGGAAACCGAACACGGTTTGCAGCTCGCTCAGGTGCTCGCGCCGGGTCTGCTCCCGCTGGCCGTACTCGTTCCAGCTTTCGACGCCGACCTTGAGCTGGTCGGCGACCAGCTTCAACAAGGGCGGGAACGGTAGTTCATCGACGCCCAGGATGACGCCGGGAAAGCGCAGGTAACAGAGCTGCACCGCGAAGCCCAGCCGATTGGCTGGCCCGCGCCGCTGTCGGATGATCGAGAGGTCGGTATCGTTGAATGTGTAATGTCGGATCAGGTCGTCCTTGGAGTCCGGCAACGCCAGCAGGCTTTCCCGCTCGGCGGCGGACAGGATGGAACGACGTGGCATATTTACTGATCCGTTCTCAAGTATTGATACAGGGTTTCGCGACTGATTCCGAATTCACGAGCAAGCTTGGTCTTTTGCTCGCCAGCCTCGACACGTTGGCGCAGTTCGGCAATACGCTCAGACGACAGGGATTTCTTCCTGCCACGGTAAGCCCCGCGTTGCTTGGCGAGCGCAATACCCTCGCGCTGACGCTCGCGGATCAGGGCGCGCTCGAACTCGGCGAACGCGCCCATCACCGAGAGCATCAGGTTCGCCATCGGAGAGTCTTCGCCAGTAAAACTGAGGTGTTCCTTGACGAATTCGATATGCACGCCGCGTTGTGTCAGCGTTTGCACGATCCGGCGCAAATCATCGAGATTGCGCGCCAGGCGATCCATGCTATGCACCACCACGGTGTCGCCGGTGCGGGCGAAGCTTATCAGCGCTTCCAGTTGCGGACGCTTGACATCCTTGCCGGATGCCTTGTCGCTAAAAGCGCGATCAACCTTGACGCCTTCCAGTTGCCGTTCCGGGTTCTGGTCGAAGGTGCTGACCCTGATATACCCAATGCGCTGTCCAGTCATGGAATTCCCTGCAAAATGTCAGGGAAGACTCTATGACCTTCAACGAGATATGTCAATAAATTCAAAATTCAATCCTATCCTGACGCAATTTACACATGGCATCTGACATCAGGTTAGGGTATGCCTCAACCTGACGGCGGCGAATCACAAGCGTCCGGTTTGACGCTGGTTTCGGTCGCAGTGCTGGCCCGCGCCTGGAAGCGCTGATAGCACTCCAGCCCGCAGAAATGCTCCACGTACTCGGCCCCTTCCGGCGTGAAGGCGGCATCGAGCGGGATTTCCTTGCAGCACACGCAGCAACTGGTGCTCGGTTCATTGGCGTTCATGGTGGTGTTCCTCCATTGGTTGACGAAGCCGACGAAGGCCGCCGCCGGCATCGGCCTGGCGAACAGGAAACCCTGCACCGTGTCGCAACCCGCCTGCCGCAACCACGCAAGGCAGTCGGGTGTTTCCACACCCTCGGCTACCACCTCCATGCCCAGCCCGTGCGCGAGCTGGATCACCGCCCGCACGATAGTTTGGTCACGGGCATCATCCGGGAGCCTGGCGACAAAGGATTGGTCGATTTTCAATGTGGTGATGGGGCAGCATTTCAGATGTTGCAGGCAGGAATAGCCGGTGCCGAAGTCGTCGGCGGCGAAGCGCACGCCGATGGCGCGCAAGGCGTCGAAACTGGCGAACAGGGCTGGATTGCCGAATGCGACCGATTCGGTCAGTTCGATCTCCAGAAGCTCGGCGGGCAGGGCCATATCGGCCAGCACCCGCTTTACCTCGTCGTCGAACGTTGGCCCAACCTGGCTGGCGGACACATTGACGGCAAGACGGAACGGTTGCCATGCCGGTCCTTGCCACTTGTGCATCTGGCGACAGGCCTCGCCCAGCACCCACGCGCCTATTTCCGGCATCAGGCCGAACGACTCGGCCAGCGGCAGGAACTGGCCGGGCGGCAACAGGCCAAGCCTCGGATGCCGCCAGCGCATCAACGCTTCCGCGCCAGCGATCCGGTGATCGCGCAGATCGACCAGCGGCTGGTAATGCAGGTCAAGCTGTCCGCGCGCCGCCGCCTGCGCCAACTCGGCCGCCGTCCATCCGGCGGGCTGCGAACTCGTCATGATCCGCCCCGGAAGGCGCGCAGCAGCCGCGTTACGGCCAGAACGAACAAGCCGGTCAGCGCGAGCGCGGCAACACCCCAATGCTCGCCAAGGAAGGCACCGGCGGTCGTCCCGGCCAGCACGGCGGCGAGAATCGGCAGATGGCAGGGGCAGGTCAACACGGCCAGCGCACCCCACAGGTAGCCGGAAACGGGTTGGCGCGTCTCGGGCGGCAGTTTGTCAGGGGCGTTCACGGCAATGCCTCCTCGTGCGCCCGCTCGGCTGGCATGGAGGCCAGTTGCGCGTCCAGATGGGCCAACGCCGCGCGCCGCCGCTCGACCAACTGGCGCAGCACGGCAAGCTGCGCTGCGGCTTGTGCGCCGTCCGCTGCGTCGAGCGCACGGCACAGCCGCGCCAGGGCATCCAGGCCGATACCCGCCTCGAAGGCCGCGCGCACGAAGCACAGCCGTTGCAAGGCCGCATCGTCGAACACGCCGTAGCCGCCCGTGGTGCAGGCCACCGGCCGTAACAAGCCGCGCACCAGGTAGTCGCGCACGATATGTACGCTCACCCCAGCGTTATGGGCCAGTTGCGATACCGTGTAGGCGCTCATCGCACACCTCCTTGTCCTCACCCGGCGCAGCAGGAAAGCTGCTTCACATCCTTGTTGAAGGTCTGCGCCGCGAGCTTCAACCCTTCGACCATCGTCAGGTAGGGGAACAACTGGTCGGCCAGTTCCTGCACCGTCATCCGGTTGCGAATCGCCAGTGCGGCCGTCTGGATCAGTTCGCCCGCTTCCGGGGCCACTGCCTGCACGCCGATCAGTCGTCCGCTGCCTTCTTCAACCACCAGTTTGATGAAGCCGCGCGTGTCGAAGTTGGCGAGCGCGCGCGGCACGTTGTCCAGCGTTAGCGTGCGACTATCAGTTTTGATGCCGTCATGGTGCGCTTCCGCCTCGCTGTAGCCTACGGTCGCCACTTGCGGGTCGGTGAACACCACGGCCGGCATCGCGGTCAGGTTCAGGGCCGCGTCACCGCCGGTCATGTTGATCGCGGCGCGAGTGCCGGCCGCTGCCGCCACATAGACGAACTGCGGCTGGTCGGTGCAGTCGCCTGCGGCGTAGATGTGTTCCACGCTTGTACGCATGCCGGGGTCGATGACGATAGCGCCTTGCGGGGTGAGCGTGACGCCCGTCGCATCCAGTGCCAGCTTGCGTGTGTTGGGCGCGCGGCCGGTGGCGACCAGCAGCTTGTCGGCGCGCAGTTCGCCGTGCGCCGTGGTGAGCACGAATTCGCCGTCCCCTTCACCATTGATATACGCGACCTGGCTGGCCTGGGTGTGTTCCCTCACCTCGATGCCCTCCATGCGGAATGCGGCCGTGACGGCTTCGCCTATAGCTGGGTCTTCGCGGAAGAACAGCGTGCTGCGAGCCAGGATCGTCACCTTCGCTCCGAGTCGGGCGAACGCCTGCGCCAGCTCCAGCGCCACCACTGATGAGCCAATCACGGCCAGGCGCTTAGGAATCGTCTCGCTGACCAGCGCTTCAGTGGAAGTCCAGTACGGAGTGTCTTTCAGGCCGGGAATCGGCGGCACGGCCGGGCTCGCGCCGGTGGCGATCAGGCAGCGGTCGAATGCCACCACGCGCTCGCCGCCGTCGTTGAGTTGCACGATCAGGTTGCGATTGTCCTTAAAGCGGGCGGAGCCGTGCAGCACAGTGATCGCCGGATTGCCCTCCAAGATGCCTTCGTACTTGGCGTGGCGCAGTTCATCGACGCGGGCCTGCTGCTGGGCCAGCAGCGCCGTGCGCTGGATGGTCGGCGTGGTAGCGGCGATGCCGCCATCGAACGGGCTTTCCCGGCGCAGATGGGCGATATGGGCGGCGCGGATCATGATCTTGGACGGCACACAACCGACATTGACGCAGGTGCCGCCGATGGTGCCGCGCTCGATCAGCGTGACACGTGCGCCTTGCTCGACGGCCTTCAGCGCCGCTGCCATCGCGGCCCCGCCGCTGCCGATGACGGCGATATGCAATGCGCCGCTGCTACCCGTCTTGTCGTTTCTGCCCAGCAGATCGCGCATCTTGTCGAGCAATCCGCCCGGCGTCGAAACTGAGGGGGCATCGGCCAGCGTGGCCCGATAACCGAGTCCAGCTACAGCGGCCGTCAGCGCGTCGGGTGACGTGCCGACCTCAATGGCGAGCTTGGCGCTGCCCTTGGCGTAGGAGACATCCGCTGATTGCACGCCGGGCACTTTCTCCAGGGCGTCCTTGACATGCACTGCGCACGAGTCGCAAGTCATGCCGGTGATTTTGAGAGTGCTCATACCATCGTTCCTTATTCGTGTGGGCCGCCGTGTCGCACGGTCAGCCGTCTTTCACAAGCGCTTGGCGGGGAGTTCGCAGCCGTCCGGTCCGCAACGGCGATGCGCCGGCGACACGAAGTCCCAGATCGACACCCCAATCATCAAGGCCAGGCCGACGTACATCAGGTTCGCCGTCCACCAGTTGCCGAGCAGCCAGACCGTGGCCGCAAACACGATGGCCGGGCCGATCATGCCGAGCAGACTGCGCAGCCATTGCCGATGACTGAACCAACCCAGCGCGTTCGCCAGGAAGGCCAGCGCGGCAAACAGCGGCAGCAGGCGGCTGATGAACAGTCCCTCGTACTGGCTCAAGAAGCCCAGCCCGATGGCCGCGCCGAAGCTGGCGAGGGCTGGAAAGCAGGCGGCGCAGCCCATCGCGGAAACGACGCTGCCGAGCGCGCCGGTTTTATCGGCAATGCGTGTCATCAGTCCCATGAAGCGGCTCTCGCTGTTGTCGTTGGCTTGCTGGCTCACTGCTTGACGCTGGACGGATAGCCGGCGTCTGCGGTGGCCTTGGTCAGCTTCTGTACGCTGGCCTTGGTGTCGTCAAAAGTGACGACGGCCTCGCGCTTCTCGAAGCCCACATCGACCTTGCTCACGCCTTCGACCTTGGAGAGCGCTTTCTTGACTGTGATCGGGCAGGCGGCGCAAGTCATGCCGGGAACCGCTAGCGTGACGGTCTGGGTAGCGGCCCACACCGGGGCAACAGCGGCGGCGAGGGCAAGGGAGGCAAACAGTTTCTTCATGATGAACTCCTGGTTAATAGAAAAATGGAACGACATAGGGAAATCCAAGCGCGACCAGGACCAGCACGGCCACGATCCAGAAAATCAGCTTGTAGGTGGCGCGCACCTGCGGAATCGCGCAGACCTCACCTGGCTTGCATGCCTGCACGGGCCGGTAAATCCGCTTCCAGGCGAAGAACAGCGCCACTAGCGCCGCGCCGATGAACAACGGTCGATAGGGTTCCAGCACCGTCAGGTTGCCGATCCAAGCACCGGAGAAGCCCAGGGCGACCAGTACTAGCGGCCCCAGGCAGCAGGTCGATGCAAGAATGGCGGCCAGCCCGCCGGCGAAGAGCGCACCGCGCCCGTTTTGTGGTTCAGACATACGTTGGCCCTTTTGAATTTGGATTGGATAGCGTAACCTTACTTCCGTACTCATGTACGGAGTCAAGCGATATGGAAAATAATTTGGAAAACCTGACCATTGGCGTTTTTGCCAAGGCGGCCGGGGTCAACGTGGAGACAATCCGCTTCTATCAGCGCAAGGGCCTGTTGCCGGAACCGGACAAGCCTTACGGCAGCATCCGCCGCTATGGGGAGGCGGACGTGGTTCGGGTGAAATTCGTGAAATCGGCACAGCGGCTGGGGTTCAGTCTGGACGAGATTGCCGAGCTGTTGCGGCTCGACGATGGCACCCACTGCGAGGAGGCCAGCAGCCTGGCCGAACACAAGCTCAAGGACGTGCGCGAGAAGATGGCCGACTTGGCGCGCATGGAAACCGTGCTGTCTGAACTCGTGTGCGCCTGCCATGCACGAAAGGGGAATGTTTCCTGCCCGTTGATCGCGTCACTACAGGGCGAAGCAGGCCTGGCAAGGTCAGCTATGCCTTAGCGTGCTTTATTTTCCGTTTTCTGAGGTGCCCCCCTGAAGACACCCGCGCGAGTGGTGATCGCGCTGGCTTTGATCATACTGCTGGGCGAGCTTTCGATCATGCTGCTGCTCGAAAACGTTTTTGTCACCCTGCTGAATGCCCCGTTCGCTGAGAAGCTGGCTTATATTCTGATCGATCCCCTCGCCCTCACTACGATAGTTGCGCCTGCCCTCTATTTTCTGATATTCAAACCGCTGAACCGGCAAGCAGAGATCGAACGGCAAATCGATGAGCTGCGCCGTTTCCAACATGTGGCCATCGGGCGTGAGTTGCGCATTCAGGAGTTAAAGCAGGAGATAGCCATGCTGCGCCATCCGCTTTCCGATGGGGCGCCCGGTGCAGCGCCGGCTTCCACAGCGCAAAACCAGATGTCTCAGTCATACGGCGCTATCCCGCTGACCGAGGAAAATCAACGCGGAGCCTTGCTTGCCCTGCTTGAGGATCTGGAGAGCGCGCACAAGCAAATAGAACAGGCACATCAGGAATGGATAGCTGCGTTGGATGTGGTGGATGCCCCTATCTTCCTGCACGACAAGCAGTTCCGCATCTTGCGCTGCAACAGGGCTTATCAGGAATGTGCCGGCATTTCGTATCAGGCGCTCATCGGACAGCGCTATTACGATGTATTTCCGAAGACCGGTGCTCCGCTGGCCGCCTGCTTGCGGGTATTGGCCAAGGGGGGGGAGGCAGCAGATGTAGAAGAATTGGCCTTCGGTGATGCGATCTACCGTTCGCGCACCTATTCCGTGTTCGACAAGCAAGGCACTTATCTCCACTCGGTGCACATACTCGAAGACATCACCAAACCCAAACAGGTAGAAGCGGCACTGAAAAATAGCGAGGCTTTGCTTAACGAGACCGGCAGGCTCGCCAAGATCGGCGGCTGGGAATTCGATCCGCAAACGGGACAGGGCACATGGACGGAAGAGGTGGCACGTATCCATGACATGGAGCCGGGCCAGCCGACCAGTATGGAGATCGGAATGGGGTTCTATCGGGGCGAGTCCAGGCAGAGGATAGAGGCGGCCGTCAAGGCAGCCATTGCAGACGGCACGCCCTACGATCTGGAGTTGGAAATGACTACTGCCACGGGTGTCCGCAAATGGGTGAGAACCATCGGACAACCTGTCAGCGAGGCCGGGAGAGTCATCAAGATAGGCGGTTCCTATCAGGACATCACTGAGCGCAAGCTGGCTCAAGCAGAGATCGAGCATGCCAATCGAGCGCTCGCCACCTTGAGCGCGGTGAATCGCACCTTGGTGCATGCCGCCAGCGAAGATGAATTACTGCAGAAAGTCTGCCAGGCCATCGTCGAGCAGCACGGATATCAGCTGGCCTGGGTGGGGTATGCGCAACATGACGAGAGCAAGTCTATCAAGATCATGGCGCATGCCGGTGTCAGTGAAGGGTATCTGGAAAACCTGCGGCTTAGCTGGGGCGAGAACGAACGCGGCATGGGTCCTAGTGGTCGCGCCATCCGCAGCGGTGAACCCCAGTTGTGTCAGGATGTTGCCAGCGATCCGCAATTTATACTTTGGCGCAAGGCGGCATTGCAGCATGGGCTAGCAGCCAGCATTGCATTGCCGTTGAAGAATGACGGTGTATTCGGCATGTTGAACGTGTATGCCGCAGAAGCAAATGCTTTTCGCAGCAATGAAGTAGCTTTGCTGGAGGAGATGGCAGACGATCTGTCTTTCGGTGTGCACACTCAGCATACCCGCCACGAACGCGATCTAGCTTTGGAAAAGAATCAGCAACAACTGCTGCAATTGCAGCAAAGTCTGGAAGATACAGTGCGGGCGATAGCCACCATTGTTGAGTTGCGTGATCCTTATACTGCCGGACACCAGATTCGAGTGGCCGATCTAGCCACTGCGATCGCCAGACAGATGGGTTTGTCCGAAGAGCGGGTGCATGCCATCCATCTGGCCGGGGTCGTGCATGACCTTGGAAAGATCCAAGTTCCGGCCGAGATACTCAGCAAACCAGGCAAGCTCAATGACATCGAGTACGCTTTGATCAAGTTCCATCCGCAGGCGGGATATGAAATCCTGAAAGGCATCAATTTCCCTTGGCCGATCGCACGGATGGTGCTGCAGCACCATGAACGGCTCGATGGGTCCGGCTATCCGCAGGGTTTGCAGGGCGACGATATCCTGCTCGAAGCGCGCATCCTGACTGTCGCTGATGTCGTCGAAGCGATGTCGTCGCATCGCCCTTATCGGCCGGGCTGGGGCGATGAGAAAGCGCTGGAGGAGATCATTAGTAAGCGCGGAGTCTATTACGACCCCCGGGTTGTGGACGCTTGTGTAACGTTGTTTCGCGAGAGGAGTTACAGTTTCAGCAAATGACCGGGGCGTCAGATAGCGTCACGTAAACGCGGGATGCAAGGAGACCAATATTACATAAGAGATGACCGCTGGTTGTCGGCATGTTGCTATCCAGTTCGCATAAAACCAGCGGATCTATGTTTCAGTCCGGGCACATTCATCCCTACTGACAGAGTGGATGCTGCTAATATCCATACTCGACATCCTTAATCTGCCAAGGATAACCAACTTTATGCAACGTGAACAATCCGGCTCCACATTGATACAAGCCGCCATCGTCATGGCGATCTTCTCCATGTTCATCACACTAACCGTCAAGGGGCGCGAGATGCTGGAAAGCTCTCATTGCAGTGACCTTGCCAGTAAATTCAGGGCGA
>JBDRPZ010000030.1:0-9365 GCA_043826585.1 Pseudomonadota bacterium
GCGGCGCATATCGCCGTGCACGCGGATCATCGGTGGCAACCCGGCGGAGAGGTGCAAGTCGGAAGCTTTGTTCTTCACGCCGAAGGCGAGCAGTTCGGTGATATCCATATATAATTCCCCAGTCGTTAAACAACCGCCAACATCGTGCAGGCCGCCGGATTATGACTGCAATCCTTTCCAACTTGCAAGCCGTGAGGCGGGCTGTAACAGCAGCCGCAACAGCCGCAGGACGCCCCGCCGATGCGGTGCGTCTGCTGGCGGTCAGCAAGACCTTTCCTGCCGCTTCGGTACGCGAGGCATACCAGGCGGGACAGACGGCTTTCGGCGAGAACTATCTGCAAGAGGCGCTGGACAAGATAGAGATACTGGGGGCTTTGCTGCTGGAGTGGCATTTCATCGGGCCGATACAGAGCAACAAGACGCGCGCCATCGCCGAACACTTCGCCTGGGTACATGGTGTCGACCGGCTTAAGGTCGCCGAGCGTTTGTCGGTGCAGCGCCCCGAATCTTTGCCGGATCTGAATATCTGTCTGCAGGTCAATGTGAGTGGCGAAGCAAGCAAGAGCGGTGTCGCGCCGGACGAGGTCGCGCAATTGGCAGCTGAAGTTGCGAGGTTGCCTCGACTGAAGTTGCGTGGTCTTATGGCGATCCCCGCGCCGGCAGATGATCCTGCGCAGCAGCGGGAACCATTCGTGCTGATGCGGGAATTACTTGCATCTTTGAATGCACAGGGTATGCAACTGGACACGCTGTCGATGGGAATGTCGCATGACTTTGCAGTGGCGATTCAGGAAGGCGCGACCATCGTGCGCGTCGGCACCGCGATCTTCGGTGCCAGAAACTACGGAGGTGAACAATGAACATCTGTTTTGTCGGCGGCGGCAATATGGCCAAGGCATTGATAGGCGGCATGCTAAAACGCGGCTATGCGCCGTCCAAGATCCGCGTGGTGGAGGTGGATGAGCAGCGCTGTCTGGATCTGCATCACGATTTTGTGGTGCGTGCCACGACGGACATGAGCGACGCGATCCCGTTCAGCGAGATCATTTTGCTGGCCGTCAAACCGCAGCAGATGCAGAGCACCTGCCGCAACCTGGCTCCGTTGCTGACCGGGCAGATGGTCATCTCCATCGCAGCAGGGATACGCGCGCACGATATCGCGCGCTGGCTGGGCACCGGCAACATCGTGCGCGCCATGCCCAATACAACGGCTTTGGTCCGGCATGGAGTGACCGGGTTGTATGCCTTGGAAGCCGTTAGCGCGACCAACCGCGAACGCGCCGAAGCGATCATCGAGGCAGTCGGCTCCACCTTGTGGGTAGAGGATGAATCGTTGCTGGACAGCGTGACGGCCATCTCGGGTAGCGGCCCGGCCTATGTGTTCTATTTCATCGAAGCGATGCAGCAGGCGGCACTGGAACTGGGGCTGGATGAATTGCAGGCGCGCCAGTTGGTGCTGGATACTTTCATCGGTGCCGCCAAGCTGGCGGATAGCAGCCAGCAGGATGTCGCCACCTTGCGTGCTAATGTGACTTCGAAAAATGGCACGACCGAATATGCGTTATCAAGTATGGATTCAAACAATGTGCGTGCACATATCGTTGCTGCCGCACATGCTGCAGCGGCACGTTCCAGGGAGTTGGGTGATGAATTGGGTAAGGATTAATGATGCTGGCTGAAGCTTTGCTGTTCCTGGTCGATGCATTGGTGCAACCGTTCGCGGCCGTGCTGTTGTTCCGTTTTCATGCGGTCTGGTTGCGTGTGCCGATGCGCAATCCGCTGGGTGAATTCGTGTTGGCGATCACCGATTTCATCGTGTTGCCCCTGCGTCGTCGCCTGCCGGCGATAGCCGGGATGGATAGCGCTACGCTGCTGCTGGCCTTCGTGTTCGAATTCATCTATCTGGTGGCTTTCCTCAGCTTGCAGGGCTATCACTTCGATACCTTCCCGCTGATCGGCCTGTTGCTGTGGACGCTGGTCAAGCTGCTGAAGCTGAGCCTGTATCTGCTGATGGCGAGTCTGCTGCTTGAGGCGGTTCTATCGTGGGTCAATCCGCATACGCCGCTGGCACCGCTGCTGTCGGCGGTGAATCTGCCATTCGTGCAGCCATTGCGTCGCCGTATCCCCAACATCGGCAGTCTTGATCTATCCATTCTGGTGCTGCTGCTGTTATGCCAGCTGTTGCTGATCGTACTGGTCGGTGGACTGGAGCAGGCCACGATGCGTCTATTGTGAGTGAATGGTATCGCCGTAACGGCGATGTGCTCACATTGACCCTGCACGTGCAGCCGGGGGCCAAGCGTAGCGAGGTGGCGGGCCTGCATGGCGAGGCACTGAAGATACGGCTTGCTGCACCCCCTATAGAAGGGCGGGCCAATGCGGCTTTGTGTAAATTCATCGCCGAGATCTTCGGGGTGACGCAAAGACAGGTGGAACTCAAGCAGGGTGCGCAGTCACGTCACAAGGTGGTGGCTATCTCTGGTAGTAGCGTAGATCCGGAAAGTTGTTTGAAGCCCTGAACGTCGCATCAATGCGTACGCAGGCGCCGCTCGGACAACAGGCCTCTCACATTCTCCAGTTTCTTGCGGTTACTTTCGCCGTTCACATTGATGATGTGCAGCTTGCCGGAACCGCTGTGCATGTCATCGGCAAAGTCCATCACCGCACCTATCACCACCAATTCGCCTTTGCGTATCTCTTCGGAGAATTTGATCATGGCTGCACTGACCTGGTTATGCACGTTGGCCTGAACACCGTCCATATTGTTGAGGTTGGACGAGATGTTGATGGTATCCAGCTCGCGCCGGATGGCTTCCGACTCTTTTGAATAGTTGCCACTGACGGCGGCGATGGCACCACAACGCGAATGACCCACGAACATCAGCACCGGTGAATGTAGATGATGCACGCCGTATTCCACCGAGCCTTCGGCCGTGGTGAGCTGATTTCCTATGTTGCGGATCATGAACAGCTGCCCCTCGGGTGCGCGGGAGAACATATTGGTATGCACGCGCGAGTCGGAGCAGGTGACGACGGTGGCGAAAGGTTGTTGGCCCTTCGCCAGATCGGAGAAGAACTCGATGCGCCGGATCGACATGTAGATGCCGTTGTTGGCAGCCAGTTCGTTGAGGAATTCGTTGACGGCCGCAGCTTCGGCCTTGGTGTGTTCTTGCGCCGGCTGGGCATATGACTGTGGGGCAAAGCTGATCGCGCATGCAAGCAGCAGGATGGCAAGACGGTTAAACATAAGGCACCTGTAGATGTATTTGAGGTTGCAGGATAAGCGGAGACACCGAACGGCCAACAGATGAAAAGAGCGCTATATCGACCTTATTCTTCGTCGAACAGCATCTGCAAGCGCAGCCAGAGCAGCGGATCCATGTCGTAGCTTTGCGAATGGCGGAAATGCAATTGCGGATTGAATTCAAAGAACAGCCAGCGCCGGTTCAATTGACGGCGGTACAGCACTGACATCACGGCATCATCCAGACGTGACTGGGGTCTGCTCACGCCGATCAGACTGATCTGATATTGCACGGCACGCTTCTCGTCGAGTGTATGAAAGACAGTGAAGTCCTGTTGCAGGTCGAAACGCTGTGGCAGGTGTAGCCAGGTCACGCTGCTGGTGGCGCGGAACAGTGTCTGCGGTGCCAACGGGCGCTCGAAATCAAGCTGTGTGGTCTCGCCCAAGCCGGACTGACTGAACCAGTACAGGGATTGTGCCGGTTTCATGCGCCATTCGCCCATAGGTACGACGAGGCTTGCGCGTACACGGGCGAAGGGTTCCAGCGGCGCATGCAGCTTGACGCCGATGTCTGTGCTGGTGTGCCAGATCTGTTCCTCGCTTTCCTCCAGACGCAGTGCCAGACCGTATTCGCCCGGCGCGCGGAAAGGCCCGATGCGCTGCGTCTGATTCTGGGCCGCACCGGGGCCGGCGGTGTTTTGTTCGGGATCACTTTCCAGCAGCAGATGCAGGCGATGTTCGGTTGAGGGCAGGTGCAGCTTGATCCGGCCGGACAGCGTGCTCTCGCGCTGCCCCCCTGCCGTCATCTGTTCGTCGAGGTCGAGCTGGAATACGCTGCGATTGTTCTCCTGAAAGTTGCGATCATCGCCGAAGAAGCGATCCAGTCCGTTGACCAGACGAACGAATTGCTGCGATACGTATGCTCTTGTGACATCAGCCTGCTTCATGCCGGAGTCGGCCAGTTCGGGGAGCGGGTTGTCTACTGCACCCCACGCCGCCCCCGACAGGCTCAGCGAGGCCCACAGGCATACGCTATGGAATAAGGGATTTGGTCGCGGAGGGTGCATACGGGAATGATACACAGAAAAAAAAGCCGGCTGTCGCCGGCTTGAAATCGCACTGTTGCTGTTGCCTTGGATCCGGGTTTCTGCAAGAGCAAAAACCGGAAGGCAGACAGTTAACGCGCGACCTCTACATTAGGATGACATCGTATTGCTCTTGATTGTAAAGATTCTCCACCTGCAGCGAGACCGGCTTGCCGATAAAGTCGGATAACTGGGCCAGACTTTGCGATTCTTCATCCAAAAACAGGTCGATCACCTGTTGTGAGGCGAGGATGCGGTATTCGCGCGCATTGAACTGTCGCGCCTCGCGCAGGATCTCGCGCAGGATCTGGTAACAGACGGTCTGCGCGGTCTTGACCTCGCCGCGCCCCTGGCAGGTAGGGCAGGGCTCGCACAGCACATGCGCCAGACTCTCCCGTGTGCGTTTGCGCGTCATCTCCACCAGGCCCAGCGCCGAGAATCCGTTCACATTCACGCGGGTGCGGTCCATGGCCAGCATCTTGCGGAATTCCTCAAGCACGCCGTCACGGTGTTCCTGGCTGTCCATATCGATGAAGTCACAGATGATGATGCCGCCCAGATTGCGCAGGCGCAGCTGGCGCGCGATGACCTGAGCCGCTTCCAGATTGGTCTTGAAGATGGTGTCGTCGAAGTTGCGGCCGCCGACGAAGCCGCCGGTGTTCACATCGATAGTGGTGAGCGCTTCGGTCTGGTCGATGATCAGATAACCGCCCGATTTGAGATTGACGCGCTTGGACAGCGCCGACTCGATCTCGTCCTCGATGCCGTACAGGTCGAACAAAGGGCGTGTGCCGATATAGTGACTTAACTTTTCCACTGCTGCCATGCTGAAGTCGGCCGCGAATGCCTGCATGCGCTGGTGGGTGTCGCGCGAATCCACCAGGATGCGGGCAGTCTCCTGGCCGAAGAAGTCGCGCAGCACGCGCAGACTGATATCCAGCTCTTTGTATAGCAGGGCGGGCGCGCCCAGTTGTCTGGCCTGTTGCTGCAACTTGCTCCACAACTTGTCCAGATAGGCCACGTCGGCACGCATCTCCTCGTCCGAAGAACCTTCGGCCATGGTGCGGATGATGTAGCCACCACCGTGTTCGGACGGTAACAATTGCTGCAGCCGGATACGCAGCGTTTCGCGTTCTTCCTCATTTTCGATGCGTTGCGATACGCCGATGTGTGCTTCCTGCGGCAGATAGACCAGCAGACGACCGGCAAAGCTCAGCTGTGTGGAAAGGCGTGCGCCTTTGCTGCCGATGGGATCCTTGATCACCTGTGCCAGCACGCTCTGACCTTCGAACAATACCTTTTCGATGGGCTTGGCGGCGTCGCCGTTGATGCGGTTCTCCCAGATGTCGGCCACGTGCAGGAAGGCGGAGCGTTCCAGTCCGATGTCGATGAAGGCGGACTGCATACCGGGCAGCACGCGCTTCACTTTGCCGACATAGACGTTGCCGACCAGACCGCGCTGACTACCTCGCTCGATGTGCAGTTCCTGCACGACGCCCTGCTGCATCACGGCGACGCGCGTCTCCTGCGGGGTGACGTTGATCAGTATCTCTTCATTCATGAGGTGGAGACTCCGAAAGACTGCAGCAATTCTACCGTCTCGAACAAGGGCAGGCCCATCACGCCGGTGTAGCTGCCGTCGATATGTTTCACGAAGGCACCGGCTGCACCCTGAATGCCATAGGCGCCGGCCTTGTCATGGGCTTCGCCATTGAGCAGATAGCGCCGGATGCGTGCTTCGCTCAGTTCGGCAAAAGTGATAGTGGTGGTCGACAGCCGCATTTCCAGCCTGTTTTTATAAGCCACCGCCACCGCGGTGAGCACCTGATGGCGGGTGCCGGAAAGCTCCCCCAGTATCTGCAAGGCATGATCGTTGTTGTCAGGTTTGCCGATGATCTTGCCGTTCACGGTGACCGTGGTGTCTGCTGACAGTACCGGGTAAGGCCGCAGCTTGCGCAACAGCAGCGCTTCCCAGCCGGCCTCTGCCTTCTCGCGACAGATGCGTTGCACATAGTCAGCCGGCAGTTCTCCTTCGTGCGGTGTTTCATCCACGCGCACTTCACGGCGCGCATCGTTGCGCAGCAGCAGCGGATCGAAGTTCACGCCGATCTGTTTGAGCAGTTCGCGGCGGCGCGGACTTTGCGAGGCGAGATAGATGCGTGAGTGGCTGGTGTTTATGGCGGACACGTGATTATTCTCTATGGTAGGGGTGATTGTGCATCAGCGAATGCGCGCGATAAAGCTGTTCGGCCAGCAATACACGCACCATGCCGTGCGGCAGGGTGAAGGCGGACAGCGCCATCAGTTGGCGCGCGCGTTGTTTGACCGATTCGTGCAAGCCGTCGGCCCCGCCGATGATGAAGGCGACATCGCCTCCCGATCGCATCCAGTCTTTCATCTGCTGGGCCAGTTGCTTGGTGGTGGGTGTCGCGCCGTGCTCGTCGAGCGCGATGCAGTGTGCAGAGGAGGGCAGAGCGGCAAGGATGCGCTGCGCCTCGCCTTCCATGATCTGCGCGGTGGTCTAGCCGGTGGTGCGCGGCTCCGGCTTGATCTCCACCAGCGAGATGGTGGCCTCGCGCGGCATGCGCTTGGCGTACTCGTTGTAACCCTCGGTGATCCAGGCGGGCATCTTGTTGCCCACCGCGAGGATCAGCAGTTTCATTTGCTGGCTTGGGCGCGCAGCTTGGGTTGGACGCCCCAGAGTTCTTCAAGGTTGTAATACGCACGCACGGCCGGCTGCATGATGTGCACGACGACATCGCCCAGATCGACCAGCACCCATTCACCGCTGTCACCGCCTTCGACGCCGATCACTTCTTCGCCGATCTCCTTGAGTTTCTTTTCCACCTGGTCGGCAAGCGCCTTGGTCTGGCGTGTGGATTGTGCGCTGGCGATCACCATCGCCTCGAACAGCGAATTGAATTTCTGGGTGTCGATGACTTCGATGTCCATCGCTTTGATGTCTTCCAGTGCCGCCACGACGGCGGCGGTCTTGTCTTTTACGTTCAGCATTTTGAGTAGGTACGATTGGTTTGAATATGGTGATCGACAGTATCCGGCACCAGATAGCGGATGCTTTTGCCGTCTGTGCAACGACGGCGGATGTCGGTGGAGGATATCTCCAGTGCGGGCATGTCGGCGACAAAGATCGCGCCGGCGTGTGCTTCGTGTAGTGCTTGCGCACCGGGAGCCAGACGGGCACGGTATTCGGCTTGCAAGGCTTCATCGGCTGTGGCCATCGCATTGCCCAGAGGCAATCCGCCTGCGCGTTGCAGCACCACGATGTGTGCCAGCGCGAACAGCTGTTGCCATTCATGCCAGGTATGCAATTGCAGGAAGGCATCGCCGCCGAGGATGAGACACAGCGGTTGCTGCATACCCAGTTCGGCACGCAACGCGGTGAGCGAATCAACCGTGTAGCAGGGATCGCTACGGAATACTTCGCGCACATCGACCATGAAGTCGGGGTGACCGTTCACTGCCAGCCGCACCATCTCCCAGCGCATCTTGGCGGGTGCCAAGGGGGCGGGACGATGCGGTGGTGTGCCGCTGGGCATGAAGCGTACTTGCGACATGCCGCATTGCTCCAGCGCTTCCTGTGCGATACGCAGATGCCCGTGATGGATGGGATCGAACGTGCCGCCTAGGATGCCGATGGGTTGCGTCATTACTCAGACCGCCATGCGGCGCATGTCGGACAGCACGTGCGACAAGTAGGTGGTGAAACGCGCGCCCGCAGCGCCGTCGATTACGCGGTGATCGTAAGACAAGGACAGCGGCAACATCAGACGCGGCACGAATTCGCCGTCTTTCCACACCGGCTTCATGCTGGAACGCGACACACCGAGGATGGCCACTTCCGGTGCATTGATGATAGGTGTGAACGAAGTGCCGCCGATGCCGCCCAGGCTGGAGATGGTGAAACAGCCGCCCTGCATGTCGGCGGCGCTTATTTTGAGATCGCGTGCTTTGGCGCTGACTTCCATCAGCTCCTTGGCCAGCTGCACGATACCCTTCTGATCCACGTCGCGGATCACCGGCACCATCAGGCCGTTGGGTGTATCCACTGCCACGCCGATGTGGATGTATTTCTTCACGATCAGGTTCTCGCCGCTCGCATCCAGTGACGCGTTGAAGTCCGGGAAGTGCTTCAGGGTCACGGCGACCGCCTTGAGCATGAATGCCAGCGGCGTGATCTTGATGTTCTGCTTGGCATACTCGGTATTGAGCTGTTTGCGGAAGGCTTCCAGCTCGCTGATGTCCGCATCTTCGAATTGTGTGACATGCGGGATCATCACCCAGTTGCGGTGCAGGTTCGCGCCGGAGATCTTCTTGATGCGCGACAACGGCTTGGATTCGATCGCGCCGAACTTGGCGAAATCCACGTCCGGCCATGGCAACAGGCCGGGCAGTGCGCCGCCGCCCGTGCTTGCGCCGCCACCAGCCAGCGATTGTTTGACGAAGTTCTGCACGTCGTCCTTGGTGATGCGACCTTTATCCGCGCTGCCCTTTACCCGTGTCAGGTCGACACCGAGTTCGCGCGCGAAGCGGCGGATGGACGGGCTGGCGTGAGCGCTGCCGCCGCTAGTGATGGCAGCAGGCGCCGCAGCTGCCACGGGCGCTGCAACTGGTGCAGGTTTCGCAGCCGGTGCTGCAGCGACAGGGGCTGCCTGGGATGCGGGCGCGGACGGTGCGGCTGCGGCCGGCGCAGCGCCAGCAGCGGCCTCGATCAGCGCGATCAGATCGCCTTCCGAAACCTTGTCGCCGACTTTGATCTTGAGTTCTTTGAGCACGCCGTCGAACGGTGCCGGCACATCCATGGTGGCCTTGTCAGTCTCCAGGGTGATCAGCGTCTGCTCAGCCGTGACTTGCTCGCCGGCTTTTACGCCTACTTCAATGACCTCGACACCTTTGAATCCGCCGATGTCCGGTACCAATACGTTTTTGATTTCTGCCACGTCGTTCTCCTCTTACACCGTGGTGGGATTCGGCTTGTCAGCGTCGATCTGGTATTGCTTGATCGCTTTGCTGACCAC
>JBDRPZ010000031.1:0-5332 GCA_043826585.1 Pseudomonadota bacterium
GTCGGCTAAACTGGAGTTCGACGAGATGGCCGAGCACTATCATCTCGGCGATTGTTTCGAATGCGGCTGTTGCAGTTATGTGTGCCCGTCGCACATCCCGCTGGTGCAACAGTTCCGCGCGGCCAAGGCGTTCCTGAGAGAGAGGAAACCGTTGTGAGCATGCAACTGCGCGCATCGCCGCACCTGCACAGCGGGCGCGACGTCCCTACCATCATGCGTCATGTGGTGTATGCGCTGCTGCCCGTGTGCGGCTTTTCGATCTGGCAATACGGCCTGTCCTCGCTGGCGCTGATCGTCACCGTCACCCTTTCTTGCCTCGCGGCCGAGCGCATCTCCAACAAACTGTCCGGCACGGTCAACACCCTGTCCGACTGGAGCGCCACCATCACCGGCGTGTTGCTGGCGCTGACCCTGCCGCCGGCCTTCCCGCTGTGGATGGGCGCAGTGGCCGGCTTCACCGCCGTGTGGCTGGGCAAGTCACTGTTCGGTGGCCTGGGTCACAACCCGTTCAACCCTGCCTTGGTCGGCCGCGCTTTCGTGCAAGCAGCCTTCCCCACCGCCATCACCACCTGGGCGCCCGCTTTCGCCCCGCAACGCTTCACCGAGTTCATCCCGTCTTCGCTGACATTGCCGCTGATGCAGCCGAACGACATCACCAGCTGGGTCGCCGCCAACATGGTGGACGGCTTCACCGGTGCCACGCCGCTGGCGCGCTGGAAGTTCGAACACTTCGTCTATCCGGTGCAGGACATGATCACCGGCGCGGCCTCCGCCTCCACCGGCGAGACCTCGGCCTTGTTGCTGGTGCTGTGCGGTCTGTATCTGATCGTGCGCAAGTTCATGGACTGGCGCATCCCGGTGGCGGTGGTCGGCAGCGCGCTGCTGCTGGCGCTGGCCTTCCGTTTGTTCGGCGGCGACGAATATCCGCCGGTGCATCTGGTGCTGCTGTCGGGCGGCCTGATGCTGGGCGCGTTGTTCATGGCCACCGACATGGCGACCTCACCGGTCAGCCCGCGTGCGGTGTGGGCCTACGGCGCGATCATCGGCGTGGTGACGATATTGATCCGCTACTTCGGCGGCCTCACCGAGGGCGTGATGTACGCGATCCTGTTCGGCAACGCGCTGGCGCCGCTGCTGGATAAATATATGCAGCGCAAAGTGTTCGGGGCACGCAAATAATGAGCGGCGAACAGCCTATCCACGTCGTACCGCCGGTGAACAGCCTGCGCATGGTGCGCACGCTGATGCTGGTGACTGCACTGTGCGGCGGACTGATCGTGGCGGTGTGGCAATGGACGCAGCCGGCCATCGCTGCCAACAAGAAAGTGGTGCTGGAACGCAGCGTGCGTGCGTTGATCCCGGACGCGGCTCAGATCGTCGAATACGATGCGAGTGATAAAGGTGTGACGCCGGGCAAGGGCGACCCTGCCGCTGGTGTCGTGCGCTTCTATGCCGCATACGACAAGGACGGCAAGCTGGATGCCATCGCTGCCGAAGGCGGTGCACGCGGCTATTCCGACACGGTGCGCGTGCTGTACGGCTATCGTCAGGCATGCGAGTGCATCTTCGGCATACAGGTCACACAGATGCGCGAGACGCCCGGCATCGGCGACAAGATCATCACCGACCCTGCCTTCCTGAAGAACTTTGAAAGTCTGGACGTGAGCCTGACGCCGGATATGAAGTCCTTGTTCAATGCGGTGAAGACGGTCAAGCATGGCACCAAGCAATTCGGCTGGGAGATCGATGCCATCTCCGGTGCGACCATCACATCCAAGGCGGTGGGGCGCGGCATCAACGACAGTGCGAACCATCTGCTGCCTTTACTGATACCGCATCTGAAAGCGTTGCAGCAGCATGAAAAAGGAGATCAGCCATGAGCGGACAGACCCTGCAAGCAAACAACATGGAACAGTTGCTGGAAGGCATCTGGGAGCAGAACCCGGTGTTCGTGATGGCGCTCGGCATGTGCCCCGCGCTGGCGGTGACGGTGTCGGCATTCAACGCATTGGGCATGGGCCTCGCCACCACTTTCGTGCTGATCTGTTCCTGCACGTTGATCTCGATGTTGCGCCATTTCATTCCCAAGGAGGTGCGCATCGCCACTTACATCGTGATCATCGCCACCTTCGTGACGCTGGTCGATTACATCATTCAGGCGGTGAGCCTCGCGCTCTATGAAGCGCTGGGCGCCTTCATCCAGCTGATCGTGGTGAACTGCATCATCCTCGGCCGCGTCGAATCGCATGCCGCAAAGAATCCGCCGCTGACCGCGCTGGTGAACGCGCTGGGCATGGGTATCGGTTTTACTATCGGTCTGTTCGCGCTGGGCAGCGTGCGCGAGATATTCGGTGCGGGCAAACTGTTCGGCATCTCGCTGTTCGGCGAACACTTCCAGCCCTGGGTGGTGATGGTGTTGCCGCCGGGCGGCTTCTTCGTGCTCGGCCTGTGGCTGCTGTTCTTCGCATGGCTGGCAAAACGCAAGGAGGCTCGTCATGGAGCATGAGACCCTGAGCCAGATCTTCATCATCACCGTGCTCTCCAGCAATCTGGTGCTGGCGATGTTCCTCGGCCTGTGCCCTTTCCTCGGTGTCTCCGGCAAGCTGGAGACCGCCGTGCCCATGGGCATCGCCACCAGCTTCGTGATGCTGGTCGCCTCGTTGTGCAGCTATGCGCTGAACGAACTGCTGACCCACTTCGATCTGGAGTTCCTGCGCCTGATCGCCTACATCGCGGTGATCGCCTCGGCCGTGCAACTGGTGGAGATGGTGATGAAGAAATTCTCGCCCGCGCTGTTCCGCGCGCTGGGCATCTTCCTGCCGCTGATCACCACCAACTGCGCGGTGCTGGGTATCGCATTGTTCCAGACTGCGCGCGGTTATGACTTCAGCCAATCGGTCGCTTTCAGTCTGGGCGGCGGCGTGGGTTTCTCGCTGGCGCTGATCCTGATGGCCGGTGTGCGCGAGCGTCTGAACCTGTCCAATCTGCCGAGCGTGATGCACGGTACGGCGCTGTCGCTGATGCTGGCCGGACTGTTATCTCTGGCGTTCATGGGCTTCGGCGGCATCGGGGTGGCGCGATGAAATATCTCGTCGCCATTGTCGTCATGCTCGGTCTGGTATTCATCTGGCTTGCGGTGCAAACTGCGGCCAGACGGTTCGCCGCGCGCCATCCGGAATTCGGTCCGGCGCGTGAAGAGGGAGAAGAAAGTTGTGGCGGCTGCGGCGGCGGCCAATGTTCAAATCATTGTGTAAGCAGCGCTCATCATCATTAAGGTTCTTTAAAGAGGGAGAAAACCATGCAACCGTATGTCATTCCATTCGAATCGCTGGGCATCGCGGACATCCCCGAGGTAGGCGGCAAGAACGCCTCGCTCGGCGAGATGATCTCCAATCTCAGTTCTTCAGGCGTCCAGGTTCCGGGCGGCTTCGCCACCACGGCGGATGCTTACCGCGACTTCCTCGCCAATGATGGTCTGGACAAGCGCATCGAGGAGAAACTCTCGACGCTGGATATCGAGGACGTCTCCGCGCTGGCCGAAGCGGGCCGCACCATCCGCAACTGGATCGTCGAAGCGCCGCTGCCCAAGCGACTGGAAGACGACATCCGCAGCCATTACGACAAGCTGGTGGCGGGCGACGAGGGCAGCTTCGCCGTGCGTTCCTCCGCCACGGCGGAAGACCTGCCGGACGCTTCTTTCGCCGGCCAGCAGGAAAGTTTCCTCAACATCCACGGCATCGACAACATCCTGCATGCGATCCGCGAAGTGTTCGCCTCGCTGTACAACGACCGCGCCATCTCCTACCGCGTGCACAAGGGCTTCACCCACGCCGAGGTGGCGCTGTCCGCCGGCGTACAGCGCATGGTGCGTTCGGATATCGGCGCGTCCGGCGTGATGTTCACACTCGATACCGAGTCCGGTTTCAAAGACGCGGTGTTCATCACCTCTTCCTATGGTCTGGGCGAGATGGTGGTACAAGGCGCGGTGAACCCGGACGAGTTCTACGTGCACAAGCAGCAACTGGCCGCCGGTTTCCCGGCCGTAGTGCGCCGCACGCTGGGTTCCAAACTGCAGCGCATGGTGTTCGACGAGCAGCGTTCCGCCGGACGTTCCTGCCGCGTCGAAGCGGTGGATGTCGCCGATCAGAACAAATTCTCGATCACCGACGAGGACGTGCTGCTACTTGCGCGCTACGCGGTCGCCATCGAACAGCACTACGGTCGTCCGATGGACATCGAGTGGGGCAAGGACGGTAACGACGGCAAGCTGTACATCCTGCAGGCGCGCCCGGAGACGGTGAAGTCGAACGCCAACCACAGCGGCGGCACCGAGAAATACCGCCTGAAGCAGCGCGGCGATGTGCTGGCCGAAGGCCGCGCTATCGGCCAGAAGATCGGCGTGGGCCGCGTGCGCCTCGTGTCCGGTCCGGAAGAGATGGGCAAGGTGCAGGCCGGCGACATCCTGGTCACCGACATGACCGACCCGAACTGGGAGCCAGTGATGAAGAAAGCCGCCGCCATCGTCACCAACCGCGGCGGGCGCACCTGCCACGCAGCCATCATCGCGCGCGAACTGGGCATCCCCGCCATCGTCGGTTGCGGCCATGCCACCACCGAGCTGCAGGACGGCGAGATGGTCACCGTGTCCTGCGCGGAAGGTGACACCGGTTTCGTCTATCACGGCGAATTACCGTTCGACGTGACCGTGCACAACGAGCAGGCACTGCCGCAGATCCCGGTGAAGCTGATGCTGAACGTGGGCAACCCCACGCTGGCGTTCGAGTTCGCGCAGATGCCGTCAGCCGGTGTCGGTCTGGCGCGTCTGGAATTCATCATCAACAACCTGATCGGCATCCACCCCAAGGCCGTGCTGGAACACAACCGCCTGCCGGGCAAGCTGCACGAGCAAGTGATGAAGCGGTCCGCCGGTTACGCCGACCCGATCGAGTTCTACGTGGAGAAGATCGTCGAAGGTGTGTCCACGCTGGCCGCCGCGTTCTGGCCGAAGAAGGTCATCGTGCGCATGTCCGACTTCAAGTCGAACGAATATCGCAAGCTGCTGGGCGGCGAGATCTACGAGCCGATGGAAGAGAATCCGATGATCGGTTTCCGTGGTGCCGGCCGTTACGTCGCGGCGAATTTCAGCGAATGTTTTGAACTGGAATGCCGTGCCATGAAACGTGTGCGCGAGACGCTGGGCTACACCAATGTCGAGCTCATGATCCCCTTCGTGCGTACAGTCAAGGAGGCGAGTGAAGTCGTTGCCACCCTGGCGAAAAACGGCCTCAAGCGCGGTGACAAGGGCTTGCGTCTGATCATGATGTGCGAGATC
>JBDRPZ010000032.1:0-32266 GCA_043826585.1 Pseudomonadota bacterium
GTGCGGCATGTCAGCCATGTGTACTGGACGGCGCAAAATACGGATGTGGTCGAGGGCGTGCCGGGCAGTTATGACGGGCATACCCTGATAGATGTCGGTGCCGGTTATGCGTTCTCGAAACAACTCCGCGCCAGTCTGTCCATCAACAATCTGTTGGACCGCAAGGCCTATGCCTATTTCCTGTTGCCGCGCCGCACGCTGAACGCCGAACTTCGCTTTACGTACTGAACCACTGGAAGGTAATCATGTTGAAAAGCTTCATCGCTGCACCCCATCGTGTCATGTTCTTCGGCGGAGCCGTGCAGACCCTGCTCGCCATGTCGTGGTGGTTGTTCGAACTGGGCACCCGTTATCTGTTGCCGCAATATAGCGTGAGCTGGCCGCTGTTCCCGACCGCCGCCCATATCTGGCTGCTGCTGTTCGGCATGTTGCCGTTCTTTTTCTTCGGTTTTCTGATGACCACATTCCCGCGCTGGATGGCAGGGAACGAGATCCCGGTGCAGCGTTACGTGCCGGCCTTCGTTTTCATGTTCGCCGGTGTGTCGCTGTTCTATGCCGGGCTGTTCTTTGTGCCGGCGCTGCTGATATTGGCGAGCGCATCCATGCTGGTTGGCTGGGGCGGCGGACTGTACGCACTGTGGCGCGTACTGCGCGACACACGGCCCGGCGACAAGCGTCATACCAGCGTGCTGCTCGCTGCATTCAGCATCGGCTGGCTGGCGCTGGCGGTCTTCCTGTATTGGCAAGTGACCGGCAGGCACGAAGCGCTGCAGCTCGCGCTGCGCGCCGGGCTGTGGGGATTCGTGCTGCCGGTGTTCGCCACCGTGGCGCACCGCATGATCCCGTTCTTCACCTCTAGCGCGCTGCAGCAAAAGGAAGTGCCGCGCCCGTTCTGGCCGTGGTGGACCATGTTGGCGGCCAGTCTCGTGCACGGCCTGTTGGAGTTCTTCAGTCTGCCTGCCTGGTTGTGGCTGGCCGACCTGCCGCTGGCGTTCGCTGCACTCACGTTGAGTTGGCTGTGGGGCTTCCGCCGCAGTTTCAGTAACCCGCTCTTGGCCGTGCTGCATATCGGTTTTAGCTGGATAGGAATCGCCATGTTGCTGTACGCAGTGCAAAGCCTGTGGCTGCTCGCGCACGACGGCACCGGCTTCATCCTCGGGCTGGCACCGCTGCACGCGCTGACCATAGGATGCTACGCCACGCTGATGATAGGCATGGGTACGCGCGTCACGCTGGGTCATTCCGGCCTGCCGTTCGCCATCGACACGCCGGTCCAACTGATGTTCGCCGGCATCCAGCTCACCGCGCTGCTACGCATCGTGGCCGATCTGCTGCAGGCGCAATCCGGCTGGCTCTATCTCGCCGCCACGGTGTTGTGGCTGGCCTGCTTCGGCCCGTGGGTGTGGCGCTACCTGCCGGCTTACTGGCGTCCGCGCGCGGACGGACAACCGGGCTGAGTGATGCAACGGATTCCCTTGCTGCAGCCGTTGTCGCGTGAACATCACCAGGCGCTGAAGCTGGCGAAACGATGCGCGCGCGCGGCCGCAACGCGCGATGCGGAGCAGATCGCGCAGGCTTGCGAAGCCGCCTTGCAGGCGTTTGCAACGGAGCTGGAGCCGCATTTCCAGTTCGAGGAGCGCGAGCTGTTGCCTAACTTGCGTGCGGATGCGGGTATGGCACTGGTGCAGCGTACGCAGGCGGACCATCGTGTCTTGCGCGAACTGTGCACAGGCTTGCAACATCGCGAAGGGGCGGCACTGGCAGAATTCTCCAGACTGTTGCATGCGCATGTGCGCTTCGAGGAGCGCGAACTGTTTCCCTTTATCGAGGCAATACCGGGCTAAAGCAACTTGGCTTCGAATCCTTGCACCAAGCGCATGCGCGGCGCACTGTAATCGTGCATTTTCCCCTCTGTTTTCCTGCCTTCGTCCTTCCTGACCCAACGTCTCATTGCTCTGGCTCGCTTATTGCTCGGGTATGGGGCAGGGGGCTTCTTGAAAAAAATTCTGATCATCGATGATGTAAGGGACCGTGCGGCATGGTTGAAAGCCAGTCTTGAACTGGCTGACTTCCATGTTGCCGGCGTGCTGGCATGGGAGCAGGTGGACGAGCACGCGATACAGGCGGCCGGGGCCGATGTCATCATCGTGGATGCCGATGCGCCGGGACGTGACACGCTGGAGCAGATCAGTCTGATGTCCACCACACTGGAAAAGCCGGTGGTCGTGCTGGGTGGTCAGAAGGACCAGCAAAGCATTCAGGAGGCGATGCGCGCCGGTGTCAGTGCGTATGTGGCGCACACCATACAGGGCGAGGATCTGAGCGGGATCATCCATGTGGCGGCGGCCCGCTTCCTTGAGCACAAACGGCTGCGGGATGAATTGAAGGAAGCCAGGAACGAACTGGTTGAACGCAAGACGGTGGATCGTGCCAAGGGCATCCTGATGGCCGATAACGGCTATAGCGAAGCAGATGCCTACAAGCGGATGCGCAGCATGGCGATGAGCAAAGGCAAGCGCATGGCGGAGATCGCCGAGGCGATCATTCTTGCCAAAGAGCTGAGTGCCTGACAGCCGAAATGGCGACCGGGTGCACCGATGTGGGATGTCCGGTGCACCGGAATGGGACGGCAGAGGATGTTGTTGCGCATGCTAAAGGAATCGGGTGTGTCGATATCACCATGAATAAAAAGGAGTAAGCGTCAATCGTATTTTCTGGCATGACTGTTGCTTAACTTTACACATCAACGAATCAACGGCGGTTCGGAAGATTTGCATCAAAGGACAAAGGCGTCCCACTGCGTACCAACGCAGTCGGACGCCTTTTTGATTTTCTGGGCACGGATTTCATCAAAGGAGAATTGGGTATGGACAAGTCAAAACTGGAAGTGGTCGCCACGGGCGCGCAAGCGCCTGAACAGAACAGTCGGAGGGAATTCATGAAACAGACAGGTGCGATATTGGGTGCGGCAGGGATTATGTCGATGGTTCCCATGGGAACACGTTCAGCAGCTTGGGCGGCGGGTTCGGATGCGCCGGAGTTGAAGGAGGTGAAGGTTGGCTTCATCCCGTTGACCGATTGCGCTTCGGTGGTGATCGCATCACTGATGAAGTTCGATGAGAAATACGGCATCAAGATCATCCCCTCCAAGGAAGCATCCTGGGCGGCGGTGCGCGACAAAGTGGTCAATGGCGAATTGCATGCCGCGCATATCCTGTACGGCATGGTGTACGGCGTGCATCTGGGCATCGGCGGCAACCAGAAAGACATGGCCGTGCTGATGACCATAGACAACAACGGCCAGGGCATATCGCTCGCCAACCAGCTCAAGGACAAGGGCGTCACCGACGGTCCCTCGCTGGCGAAGCTGATCAAGGCCCAGCCGCGCGAATATACCTTCGCACATACTTTCCCGACCGGGACACACGCCATGTGGTTGTACTACTGGCTGGCGAACTACGGCATCAATCCGATCTCCGAGGTCAAGACCATAACCGTGCCGCCGCCGCAGATGGTGGCGAATGTGCGGGTCGGCAGCATGGACGGATTCTGCGTGGGCGAACCGTGGAATGCGCGCGGCATCTACGACAACGTCAGCTTCTCGGTGGCGTCATCGCAGGATGTCTGGCCGGATCACCCCGAAAAGGTATTGGGTGCCACGGCAGAGTTCGTGCAGAAGTATCCCAATACGGCACGTGCGCTCATCATGGCGATGCTGGACGCGGCGAAGTTCATCGATGCCGAGTCGAACCGCGCCAAGGTGGCCAAGATCATTTCTGCCAAGTCATACGTCAATGCGCCGGTCGATGTCATCGAAGGACGTTTCTTGGGCAACTATGAAGACGGTCTGGGCAAGAAGTGGCACGACCCCAATCACATGAAGTTCTTCAACGACGGCAAGGTGCCTTTCCCCTACCTTTCCGACGGCATGTGGTTCCTGACGCAACACAAACGCTGGGGTCTGCTCAAGACCGATCCCGATTATCTGGGCGTCGCCAAGCAGATCAATCAGATCGAGCTGTACAAGCAGGCAGCCTCCCAGGTCAAGGTGGCGGTGCCCAAGGATGAGATGCGTAGTTCGAAACTGATCGACGGCACGGTATGGGACGGCAAGGATCCCAAGAAATACGCGGCCAGTTTCAAGGTGCGCGCGTGATGAAGATCAGAAGCTTCTTTGCGGAGCATCTGCTTCCGCCTGCCATCGGCATCGGCTTGTTCATCCTGGCCTGGAGCCTGATCGCGCAGACCGGCGACAACCTGCCGGGGCCGCTCAAGACCTGGGACTCCGCAGTGATCCTGTTCAGCGATCCGTTCTACCAGAACGGACCGAACGACCAGGGTATCGGCTGGAACGTGCTCGCTTCGCTGGGGCGTGTAGGTATCGGCTTCGGTCTGGCTGCGCTGGTCGGGATACCGCTGGGCTTCCTGATCGGTCGCGTCGACTTCCTCAACAAGATGAGCGCGCCGGTGGTGAGCATGCTGAGGCCGGTTTCGCCGCTGGCATGGTTGCCCATCGGCCTGTTGGTGTTCAACGCATCGAATCCCGCAGCAATCTGGGTGATCTTCATCTCCAGCATCTGGCCGATGATCATCAACACCGCGATGGGCGTGCGTCAGCTGCCGCAGGATTACCTCAACGTGGCGCGCGTGTTGAACCTGTCCGAATGGAAGGTGTTCGCCAAGATCCTGTTCCCCGCGACCTTGCCCTACATGCTGACCGGCATACGCCTGGCCATCGGCACGGCATGGCTGGTGATCGTCGCGGCGGAGATGCTGACAGGTGGCGTGGGCATCGGGTTCTGGGTGTGGGATGAATGGAACAACTTGAACGTCGAGCACATCATCATCGCCATCTTCGTGGTCGGCATCGTCGGCCTGTTGCTGGAGATGATGCTGATCCAGATCGCCAAGCGATTCAGTTACTGAGCGGGGATGACATGAGTAAATACGTACAAATCGAGAATGTGCAGATGACGTTCGGAACGAAACAGGGGCCATTCATCGCGCTCAGGGACATCGATCTCAAGATCGATCCCGGCGAGTTCATCACCCTGATCGGGCACTCCGGCTGCGGCAAGTCCACCTTGCTCAACCTGATCGCAGGATTGCTGCTGCCCAGCGGGGGCGTGATGCTGTGTGCCAACCGCGAGATCACCGGGCCGGGACCAGACCGCGGTGTGGTGTTCCAGAACCACTCGCTGCTGCCTTGGCTGACTTGTTTCGAGAACGTCCATCTCGCGGTCGAACGCGTGTTCGGGGCGACGGAAGGCAAAGCGCAACTCGTGCAGCGCACCAACGATGCGCTCGAACTGGTCCATCTGACACATGCGGCACAGAAGTTGCCGCACGAGATATCCGGCGGCATGAAGCAGCGGGTCGGCATCGCGCGCGCACTGTCCATGCAACCCAAAGTGCTGCTGATGGACGAACCGTTCGGGGCGCTTGATGCGTTGACCCGCGCCCACTTGCAGGACGAACTGATGAAGATCGTGGCCGACACCAAGAGCACCGTGGTGATGGTGACGCACGACGTGGACGAGGCGGTGCTGTTGTCCGACCGTATCGTGATGATGACCAACGGGCCGGCCGCGACCATAGGCGAGATATTGACGGTCGATCTGCCCAAGCCGCGAGATCGTCTGGCCTTGGCGAATGATGCGAGATACCACAGTCTGCGAGGTGCGGTGCTGGAGTTCCTGTATCAGAAGCAGGCCAGAAAAGCGGCCTGATGCGATGGGACGAACCATGACGAGCATCGACATCATGTACATCGGGCGTCCAAGCGAGTTCCTGCTGATGACGTCGGAACAGATGGATATCCCGGATGCGGTCCCGACATTGCAGCAAGTGCTGTGCAGATTGAGGGAGCGCGGTGCCCGCTGGGCTTACGAACTCGATGAGCGGCATGTGATGTGCACGGTCAACCGGGCCCCGGCTGTTTTGTCGGATCGCCTTGCAGAAGGGGATGAGATCGGTATCCATTCCAGAAAGTCCATCTTCGAGAGCTAAGGCATCGCATACGGTCGGTTTAGATTCATACGCAGTGACGGCAAACAATGGATCGCACCCAACGGCGGGTGCGATCCTGGCAGGTAACAACGACAAGGGCGTCGTTTCGGCTCACCCGCGCAGGCGGTGGCCGGACGGCGTTTTTTATTGAGAGGAGTGCAAAATGGAAAAAGACAAGATGCGTCTGGTGGTGATCGGCAACGGCATGGCGGGCATCCGCACCATCGAGGAGTTGCTCAAGATGTCGGCGGACGAGTTCGACATCACCGTGTTCGGCGCCGAGCCGCAACCCAACTACAACCGCATCCTGCTCTCTCCCGTGTTGTCCGGCGAGATGCCGTTCCAGGACACGGTCCTTAACGACTGGAGCTGGTATGAAGAGAACCACATCACCTTGCATACGGGCAAGACGGTGACGAAGATAGATCGCGTGAGCTGCACGGTGGAAACGGATGACGGCATCGTCGCACCGTATGACCGTCTGCTGATCGCCACCGGTTCCAATCCCATCATGCTACAGGTTCCCGGGATCGATCTGCCCGGCGTGCTGGGCTATCGCAGTATCGATGATGTGGAAAAGATGCTGGCCGCTGCACAGCCGGGCAAGCGCGCGGTGGTGATCGGCGGCGGCCTGCTCGGTCTGGAAGCGGCGAACGGCCTGTCGCTGCGCGGCATGGACGTATCGGTGGTGCATCTGTGCGAATGGCCGATGGAGCGCCAGCTGGACAAGGTCGGCGGCGGGCTGCTGAAGGAGGCGCTGGAGAAGCGCGGTTTGAAGTTCTACCTGTCGCGCCAGACCGATGCCATCCTCGGCGAGAATGCGGTCACCGGTTTGCGTTTCAAAGACGGCGAGGAGATACCCGCCGATCTGGTCGTGATGTCGGCGGGAATCCGCCCCAACATCGCGCTGGCCAAATCCGCCGGCATCCATTGCGAACGCGGCATCGTGGTCAGCGACACCATGCAGACCTACGACCCGAAGATATATTCGGTGGGCGAATGCGTGCAGCATCGCGGCCAGACCTACGGCCTGGTCGCGCCGCTGTTCGAGCAGGCCAAGGTGGCGGCGAACCATCTCGCCCAATACGGCAGGATGCGCTATGAAGGTTCGTCCGTCTCGACCAAACTCAAGGTGACGGGCATCGATCTGTTCTCGGCCGGCGACTTCAATCCGGTGGCGGGGGATGATGAGTTGCTGTTGCAGGATGCGGCACGCGGTGTCTACAAGAAGCTGGTGCTGCGCGACAACAAGCTGCGCGGTGCGGTGATGTACGGCGATACCGTGGACGGTCCCTGGTATTTCCAGATGATGCGCGACGGCACCGATGTGTCCGGGATGCGCGAGCATCTGCTGTTCGGCCAGATGCACATCGGCGATTCCGGCCATGGCGGCACTGCGGCCGTGGCGAACATGCCGGACTCAGCCGAGGTCTGCGGCTGCAACGGCGTGTGCAAGGGCACCATCGTCAACACCATCATCGACAAGAAGCTGTTCACGCTGGACGAGGTGCGCGCCCACACCAAGGCCTCCGCCTCGTGCGGTTCGTGCACCGGCATGGTGGAAGCGATCCTGGCGAACACGCTGGGCGGTGACTATTCCGCCAAACCCAGCAAGAAGCCCATCTGCGGCTGCACCGAATACGCGCATCAGGATATGCACAAGACGATACGCGAGCGCGGGCTGAAGACCATCCCCGAGGTGATGCAGGCATTGGAGTGGAAGACGCCCGACGGTTGCCATGTCTGCCGCCCGGCACTGAACTACTACCTGCTGGCGGCATGGCCGGGCGAGTATGTGGACGACAGCCGCTCGCGCTTCATCAACGAGCGCGTGCATGCCAATATCCAGAAAGATGGCACCTACTCGGTGATCCCGCGCATCTGGGGCGGCGTCACTTCGCCGTCCGAGCTGCGTTCCATCGCGGAGATCGCCGAACGCTATGAAGTGCCCACCGTCCACATCACCGGCGGACAGCGCATCGGTCTGTACGGCATCACCAAGGAGAACCTGCCCAAGATGTGGGCCGAGCTGGTCGAGGCGGGATTCGTATCCGGCCATGCCTACGGCAAATCCCTGCGCACGGTGAAGACCTGCGTCGGTTCGGAGTGGTGCCGCTTCGGCACGCAGGACTCCACCGGTCTGGGTATCAGGGTCGAACAGATGACCTGGGGTTCGTGGACGCCGCACAAGTTCAAGATCGCCGTATCCGGTTGTCCGCGTAATTGCGCCGAGGCCACCATCAAGGATTTCGGCGTGGTGTGTGTGGATTCGGGTTACGAGATCCACGTCGGCGGCAACGGAGGCGTCAAGGTCCGGGTCACCGATTTCCTGTGCAAGGTCGGGAGCGAAGCCGAGGTGCTGGAATATTGCGGCGCCTTCATGCAGTTGTATCGCGAGGACGCCCATTATCTGGACCGCACCGCGCCGTGGATAGAACGCGTCGGCCTGCCTTACATCAAGCGCCACATCGTCGAGGACGCGCAGGGGCGTGCCGAGCTGTATGCGCGCTTCCTCAAGTCGCAGCAATACTCGCAGGACGACCCGTGGCGGGAACGCGCCGAAGGGAAAGAAGCGCATGAGTTCACGGCACTTGCCACCATCGCATAAGGAGAACTGGAATGAACTGGATACAGATCGGCAAACTGAAAGACATCCCGCGTCAGGGTTCGCGGGTGGTCAAGACTGCAACAGGCGAGATCGCGCTGTTCCGTAGCGTGGACGATCAGGTGTTCGCACTCAACAACCGCTGTCCGCACAAAGGCGGGCCGCTGTCGCAGGGCATCGTGCACGGCAAGCGCGTCACCTGCCCGTTGCATAGCTGGGTGATCGATCTGGAGAGTGGCGAGGCCATCTCACCGGACATCGGATGCGCACATCGGCTTGAAGTGCGCGTCGCCCACGGCGAATTGTTTCTCGAAGCCAAGGCCGGGGTATGCAAGGCGTAACCACGCCTCCCGTGATCCGCACCACCTGCCCGTATTGCGGTGTGGGCTGTGGCGTGCTGGCCACGGTGGCAGAGAGCGGCGAAGTGCGGGTGTCCGGCGATCCGCTGCATCCGGCCAATCTCGGGCGGCTGTGTTCCAAAGGTGCCGCGCTGGCCGAAACGCTGGACAGCGCAGGGCGGCTTCTGCATCCGCTGGTGGACGGTGAGCAAGTCTCATGGGAAACGGCGCTGGATCGCGTTGCCGATGGCTTCAACAAGGTCATCGCCGAGCACGGCCCGGATGCGGTGGCGTTCTATGTCTCCGGGCAGTTGCTGACCGAGGACTATTACGTCGCCAACAAGCTGATGAAGGGCTTCATCGGCAGCGCCAACATCGATACCAATTCGCGGCTGTGCATGTCCACGGCGGTGGCGGCGCACAAGCGCGCCTTTGGCGCGGATGCCGTGCCGGTCTGTTATGAGGACATCGAGGCCGCCGATCTGGTGGTCATCGTCGGCTCCAACTATGCGTGGGCGCATCCGGTGTTGTACCAGCGTCTGGCCGCCGCGAAGAAGGCTCGCCCGGACATGCGCGTGGTCGTGATCGATCCGCGCCGCACGGCGACCTGCGACATCGCCGACCTGCACATGGCCATCGCGCCGGGAAGCGATGCGTACCTGTTCAACGGCCTGCTGCATCACCTGCGGCGCGAGGATGCGCTTGATCTGGCTTACGTCGAGGCGCATGTGGAGGGATTTGCCGCGGCTTTCGAGGCGGCGCGTTCGGTCAACTCCATCCCCGCGGTGGCACAGGTCTGCGGCGTATTCGAGACTGACATCGGCGAATTCTTCCGACTGTTCACGCGTACCGAACGCAGCGTGACCATCTTCTCGCAAGGCATCAACCAATCCTCCAGTGGTGTAGACAAGGCCAACGCGATCATCAATGTGCATCTGGCAACGGGGCGGATCGGGCGTCCCGGTATGGGGCCGTTCTCGGTCACCGGCCAGCCGAATGCGATGGGCGGGCGCGAGGTGGGTGGACTGGCAAATCAACTGGCGGCGCATCTGGATTTTTCCGATGCGGCGAGCGTGGATCTGGTGGCGCGATTCTGGGATGCCCCGAACATCGCGCAGAAACCCGGACTGAAAGCTGTGGACATGTTCCAGGCCATCGCGGATGGCAAGATCAAGGCGGTGTGGATCATGGGCACCAATCCGGTGGTGAGCATGCCGGACGCGGATCGCGTGCGCGCCGCCCTGATGGGTTGCGAGCTGGTGGTGGTGTCCGATTGCGTGCAGCATACGGACACCACGGCCTGCGCCGATATTCTGCTGCCTGCCGCGGGCTGGGGCGAGAAGGAAGGTGCGGTGACCAATTCCGAACGACGAATCTCGCGCCAGCGCGCCTTCCTGCCGGCGGCAGGGCAGGCGCGACCGGACTGGTGGATCATCACGCAGGTGGCACAGCGCATGGGCTTTGCTGCGGCGTTTGCGTACACGAGACCGGCACAGATATTCCGCGAACATGCGCGTCTGTCAGGATTCGAGAATCCGGGAAAGCGCGCCTTCGATATCAGTGCGCTGGCCGATCTGGACGATATGCACTACGACACGTTGCAGCCGACGCAGTGGCCATTCAATGCGCAGTCGTCCGAAGGGATGCAACGTCTGTTCGGTGACGGAGAGTTCTTTACGCCTGGCGGCAAGGCGCAGATGGTCGCGGTCATGCCGCGATTGCCGGCCGTCGCGACCGATGCCGACTTTCCGCTGGTGCTGAACACCGGCCGTATCCGCGACCAGTGGCACACCATGACCCGCACCGGCAAAGTGCCGCGTCTGAATGCGCATCAGTTCGAACCATTCGTGCAGGTTCACGCGCAGGATGCGGAAGCTAGTCGGTTGCAGGACGGCGGGCTGGCTCGCCTTAGCAGTCGACATGGCTCGATGCTGGCCCGGGTCCAGCTCAGTCAGGACCAGCGGATCGGTTCGGTGTTCGCACCCATGCACTGGAGTGAAACGTATGCAAGATCGTCGCGGGTGGATGCGCTGATCGCTCCCATCACCGACTCTATCTCCGGACAACCGGAATCCAAACATACGCCTGTGCGGGTCGAGCCCTATCTCCCTGTTTGGCAAGGATTCGTGCTGAGTCGCAACAGGTTGGAACTGTCGGGAGCCGGTTACTGCGCCAGTTCGCAGGGTGACGGCTATTGGCGGCATGAACTTGCGGGCGACATGCTGCCGGAAGACTGGCGCACATGGGCAAGGGAGTCTCAAGCAGGTGCAGGCGAATGGATGGAGTTTCACGATACGGCGATGGGGCGTTACCGGGCCGCATGTGTGCAGGATGGACGGCTGGAAAGTGTGTTCTTCATCGCTGCCGATCACAGGTTGCCGGCGCGTGAGTGGTTGGGCGGATTGTTTGCCAAGCGTGAACTGTCCACCGCTGAGTTGGCGGGGTTGCTATCTGCGCGTCCTCCCAAAGGCGATGCATCGGAAACCGGACGTATCGTGTGTGCCTGCTTTAGTGTGGGTGAGAAGTCGCTGGTGAACGCTATCCAAGCGCAAGGTTTGACCAGTGTCGAAGCAGTCGGAGCGTACCTCAAGGCCGGTACAGGTTGTGGTTCGTGTGTGCCGGAGATACGACGATTGATTCCGAAAGTGACGATCTAGAACCGGTTCAGCATACGTTCTCCAATCATCCGTAATGCCTCTCATGCGCCCCATTGAGGGTTAATTTGGCTGAGACCATAGTTCGCTGTTAAGATAGTAACCAATTACTTATCTGGTGGCTGACATGTCCGGGCAAAAGATCAAACTTCTGGTGGTGGTGGGCGCTGTGCTGGCGCTGTTCGTGTGGGTCATCATGACGCAGGGGCCGCTGGCGTCGGTCAAGGTCACGGTCGAGCAGGGGCGGACTGGCGACCTGACGAACAGCGTGTTCGGCGTTGGCACGGTACAGGCGCGGCACCGCCACGATCTGGCTCCGACCATGACCGGCAAGGTGAAAAACGTGAGCGTCGATCAGGGTGATACGGTCAAGACCGGGCAGGTGCTGGCAGAGATGGACCCGGTCGATCTGGACGACAGGCTGGCTGGCGGACGGCGCATGGTTGACAAGTCGCTCAATGCGATCCGTGCGGCGGAAGCGCAACTGAGCGAGGCACAGAGCCGGCTCAAGACCGTCGAGGCCACCATGGTGCGTTATCAGGAGTTGCGCAGCGGCGGATTCGTCAGCAAGGAAATGTTCGATGCCAAGCTGCACGAACAGAACGCGGCACAGGCTGCGGCTGTCGCGGCTGTAGCCAATCTGGCCTCTGCCCATGATGAAAATGCACGGGCGCAAGCCGAACTGCGCGGCATCGGCAAAGCACGTGCGCAGATGCAACTGGTCAGTCCGATCGACGGCGTGGTCACGCTGCGCCGCATCGAGCCGGGCAGCACCGTGGCCGGTGGGCAGCTCGCTTTGCAGGTGGTCGATACATCCCAATTGTGGGTCGAGACGCGCATTGCGCAACAACAGGCCGGACAGGTGCGTGCCGGGCAGACAGCGCAGATCGTGCTGCGTTCCCGACCGCATGTGCCGGTCATCGGCAAGGTCGTGCGTGTGGACCGTGTGAGCGACGCGGTGACCGAGGAGCGCATCGTCAACGTCACGCTCGATATGCCGGATGCCAGCCTCGGCGAATATGCGGAAGTAACCATCGCGCTACCGGTCATGAAACAGGTGCGCAGCATCCCGAGCGCCGCCGTGAAGACGGTGAGCGGCCAGACCGGCGTGTGGGTCCTGCAGGACGGTGATGTGCGCTTCAGGCCGGTGCGGATCGGCCTCGCTACCCTTGATGGCCGCAGCCAGATCCTGGAGGGGCTGGATGACGGTGAGACAGTCATCGTGCACAGTCAGCAATCCCTGCGCGAGGGCCTGACGGTGAAAGTGGTCCCCGCGCTGGTGCGGGGCTGATCCGTGATCAATCTGGCGAGTCGCGACATCTTGCACGGCTGGGGCAAGTTCGTCTTCACCGGCGTGGGTCTTGGTCTGTTGATCGGCGTGACGCTGACCATGGCCGGCGTCTATCGCGGTATGGTGGACGATGCGCGTGTGCTGATCGAGAACGCGGGTGCCGACCTGTGGGTGGTGCAGCAGGACACGCTGGGGCCTTATGCCGAGCCGTCCAGCGTGCGTGACGATGTGGCGCGCGACCTGCTGGGGCTGCCGGGCATACGTGAGGCCGGCAACGTGACTTACCTGACCATGCAGATGAACCATGCCGGCAAGGATATCCGTGTGATGGTGGTCGGCTTCGAATTTGGCAAGCCGGGCGCACCGGGCTATCTGGTGGCGGGCCGTCCGGTCACCCGCTCGCATTACGAGGCGGTGGCGGACATCAAGACCGGTCTGGCGCTGGGCGACCGCGTCAACATCCGCCGCCATGAATACACGGTGGTCGGCCTGACGCGGCGCATGGTCTCGTCCAGCGGCGACCCGATGATATTCATCCCGCTGAAGGACGCACAGGAAGCGCAGTTCCTCAAAGACAACGATGCGCTGCTCAACGAGCGTGCGCGCACCGCTGCCAATCCCGCCTTCAACCGTCCCGGGGTGCTGGAGGCGGTGCAGGCCAGCCAGACCTCTAGCCATCTGGTGAACGCGGTGCTGGTGCGCACCGCACCGGGCGAGGAAGCGGCGGTGGCCGCGCAGATCGAACGCTGGAAACATCTGCAGGCGTATACCAAGCCGCAGATGGACGAGATACTGGTGGCGCGCCTGATCGCCACCTCGTCCAAACAGATCTTCATGTTCCTGGTGATCCTCGCCGTGGTCAGTGCGGCCATCGTCGCCTTCATCATCTACACCATGACGCTGAACAAGGTGCGCGAGATCGCGGTGCTGAAACTGATCGGCGCGACCAACCTCACCATCAGCGGCATGATCCTGCAGCAGGCGCTGGGCCTTGGGCTAATCGGCTTCATGGTGGGCAAGCTGTCTGCCACGCTGTGGGCGCCGCTGTTCCCGAAGTTCGTGCTGCTGCTGCCGGGCGACGCGGTGACCGGTTTTATCCTGGTCATGCTGATGTGTGCTGTCGCCAGCGTCTTCGCCATTCGTGCAGCGCTAAGTATTGATCCGGCCACGGCCATCGGAGGATAGTCATATGAGCGAACCCGCTATCCATATCGAAAACCTGAAGAAACGCTACGGCGAGGGCGAGACCGCCGTGGACGCGCTCAAAGGCGTGGACATGACCATCTGGCCGGGCGAGGTGGTGGGACTGGTCGGCCCCAGCGGCTCCGGCAAGAGCACGCTGCTCAAGTGTCTGGGCGCGGTGATCGAGCCCACCGCCGGGCGCATGACGCTGGGCGGACAGACCATCTTCGACGGGAAGTGGCTGATCGACGATTTGCGCGAACTGCGCCGCGACCGCATCGGCTTCGTGTTCCAGGCACCGTACCTGATCCCCTTTCTCGATGTCACCGACAACGTCGCCATCCTGCCCATGCTGGCCGGTATGGCGGATGCGGACGCGCGCAAGCGTGCGCTGGAACTGCTGCAGGCACTGGACGTGGGACACCGCGCACGGGCCGCTGTCTCGCATCTGTCGGGCGGCGAGCAGCAGCGCGTCTCTATCGCGCGCGCACTGGCCAACCATCCGCCGGTCATCCTCGCGGATGAGCCGACCGCGCCGCTGGACAGCGAACGCGCGCTGAATGTGGTGCGCATCCTCAACCAGATGGCGGAGCAGTACCAGACCGCACTCATCGTGGTGACGCACGATGAGAAGATCATCCCGACCTTCAAACGCATCTATCACATCCGTGACGGACGCACCTATGAGGAAGCGGGCGAGGGCAAGCAGGTCTAGGGAGACAGGATATGAACCAGGAAACAGTGAAGCGCAGACTCAGTTCGGAGGAGCGGCAGAGCGAGATCATCCGCGTGTCGATCGATCTGGCGGCCGAGAAGGGCGTGGACAGCGTCACCACGCAGGACATGGCCGACGCCATGAACCTGACGCAGGGCGCGATCTTCCGCCACTTCTCGACCAAGGACGATATCTGGATTGCGGTGATCGTGTGGGTGCGCGAACGGCTGATGAAGGTGCTGGACAAGGCGGCGAGCGGGGCGGGCGATCCGCTGCAGGCGATCGAGCTGATGTTCTTCGCGCACATCGCGTTCATCAACAAGCATCCGGCCATCCCGCGCCTGCTGTTCTCCGAACTCCTGCACAAGAAGAACAGCAAACTTAAGCAACTCATCGAGGGCATCATCTCCGGCTACGAGGCCAAGGTGGCGGGCCTGCTAGAACAGGGCAAGGCGCAGTCACTGGTGTCCGCCGATCTCGACACCCAGAGCGCGGCCGTGCTCTACATCGGCATGATCCAGGGGCTGGTCATGCAGTCGTCCATTTTTGGCGGCAAGCGCGCCTTGCAGCGGGAAGCGGAAAAGATATTCCCGATCTACCTGCACGGCGTACGCGCCAGCAGTTGAACCTGTTTTTTTACTCAACACACCAAGGAGGCAACATGGAAGCAGCAGCACAGCAACGCAGTATCGCAGTCTGGCTCATCGCACGGGTCGCGGTCGGTTTTGGATTCATGACACTCAAGGGCGGCGGCGCGGTGCTGTTCGGCGACGAGGCGGCACGCATCGCCGCCGGCAACTATGTGCCGTTGCTGCTGTGGTTCAATTTTCTGTCAGGCTTCGTCTACATCGCTGCCGGCGTCGGGCTGTGGCTGCAGCAGCGCTGGGCGGTGCGGCTGAGCATCGCATTGGCCGCGGCCATCGCGCTCGCGTTCGTGGCGTTCGGTCTGTACATCCTCTCTGGCGGTGCCTACGAGCAGCGCACCGCCATCGCCATGAGCGCGCGTCTGGGTGTGTGGGTCGTGATTGCGGCGGTGGCTGCAAGAGTAATGCGGTAAGGCATGTTCACAGCTCCTGGTTCGCCGGGCAGATTGTGTCGCGCGAGGTCTGACCTTATGCGTTGGCTGCGGGCGTTATGCTGCGCTGGACTTTTCTTTCCGGTGAGTCCTGCATCGGCAGAAATCTTATCCGATACCAGTTGGATTATCGCGGCCGCGCCCGAAGTGGTGCGACGCGGTGAGCCAATAGGTTTGAAGGTGATACGCCCATCCGCAGCGTTGACTTGGCCCGCCGCATTGCAGGCAACAATCCAGTCTGGAAAGACCGCTGTGACAGTGAGTTTTTCACCGGACGAGGATCAGCATGAAGCGAAGAGCTTCAGACGCTACACGGCTCGACACAAGCTGCGGAATTCGGGCTTGATGCAGATCGAGTTGGCCGAACTAAAGTCGAATCGGGTATTGATCAATGTCGTTGGAACGGCTGATCCGGTCACGACGATGGCCATTGAAAATTCGGCCGGCTCAGAGGGGCGTTTTGAACCAATGTCGGAAGGTGAACCTGCGTTGTCGGCACTGGAACCCGTTTATCTGTTGGCGGGCTTCAATCATGGTCTTGATGCGCGTTTCCAGTTGAGCTTCAAGTATCGCTTGTTCGATCCCGATGCAACGCCGGTACAGTGGATGCCAGCGCTGGGAAAGCTACATTTTGGCTATACCCAGACTTCGATCTGGGATCTCGATTCGGAATCAAAGCCATTCCATGACACCAGCTACCGCCCAAGCCTTTTCTGGCAGTCGAGGCTGGACGAGAGTGCATATAGCCCATCGTATTTGCGAGCCGGTTACGAACATGAATCCAATGGAAAGGATATGCCCGATTCGCGAAGCATCGACATGCTTTATGTGCAACCGGTGGTGCGCAAGGATTTTGCAGATGACAGCACATTATTTTTTGCGCCACGGTTCTATGTCTATCTGAACAAGAATGAGAATTCGGATATTTCACGATTTCGCGGGCATGTGGACTGGCAGGGTCGATATGGCCGTGAGCAAGGATGGATGTTGACAGGGCGTGTGCGCACCGGAATATCAGGCTATGGCAGTGCGCAACTTGATCTATCGGCACCACTGCGCAAACCCCTGTTCGCACGTACCGGAGGATTCTTTCATTTTCAGGTGTTCGTCGGCTATGGCGAAAGTTTGCTGGATTACAACTTGCGTAGCCCGCCGCAGCTCCGAATCGGATACTCAATCGTGCGCTGATACGCAAGAAAATCTGCGGTTTTTCAATCAACTCTTATAAGGATATGCCGTGAAAATAATGCACTTGTTCATCCCAACAACAATTTGCCTCTTTCTGTCGGTTCCGTCAGTTATGGCGAGCGAGACAACGGGGCTCCAGCTGATGATGCAGGAACTGAACCGTAATATGCAGGCCGTCACCGACGGAATTTCCAGAGAAGATTGGGAACTTGTTAAAGTGACGGCTCCCCGAATTGCATCACACGCTCAGCCGCCTATGTCGGAAAGATTGGGCATTGCCAGCTTCATGGGGACGGAAATGAAAAGATTTAAGGCACTGGACGGTGAGACACATCAGGCCGCTCACGAACTTGAGCGAGCGGCCGATAGCAAGAACGGACAACAAGTTGTCGAAGCCTTTGGCAAGTTGCAGATGACCTGCCTGAATTGTCACCAGACCTATCGAAACAGGTTCATCAAGCATTTTCACGATGCGGAATAGCCGGTTATTGGATGCTTGAAGCTGGCAGGATGGCAAAAGGCAGGGGGCGTATAATGCCCCCACTTTTTCGACCACGACCCAAGAGACCCACACATTGAATACAGTCAGTTTTGCCGACCTGAAGCTCGCGCCCGAGATACTTAAAGCACTCACCGAAGCTGGATACACCACACCCACGCCTATCCAGGCGCAGGCGATTCCGGTTGTACTCAGCGGCGAGGACTTGATGGCGGGGGCGCAGACAGGCACAGGCAAGACCGCAGCGTTCGCACTTCCACTGTTGCAGCAGTTGATGCCGCACGCCAGCGCCAGCACTTCGCCCGCAAAGCATCCGGTGCGCGCATTGATCCTGGTGCCGACGCGCGAACTGGCGGTGCAGGTCGAAGAGAGTGTGAAGATGTATGCCAAGTACACCAACCTGCGTTCGCTGGTGGTGTACGGCGGCGTGGACATCAAGACGCAGACGCCGCATCTGAAGACCGGTGTGGAGATCCTGGTGGCGACACCGGGACGATTGCTCGATCACATCGAACAGAAGACCGTGCTGTTGAACCAGGTGCAGATGCTGGTGCTGGACGAGGCCGACCGCATGCTGGACATGGGCTTCATGCCCGCGCTCAAGCGCATCCTCGCGCTGCTGCCGCGCCGTCGCCAGAGCCTGATGTTCTCAGCCACCTTCTCGGACGATATCAAAAAGCTATCCGAGGATTTCCTCATCTATCCATCCTTGATCGAAGTGGCGCGCAGCAATGCGACCTCGGAGAACATCAAGCAAAAAGTCTATCTGGTGCCCAGCGAAGACAAGCATGCTTTATTGGCCAAACTGCTGAAGGGCGACGACGCGAAGCAGGTGATCGTGTTCACCAAGACCAAACTCACCGCCAGCCGTTTGACGCGCCAGTTGCAGCGCGAGGGCATCGAAGCCGATGCCATCCACGGCGACCGCAGCCAGTCGGAACGCCAACAAACGCTCGAAGCATTCAAGCAAGGCAAAGTGAGCGTGCTGATCGCCACCGACGTGGCGGCACGCGGTCTGGACATTGACCACCTGCCGATGGTGATCAACTACGAGATCCCGCATGCCGCGGAAGACTATGTGCACCGCATCGGGCGTACCGGGCGTGCGGGGGCGAAGGGCACGGCGCTGTCGCTGGTGTCGCCCGAGGAAGAACGTTATCTGGTCGACATCGAGAAGCTGATCAAGACCACCATCGAGAAAGAACAGGCCATCGTGCAACATGCGCCGCGCGGCGAGCGCCGTCCGGCGAGTGAATCGCGTGAGCAGCGTGAACCACGTCCTGCTTATCACAAGCCGGTACCGAACAAGCCTGCACACGACCCGTGGTTCGACAAACCTTACGTGCCCAAGGTGACCGAACCGGCACCTTCCACCAGCAAGCCGGATCTTGATTCGATCAAACCGAAGACACAGATCCCGGCTTTGTTCAGGCGCAACAGCTAAAACCAATATCCGCGCGGCACTTCACCAGCCATGACCGTCGCGCAGATCATCGTTCCCATTTTTCTGCTGATCCTGATCGGCGCAGGGATGCGTCGCTGGTTCGGTCTGCGCGATGAATTCTGGCCGCAGCTCGACCGCCTGATCTACTACATCTTCTTCCCTGCGTTGCTGTTCCACACCTTGTCTCACTTCACTATCGATGTGGGCGCCGCGACGCCGATGATGGGCGTGGCGACTTTGTATATGGGGGCGGGCATCCTGCTCGGGCTGTTGGCAAAATCGCTGTTCCATGCGCCGCCCAAGGTGTATGCCGCCACCTTCCAGGCTACGTTCCGTTTCAACAGCTATGTCGGACTCTCCATCGCGGGCAGCTTGCACGGCCAGACCGGTTTGGCCGCTATCGGTTTGTTGATGGGTTTCATGGTGCCCATCGCCAATGTCGCCAGCGTGTTGATGCTCGCTCGCCACAGTGAGACGCACTGGCTGCGCGAGATCGTGCGCAACCCCTTGATCATTGCCACGGTGAGTGGCATCACCTTCAGCCTGACCGGTCTGCATCTGCCTGCCATGCTCAACACCACACTGGGCTTGCTCTCGCAGGCATCGCTGCCGATGGGCTTGATCGCGGTCGGTTCGGCGCTGCGCCTGAAAGGGTTGCATCAGCAACGCGGCACGCTGTGGTACGGCGTGCTGGTGAAACTGTTGGTGATCCCGGCCATCGCCTGGGGACTGGCGACGCTGTTCGGCTTGCAAGGTGTGTATTTCAATATCGCCGTATTGATGGCGGCACTGCCCGTTTCGACGATGGCCTATGTGCTGGCGACACGTATGGGCGGAGACGGCGACACCATCGCTGCCCAAGTGATGCTGAGCACCTTGCTGGCCGCAGCCACCTTGCCGCTATGGTTGTTCCTGCTGGGATTCTGAGCGTGGCAGCCTGAGTCTGGCAATGGTGCCGCCGCCGTCACGCGGATGTAGCTCGACTTGCCAACCATTGGCCGCACACAGCTGCTGCACGATGGCCAGTCCCAGTCCGCTGCCGCCGGTGTCCGCATTGCGCGAAGATTCGATGCGGTAGAACGGACGAAACACTTTCTCCATCTCATGTGCGGGGATGCCGGGGCCGCGATCCAGAATATCGATCAACACTTCATTGTCGTTGCCCATCGCTTCGATCTGAACCGGCTTGCCATCGCTGTAACGCAAGGCGTTTCCGAGCAGGTTCTGCACGACACGATGCAACGCAAGCGGCCCCGCGAAAACAGTCAGTCCGGGATGCACATGGCAGGCGACCTGCGCGCCTTGCGCGTTCGTCTCTTCAGCTATCTCGCGCAGCATCTCTGCCAGATCGAACTGTTCTGCGGATTCCTGTTGCAGGTCGCGGCTCAAGGATAGGAACTCTCCGATCAGAACATTCATGTCTTCGATGTCGCGCCGCAAACGTTCGACGGTCTTTGTGTCACTGTTCTCCGGCAGCATCTCCACCGCCAGCCGCATACGCGACAAGGGCGTGCGCAGATCGTGCGAGATACCCGCCAGCAGCGTGGTGCGGTTGGCCAGCAGTTCGCGTACCTGCAGCGCCATCTGGTTGAACGTGGCGGCCAATTCTGAAAGCTCCTGAACATGGCTGGACGGCATGTCTTCCGGGATGCTGCCGGTACCGATGCGTTTTGCGGCTTGCGAGAAGTGCGCCAGCGGCCGCGTGATACGGCGCGCCAGGATGTATGCGGTGAGCAGGCTGAGCAGCACCGTTGCGATCAGCGCCAGCGCCAGCATCGTGGTGGGCTCGGTGAGCAGGCGCGATTTGGGGAAGCCGATGCGTATCAGTTTGCCGCCCGCCGGTATGTCGGCCCAGAACCAGGTGGTGTCCAGATCGGTCACCCTGATCGAGACCGGTTCGCCCAATCGGGCCGACAGCGCATCATCCAACAGAGCGAGATAGGGCAGCGGGGTATTGCGTTCGGCAAGCGGCGAGACATCTTCGAACAACATGAACTGGTGTTCGCGGATCAGCTCCAGCTCGAAATCCTTGCGCGTCTCGGGCGGCAGGTCCACCCATGTTGTCGCGGACAGTATCAGCAGTGACACCAGATCGTCCGCGCTGCGCTTGGCCATGGGCAGCATGACGTAGTGCACCGTGGCGGCGATGAGGATGATCTGGAACACCAGCAGGGCGGCGGCCACCGTGCGCACAGTGCCGTAAAAAAGAGAGTGCGGTTTACGGCGGGCGGCCATCACTGGTTCGTGCCGTTGGGCGAGAACAGATAACCCTCGCCCCACACGGTGCGGATGAACTGCGGTGCGTTCGGATCTTCCTCGATCTTGCGGCGCAGGCGCGTCACCCGCACATCGATGCTGCGGTCGAACGGCGAACGCTCATAACCTTTGAGCATGTCCATCAGGCTGTCGCGCCCCAGCACGCGGTTGGGGTGTTCGGCGAAGATACGCAGCAGGTTGAATTCGCCGGTCGTGAGCTGGACAGTCAGATCATTCTTCTGCAGCGTACGCGCATCCACATCCATGCTGAATGTGCCGAAGCGGCGCACGTTGTTCTCGTCCTGCTTGAGTTGTCCCTGCTCGTTGCGGCGTAACAGGGCGCGGATGCGTGCCAACAGTTCGCGCGGGTTGAATGGCTTGGCCAGATAATCGTCCGCGCCCACTTCCAACCCCACGATGCGGTCGATGTCTTCGCCGCGTGCCGAGAGCATGATGATGGGCAGGCTGCTGCGTGAGCGCAGGCGTCGCGCCAGCGACAAACCGTCTTCGCCGGGCAGCATCAGGTCGAGGATCAGCAAGTCGACAGGGTGCTGCGAAAGGTGTGCATCCATCTGCACACCGTCCGCCACGGTCGCCACCTGTAAACCCTGTGCGGAGAGATACTCCTGCAGCAGCTCGCGCAAGCCGGCATCGTCGTCCACCACCAGTATGTGTTTGCTTTCCATGGGGGCACTATAACCCAAGCAAATGGTGCATGGCAGAGGCAAAAATGGCGCTGTAACACTCTGTTACAAACTGTTGCAGAATAGTAATCGTCGGGTAACGGCTCGCGCTCAAGATGCAGCCATCAGATGAACGATCTGATCTTCCAACAACCAAGGAGAACATCATGAAAACCACCACAATCCTGTTGAACAGTCTGCTTGCTTTGGCTCTGGCCGGTATCGGCAACGCTTACGCCGCCGAAGAGGCGCAGGTGCAGACACGCGAAGAGATCCGCGCCCAGCATCGTGAAGAGACTGCCGGTATGACCGCAGAACAGCGCGAGCAATATCGCCTTGAGCAGCAGGCGAAGATGACAGACGAGCAACGTGCCGCGCTGCGCGCCGAGAAGCAAAAGGCCAAAGCCGAGCAGAAAAAGAACAAAGCCGCCAAGAAGCAAGGGTCAGGCAACGGTGCCATGTTGCGTGACGGTTCAGGTGCCGGCTCGCAACGCGGCAGCCAGGGTGGCATGGGCATGGGCCGCTGATCACGATAGCGCGAACTGCCGAAAGCGCAGTTCGCGTCTTTTCGCCAGGAGTTTGAAATGAACATCCCTTATGTATCCATCTTCGCTTCACTGTTGTTCGCCCTGTTGGCGAGCGGCCCCGTGCAGGCCGGTGACGATGCACCCTTGCCGTCTGCTGCCAGTGAGATGACGCAGGAGGAATACACTGCCTACCGTGCACGCATCCGCGAGCAACTGGAAGCATCGAAAAAGGCAGAGGACAAGGACGAAGCGGCAGTGACGCAACGTAAAAACAACAACGGCTACGGACAAGGCTATCGAGCAAGGCAGGATCGCGCCAGAAACAACGGCGGCATGGGTCGCGCAAGCGGACGCGGTCGCTAACAAGGAGAGACATGATGAAACGATTGATATTCCCGGTGGCTATCTTGCTGGTAATGAGTGGCGGTGCATGGGCCGAAGACGACAGCTATCTTTCAATGAGTGTCGGGCTTGAACGTAGCTCCGGCAAATACGGTGGCACCAGCACTACCGATACCACATCAATCCCGGTGTCGCTTAGCTATGCGACCAACGATTGGTCGCTGAAGCTGAGTGTCCCTTACCTGTTCGTGACGGGCGATGGCAGTGTCGTGGTGAGTGGCAGCGGCATGCGCGGTAGGCGCAGTACCGCCACCACAACAACTACCACCACCACTCAGCGCACGACCACGAGTGGTCTTGGGGACGTGGTCGCATTCGCCAGTCACAGTCTGCTGCGCAGCGAAGAAGGTGACGCAGGACTGGACGTGGCAGGCCGCGTCAAGTTCGGCACGGCCAGCACAAAGTTCGGCAGCGGTGAGAACGACTATGCCGTGCAGGCTTCCGGCTATATCTCGTTCGGCGACCTCACCCCCAGCCTGATGGCGGGCTACGAAAAACTGGGCAGTACCGCCACGGCACCGCTGGATAACGCCGCCTATGGCTCGGTCGGCCTCGACTATTTGTTGAGCGACGAATCGAATATTGGCATGGACTACTGGTATGCGCAGCAGGCTTCCGCCACCGGCTATGCCCAGCGCGAGCTGTCGCTGTATGCCGCGACGCAGATCGGCAAAGACAGTTACTTGCGTGGCTTCGTGATGAAAGGTCTGTCGGACGGCAGTCCGGACACCGGGTATGGCGTGTCGTTATCGACCGACTTTTGATTTGCGCAGGATGGGTATCGCATTGCTTGTCCTGAGCCAGTCGAAGGGCTCAACCCATCCCACAGAGCCATTGTTTACTTCTTGAGCAGCGCCTTCAGATCTGCAAAGGGATTGTGTGTAGCAGCGGCGGGTCCGCTCTCCTTGCGATCACGCACCACCTCATCCATCACGCGCGAATGCTCGTTGTCGTGACAGTAAAGGCATAGCAACTCCCAGTTGCTGCCGTCCGGCGGATTGTTGTCGTGGTTGTGGTCGCGGTGGTGCACCGTCAGCTCGCGCAATCGTTGTCCCTCGAACTCCCGCCCGCAGCGCCCGCAAATGTGCGGATAGATCTTGAGCGCGCGTTCGCGGTAACCCGCCTCGCGTTGTTCACGTTGCTTGCGTGCGTCGGCCACGACGCGGTCGAGGCGGGCATGGTCGGGTGTGGTGTGTTTGGGCATGACGATCTCCCCTGAATGTTGCGTCAACTATAGCAGGTGCGCCAGCCGGAGGGTCGTTCCGGTTCAGACCCCTATCCTTGAGCGCAGTCTGCCCAGCATGCCGATGAAATTGCTCGCACTGACTTTTTCAGAAGGATCGCTGATCGGTTCCACGCTTTGCCGTTTCTGCAGCACCGGCTGGCTGCGCACCAGATGGAAGCGCTCCAGCATGGATTCCAGATTGCGGGCGAGGATGCCCTTGCTGACCGGCTTGGGCAGGAAACGGGTGATCTGCGCCTGATTGATCAGTTCGATCAGGCGCGAGGTATCGCTGAACGAAGTGACCACGATGCACTGCGTCTGCGGATTGAGTTGTTTGATGGTCTTCAGGATGTAGCCGACGTTGGTCTCGCCCAGCATCAGGTCGGACACCACCACCGACACGTTCTGTTTCGCCAGCTCTTCCATCGCGTGCTGCGCGTCGGCGGCCCACACGATCTCGCAGCGGTCGCCCAGGGTCTCGTGCACTGTTTTCGCCGTCGTTTCATCATGGTCCATGATGAGCACACGCGGTTTGTTGCCTGCTACTTCGGGCTCAGGTACGGCGTGCGCTTGCAGGGCGAAGCTGGCCTCGGCAATGGCGGCCGCCTCGGCCACCACCCGTTTCACGTCCTCAGCGTTCCATGGTTTCATCAGATAGCGGAACACTTCGCCTTCGTTCACGCTGGCGATGGAGGCATCCAGATCGGAATAACCGGTGAGCAGGATGCGCATGGTGGCGGGCGAGGTCTCACGGGCGATGCGCAACAGTTCCGAGCCCTGCATCTGCGGCATGCGCTGGTCGCTGACGATGACGTGCACTTTTTCCTCGCGCAGGATGCGGATGGCTTCCTTCGGTTCTGTCGTCACGCGCACGTTGTAGCCGACGAAGAACAGCATGCGCAGCGAGCGCAGGATGCGTTCTTCGTCGTCGATCAGTAACAGGGTAGGTTTGCTCATGGGTGCCTTTCTTGATCTAAGCGTAGGTTGCCGCGCCGGAGGCAGCGGAGGATGCGCTGTGCGCAACGGGCAGACTGATATGGAAACTGCTGCCTTCGCCGACCCGTGACTCGACGTGGATGGTGCCGCCGTGCTGCTGGATGATCTGATGGGTGATGGCGAGTCCGAGTCCGGTCCCTTCGCCCACCGGCTTGGTGGTGAAGAAGGGATCGAAGATGCGCTGCACGATCTCTTCCGGCATGCCCTTGCCGGTATCGGTCACGCTGATGTGGATATGCGCCGCGTCATGCCATGATTTGATGTACAGCTTGCCCTGTGTCTCCATCGCCTGTGCGGCATTGGTGAACAGGTTGAGGAAGACCTGGTTGAGCTGCGACGGGGCGCACATGATCTCGGGGATCTGCGCCAGGTCTTTCACCACCTCTACCTTGTTCTTCAGCACGTTGCGGCCGATGTTCAGCGCGCTCTCGATGCAGTCGTTCAGGTTCGCCAGGTCGTTGGCGGCTGCATCCATGCGCGAGAAGTTCTTCAGGTCGTGCACCAGTCCCGATATCTGCTCGATGCCGTAAAGGGAATCGGCCATCAAGCCGTTCATCTCGCCCAGCATTTCCTGCGCGTTCGCATCGTTGCGTGCCGCGGCCACCTTCTGCAACTGTGCAGTGACCAGCTCTTCGTCTGCCTCGCCGTTCAGCATCATGTCGAACAAGGCTTCATAGTCCGCGATCACGGTCTGCACCTGTGAAAACAGTTCCTGCCCGATGGCGACGTTGTTCTGCACATAACCGAGCGGTGTGTTGATCTCGTGCGCGACGCCGGCCACCATCTGGCCCAGCGAGGCCATCTTCTCGGACTGCACCAGCGCAAGTTGCGACGACTTCAGCTGTGCATAGGCTTGCTCCAGTTCCTGCGTATTGGCGCGCATCTTCACTTCCATCGCCTTCAGCAGATCCATCACGAAACCGATGCCGAGGTAGCGGCCGCGTCGCGTCACGATGAAGTCTTCCGTCAAGGGGAACTGCATGTTGGCTGCCACGTGCTGGGCGGCCTCGGCCAGCGGCTGATCCAGCTCCACCAGCAAGGGCGTGTTGTTGATGAAGCCGCGCAGGGGGCGTTTCCCGTACAGCTCGCGCGCATAGCGCTTGAGGTAGATGTTCATGAACTGGTAACGGGTGATGACGCCGATGGGGCGACCGTTCTCCACCACGGGCAATGAGAGCAACTTGGCATTGCGCGGGTCGGCGAACTGCTCGGCCACTTCTTCCAGCGGCAGGTCCGGCGACAGCGCATCGATAGGGACGACCAGCGAAAAGATACTTTCGCCCAGTTGATTATGGTTACTCATGAAACCTCCTGTGCCGCGTGTTCTATTTTTCGCATCCGGCAGGATTCTATTTTTGGACTGTTACATTCAGATTAACCTGCGCCCTGTTCATGGTCGCGCGTGTCATTCTCTCCGGAAAGGAAGGGATATTGCCGGCAGGCAGCGGGCAGAAGAAAGTTTTGCCAACAGTGGCAGGCGAGGGCGCAGGAGAGGATAATCGCGCATGACCAAAACAAGCCCAACTCCCATTCCGACCGCCACCGGTCCCGCTTTCAATACGCTGAAACTGCCGCCCGCCATGCTGGACAACCTGCAGCAGCTCGGTTACCTCAGCATGACACCGATCCAGGCCGAGAGCCTGCCCATCACGCTGGCCGGGCAAGACCTGATCGCACAAGCCAAGACCGGCAGCGGCAAGACCGCCGCCTTCGGCCTGCCGTTGTTGACCAAACTCAATCCGACCTACAAGGGCGTGCAAGCCATGGTGCTGTGCCCCACGCGCGAACTGGCCGATCAGGTTACGCAAGAGCTGCGTCGCTTGGCGCGTTACATGAGCAACATCAAGATCCTCACACTGGTCGGTGGCAGCACCATGCGTCCGCAGCGCGAGAGTCTCGGCTTCGGTGCGCACATCGTTGTCGGCACACCGGGCCGCATCATGGATCACATCGAGCGCGGATCATTGGAATTGAACGCCATCAACACACTGGTGCTGGACGAAGCCGATCGCATGCTGGACATGGGCTTTTACGACTACATCGCCTTCGTGGCGAAGCGCTGCCCCGACCGTCGCCAGACCATGATGTTCTCCGCCACCTATCCAGACGGCGTCACCAAACTGGCGCGGCATTTCATGCACCAGCCGCAGGAAGTGAAGCTGGCCGAGCAGCACGACGACACCAAGATCAAACAACATTTCTACGAAGTGCGTCACGAGAGCCGACTGCCCGCTGTCGCTGCATTGCTCAAGCATTACCGCCCGGTCAGCACGCTGGCTTTCTGCAACACCAAGCAACAATGCCGCGACCTGCTAGACGTGTTGCATGCCGAAGGCATCCATGCGCTCACGCTGAACGGCGACATGGAACAGCGCGAACGCGACCAAGTGCTGATCCAGTTCGCCAACCGCAGTTGCTCTGTGCTGGTCGCCACCGATGTCGCCGCGCGCGGTCTGGACATCGCGCAACTGGAAGCCGTCATCAACGTCGACGTCACGCCCGATCCCGAAGTGCACATCCACCGCATCGGCCGCACCGGCCGTGCCGAGGCAGAAGGCAGCGCCTTCAATCTGGTCAGCCCCGCCGAGATGAGCCGCATCGGCAACATCGCCAAGATGATGGGTATCGAACCCGAGTGGGAAGAGATTGAGAAGCTACAAAACGAACATAACGCACCGCTGGTACCGCCCATGGTCACCTTGCAGATACTCGGCGGCCGCAAAGAAAAGATGCGCCCCGGCGACGTGCTGGGCGCGCTCACCGGCGAAGCCGGCTACACCCGCGAACAAGTCGGCAAGATCACCGTCACCGACATGTCCACCTACGTCGCCGTCACGCGCGATATCGCACGCGAGGCCGTGAAGCGACTGAACGCGGGCAAGGTGAAGGGCAAGTCGGTGAAGGTGAGGGCGCTGGAGGATTGAGGGATTTGTAGGGCGGCTGCTCGGCCATAAGAGACATGGCCGATTTTCTGAAATAGCTAATTAGTCGTGATGAAGGAATGTCCGTTGTTCATTCAGAAGCGGACGTTTTCTGATGGTGATTTGGTGAGGATAAAAGGTCGCTTGCTAACCCATAAGAGACACTCAAACTTCCCAGTAGCAGACAGTCAACGTATAGCTAAGGCGCATCCCAGCGACCAAAGGGAGAGAACTTGAGCGCAGGGTTGGGGCGCATCACGCGAGTTTCACCGACGCGATGGGAGTGCCTACGGGCAAAGGCTTAACCTGCTGTTGTATTTGACCGAGCGTGTGAAAATGAACGGACAAGTCGCAGGCGTCGAAGTTGGATGGCTCGAACTCCCCGCCAAGCGTGAGCGGAATCTTGTAGCTAAAGCACTGACCGGCAGCAAGCGATTTGCCGGTAGCCAGCAAGTCGCCAACAAGCAATGGAACAAACCATCGGTCTGCGTAATCTGGTTGTTGGCGAAGATGGTCAAAGGCATCTTCGGTCTCGGCAATATCAGTGAGTTCAGCACTCCCAACATCAAGCCAGAAAATGTGGCCATCTGTGTCGGACAGGAATGCGTCGCCGAGAGCTGAGACCATGTAAAGTGAATATGTGGATGGGACAAGCCAACGCCATTCCGAGAGAAGATCGTCGGATGATTGACCAGAAAGATCTACGGCAAGTTCGCGCCAAGTGATCCGCATTTTGTGTGCCCTAACAGTTATTAGACGGACGCACCGGTCCGCATATGAGTAATAGTATGGGAGTGTGCCAAGTGTCTCTTATTGGCCGACCTAAGACTATTCCAAGTCAGACACTCAAAACCTGTTTACGACCGATCCTGATCTCGAAGCAGTCCCTTGGGCTGCATCCTGCTTCAATATTTCCAACTAGGCAATCTCAAAGAATATATAGGCCGTATCTATATCTGCCATGTACCAACCTGCTACAGGTTGAAATCACTCGGTCAAAACGCGCACATTGATGTTCCCTTTTCAAAAGGAGAACATCATGGACACCAATACTGCAAATCATCATGAACCATGGAACAAAGGGAAACTGTCCGGACAAAAGGCGCCTCTCAGGTTGAAAGATATCTGGGCGATCAGAGTCAGGCTGCAACTGAAAAGTCATTCCAGGAATTTGGCACTTTTCAATCTTGCCATCGACAGCAAGTTGCGCGCATGTGATCTGGTCAAACTGAAGGTAAGGGACATATCCCATGGCGAGCACATCGCATCACGTGCAACCGTCTTGCAGCAAAAGACACATCGACCTGTGCAGTTTGAAATCACCGAACAAACCAGAGAGTCGTTAAACAAGTGGATTACCGCAGCGAAGCTGAAACCGGATGACTATCTATTTCGAAGTCAGATCAGCAGGTCACCGCATATCTCGACTAGGCAATATGCTCGAATCGTACATAAATGGGTTGAGAATATCGGGTTGGATACCACCTGCTACGGCACTCACACCATGCGACGGACCAAGCCAACACTCATCTACAAGCGGACAAAGAACCTGCGGGCAGTCCAGTTGCTTCTTGGGCATTCCAAGGTAGAGAGCACCGTGCGCTATCTGGGTCTTGAAGTGGATGATGCCCTTGAGATGTCAGAACAGACCGAGGTATAGATACGGTCTATATATTCTTTGTGATTGCCTGGTCGGAGATTTTGAAGCAGGATTGCAGCAGATAGGCTGCTTCAAAATCAAAAGCAGCCGTTAATCGACTGGGCAATTGCAAAGAATTTTCGGCTGAGGTCGGCCATAGCAGACGCTCAGATATATAGACCGGATATAGGCCATTCGGCATATTGACCCTTTTGCAAAGGCAGAATAGCTTCCGCAACTCAATATTTTGGATATCCGGTTTTTATGCACAACAATCCACTGGGTCATTCGAGACTCACATCTTTGATTCAGGACGGCCCAATAAAAAGGAGTTTCGCGGCTTGCATCGTAGCCACGGCATTTGCTTTTGCCCCAATGGTTGCGGTTGCAGCCACCTGCACTAAGCCAGTCATTGATAAATCCTCTGAGAATTTCAGTCAAACAGCTTCGCTCATACCCCAGAAAGACGTTACAACATGTGGTTTACAGGACGAATATGATTCGCGTGAATTCCCCCGCTTTTACGTAGATCTTGACAACGGACTTGCAGCAAACAGCAAGCACCGAGCATCAATTCTTGAGCTTGCCTTTAATTTGGCAAAAGATTCCATTGAAAGAAACGAGTTAAACAGTGCAGAACTGATCTACCAGATCATCCTAATGCACTATCCCGAGGAATCACGAGCGATGTCCAGCTATGGTGTCGTACACATTTTCCGGGAGAAATATGAAGAAGCTTTGCATTTACTCACCCAAGCGAACGCTATATCCCCCCAAGACACAATCATTCTTCAAAATCTCTTCGTAATAAACACGCTACTAGGAAGACACAAGGTTGCAGCTGATTTCAATAGACGGCTCATTAAGATTGAACCAAGCATTACAGAACACACGATTCACAGACTCCTGTTAGATGCCTTGTTAAACAATAAGCGCGATGACCAAAACTGGACGCAACTGCTCAAAAGCCAATCCAAAGAGAATCAGTCATTCTGGAGTTATTTTGACAAGGCCCTTGTAAATTCTGGCAAAACACAAAACTTCGACGAACTGATTAACATAGGCAACCAGTGGATTGATGTCGGAATGTCTACAGAAGCCATATTGCTATTTGATTATGTATTGCAACAAAAACAAGTAACCACTGCGCATTTTCTGAAAGCAAAAGCATTTGAGCAAGGTAAGCATTACAAATTGGCTTTCCAGTCTGCCCAAAGCGCGCTGAAGAGGGGCGCACCGACAGACGTCGCAGATCGAGAACTGTATGGCAGCATCCTTTACGAGACTGCTCGCTTAGGCTACGCAGCAGGTGAATACGAGCGCAGCCTTGCCTTGCTGAACGAATACAAAAACAGAGGGTATGCCTCCCCTCATTTGGATTACATGTTTGCTGTCAATCTTGATGCTTCCGGCAAATCTTCAGAAGCACTTCCCTACTTAATAAAATGCAGTAATCAGAATTTACCCGACTTCATGCATGATTTCTGCAGGCAAAAGGTAGCAAGTCAAGCAGAGGCTCCGGCTCCTGAAACGAAGCCGCAATCCAGCAAAGTAATGCGCATCAAGCGCAATAGCAGTCCCCCATCTCTAGCCATGAGAAGCATTTCATCCAAAGCGCCTGTGACTTGGCTTGGTAAGGTAATTACCGCAATTGTTTCCGATAACGAGACAACATTGAATATCCGCCTAATAGCACAGTATCTTCAGCCAACTACTGATACAGATATCGAGGACGGAAAAACGTATGATATTTCTATTGCACCAATCAATCCCGCCGATATGTTTGTGGTCAACATGAGCTTCAATGGCGTTACAGAAGAGCAAGTTGCTGACCTTAAAAGCTCTATTACAAAAGAAAAGTTTCTGGTTGCACGAGGACATACAGCCTACGTCGAGACGTTCAATAAACTTCTCATACCAGGCGTTGCGATAGAGCAAGCTATTTTCACATCCAAAATTACTCCGCATGAATAAGCACAATCAAAGGGGGGCGCATCGCATTAGATTTGCGACCACGTTGGCTTATCCGAGGACTATCAGAGAATGAAAGTTGTGCGTCTTAAAACCTCTTTGGAGCGGACGCTCGAAGGTAAGATATTTACAGGATGTAGATCGGCCAGAACCGGACATTCAGAGGTGTCCTTAAGTTTAGGAACAAGGCATGCAAGAAATCAAAGTGAGTTTCCAACCGCGCTGGAAGGAAGAGCTCGTGTGCTCATGCGAGTATGGTTCCTTCATCCTAGATATGCCCATGGGCATAGTATCTGTGGACTTTCCTACAGAGTCTGTTTGGCTAGAGTTGGCGCCTAGCTGGGCCAAGCCTCACTGGGAGTCAATTCAGCGGCAATTGGCCTCTTGGTGCGAGTCGCAAAAGTTTCCGTTGTATGTTGGTCCGACCGCGCGTGTTTACTAGAGTAAACGTCTGTTGCTGAATCAGGAACAGACCTTCATGTTAGCGAAGATGAACGGGAGTAAAGCGGCCAGAAGCGGACATTGGTCCTGTCCGTACTATTGATGCATATGCGGACAGGTTCTTCCGCCTAATAACTGTTAGGGCTCCAGAAATGAAACGTGCATTTGGACAAATCTTCACAAGCGAAAATGGTGTTGAGTACGG